>JAHKKM010000112.1 GCA_020027645.1 Pseudomonadota bacterium
GATCCTCGTAAATCGCGAGTTCCTGTGGCACCACGCCGAGCAATTTCCTCGCGGCCTTGGCCTGCTCCTGCACATCGAGCCCGCCAACCGTGATCGATCCGGAGGTCGGCTGCAACAATCCGGAAATGCACTTGATAGTGGTGGACTTGCCGGCCCCGTTGGGCCCGAGCAAGCCGAATACGCTGCCCTTGCGCGCTTCGAAGCTGATGCCCTCGACCGCAACGACATCGCCGTACTGCTTCACCAGGTTGTTGACGACAAGCACGATGGCCTCCGCTATTGCATGATCCTCTGCAACATCAAGACAGCAAGTTCTACTTTGTGCCCCGCGTCATTCGCCGGGATGGTAAGTGCGGGAGGCGCGCCGCTCGACATCTTCACGGTAATACGCAACGTCCTTGAACTCGCGGTCGACGTAGCGTTGCGCCTGGTCGTCGAAATGCGGTGAATCCGGGTCGCCGCTCTGCCCGCCCGCGAGCAGGGTTTTTGCGCGGACCTTGTCGCCGAACTCCACTACCGCGACGAAACTGTTGCCGGAGGTTCCGTAGATCCGTTTGGTGCCCGGAAACCGATCTGCGCCAAACGACGCGAGCGCTCCCCAGTTCCCCGACGCCATGCCCACCGGCAATGAGGGTTCGTTGTCATCGAACGGCTGCTGGATGTCGCCGGTCAGGCGCTGGTAGCGGTTGACCTCGCCCCAGGGCGTATTCCACTTGCCGAAATCGGACTCGAGCATAGCAACTGTTTCGGTGAAGATGCGCAGACGCTCCTCCGCCGGTGAACCGCTGCCGAAATAGTTGATCGTTTCCATTTCCGATGCGCCCTGCAGGCTGGCGGGAATTGCACCCTTTTCTTCGTACGCGGACCCGTAGAAGTGCGCGAGTGTCATGGCCACCGAATCCACGGACACCCGCAAGTCCCAGTCACGAAGCACGGCGATGGCATCCGCGATTTCCGGCAACGGTTCCCCGCTTTGATCGTAAGCTCCGATGAGCCCGGCAATCAATTGCTCGAAGCCCGGAAGATAAGGGTCATAGGCGAGCTCGATCAGTTTATCGAGCGTGATCCCGGATTGACCGGTCAAGACGCGCACCGCATGAATGCCGCGGAAATTCTCGGGATCCGGGGCCATGTACGGCGGGTAATTCTGCGGCAGCGGACTGAACTCCGCGGCTGCAGTAAAAGGTGTCGAGTTGCAGTTCTGAATCCAGCCGTTGGGCGGATTCAGGATAGTCACAGTTTCGTCGACCGTGTGCAGTCCCTGCCAGTCCGTCGCCGGGTCGCTGCCGTCAACCGGCTTTGAGAAATCGAATTGCGGGTTTCGCTTTGGCACGAAATTCCCGTGGTAATAGGCAATGTTACCCTGTGAATCTGCGTACACCGTGTTGTTCGACGAGTTGGTGCGGATATTCATCATTTCGCGGAATGCCGCATGGCCATCGAGCTTGGTCCGCGTGAACGACTGCTCCAGCGCATGCACCGGGTCCCAGTTGATCCGGGTGACCACCCATTCGCCGTCGATCGCATGTGTTACCGGGCCGTGGTCTGTGTGATACATGGGGAACGTGCGTTCGGACATCGCGCCGCCGTCCTTGTAACGCAACGTGACTTGCGAAACCTGCAGCGGCCTGATTTCCTCGCCGTAGCGATACCTGAGCTGGCCTCCCTCATCGAACACGTCCTCGATGAATTCATCGATGAAATCGACGGCTGTCGAGGTGTGCATCCAGCCGGTGTTCTCGTTGAAGCCCTGGTAAACGAAGAACTGCCCCCAGGTGACCGCACCGTAGGCGTTCAGACCCTCCTCGCTGACCACGTGCATTTCGCCGCGGAAAAAAAACGAGGTGTGCGGGTTGATCAGCAGCATTGCATTGCCCGACTCGGTGAGTTTGCCGGCAATGGCAAAACCGTTCGATCCGCGTGGCTCCTCGAAACGGCGTGATGCACTGCGAATGCTTTTTGCCGGTTCCTCGCCACTGTAGAACTGCTGGATTCCCTCCAACGGTATCTGCTCGATATCGCCACCGATAGATCCCTCGCTGAAGTACATCGGCATCCACGGTTCGAATCGGGTCAGCAACCTGGGTTTAACTTCTGGATTCGAGAGCAGGTAATAATTCAGGCCATCGGCAAAGGCATCGCAAAGGGCTTTCAGCCAGTCCGGCGCCGATGCGTAGGCTGCTTTGGCCTCGTCGACTGTCATGTAAAGTCGCGCCCGAAGGTCGCTGTAAAGCGCGTCTTCGCCCTCCACTTCCGCCAGCCTGCCGGTCGCCCAGATGTAGTTCTGCTCGATGCGATTGAAGTCGTCTTCGCTTTGCGCGTACAGCATGCCGAAGACGGCGTCTGCATCGGTCTTCGCATAGACGTGCGGTACACCGAAGTCGTCACGGATGATCGTGACGTTTTTGGCGCGAGCCTCAAGCCGTTTGTGCTCGGTGTCCTGTGTGCCCGCCTGGCAGGCGGCCAATTCGAACAGAAACAGAAATAAGAACAGGACCGGCCGCGCGGTCAGGCGTCTCAAAGACATGCGTCCCCCTTGTTTATGCTGCGGCCTGGCACGTCAGTGCGGTCGCTGTTCAATTTTGCCTTAAGCCACTGGTGGAAATCCCAGAGGGCATATTCCTGCGGAACCAGTATGCCATGCTCGTGGCGCCGGCTCTTCAGTCCCTGCTGGTTGAGTTCGCACACGCGCCCGTCCTGTTCCAGCAACAGGCGTCCGACGGCGAAGAGGCGCGCGAATTCGCCGGCGTTGGCCGTGTCCGGGAGCAACAGCCAGTCGACAACGAGTTCGGTCGACTCCGGGCCACGCGGCAGGACCCGGACACTTCGAACATAGTCCGGGTGTGCGACCACAAACATGCTGGCCGTGAATGACGCAAAACACACACCGCTCGCAATGTCGGATTCGCTCAACCCGGGCAGCACCGGCAATGTCGACTGGCCGTCCATGGTCCAGGTTCGAAGCCCGGGCGCAACCCGTGGCCGGCCATCGTCGCCCGGCTGCTGCGGTTGCCAGTCCGGAGTATCGGTGTAACTCAGCACTGCCTGCTGATACAGCGGAACCAGCTTGCACAGCTCCGGATGCACCCGTGGACAGTGATAGCACTCGGAGTAATTCTCCCAGAACACCTTCCAGTTACAGGCCAGTGTGCGGCGGTCCTGTTGTACCGATTTCATTTGAGCCAACGGCCATCGCTGCAGCAAACGCGCTTCAGATCCGAGGAAATCCGCAAGCGAGGTTTCTGTCGTGTGCGAAAGGTTGACAAAGATGTAGCCACCCCAGGTATCGGCATGCACCCGGTACAGCGAGTAATCGGCATCCCGAAAATCCGCAATCGGCAATCGTGACGGCGTGGCAGCGAGATCGCCATCCAGGGTGTAGGTCCAGGTGTGGTAAGGGCAGATGATGCGGCCGTTGCGAAACCGCCCGCGATCCTCGGTACACAACACGGAACCGCGATGGCGGCAGGTATTGTGGAAAACGCGAAGCAGGCCCTCGGCATTTCGAGTCACGATCAAGCGCTGATTGCCGATGCCGGCCACGAAAAAGTCACCAGCGCGCGGAATTTCCTCGAGCCGCCCGACGCAAACCCAATCGCTGTACCAGACTGCATCGAGCTCGCGGGCATAGTGCGCGGTATCGTAATACCAGCTACTCGGCAATGAATGCTCGGTGCGCGACAGGAGGCTCATGGCGAGGCATTCTGTCACAAAGGCTCAGCGCATTCCTGCCGGCCTCCGTTACCGCAGGCACAAGACTATGCCCGGGCAATGGCGCCGACCTTTGTTTAAGTGTTACAAGAGGTAATTGCGCTTCAGGACACGACCATGCAACGACTGGCATTCATTGTGTTGTTCCTCGCTTCCGCATCGATGACGGCAAACGCCGCGCCTGGTGGGGACTTCAAAGCATTGCTCGATGAGCACTGGGCAACCGCCAACCGCGAACAGGTGTTCTTTCGTACCGACCCGGATGCCTGGCGCATGCACGGCAAGCTTGCCGAATTCACGACCGACGCACGGGCACGCCGGCAACACTACAACGATGCCGTACTGGAAAGGCTCGCATCCATCGATGTCGCCGCTCTGCCTGCGGCACAACAGCTGAGTTATCAGCTTTTTCGTTACGAGCGCCTTGCAGAACAGGAAAGCTACCGGCAGCCGGACCAGCTGTTTCCGATCACCTCGATGTTCGGCTATCACAGCTATTTTGCGGACGCGCCGGCCAACATGTCGTTTCTCACCGCCAGCGATTACGAGGATTACCTGGTAAGCCTCGACGACTTTCCACGCTACAACCGCGAGCACCTGGACCTCATGCGTGAAGCGGTTACGCGCGGCTACACGCAACAGTGCGATGCGATGCAGGGCGTTCGTCAAGGCATACAGGCGCTCATCGTCGATGATCCGTCAACCAGTGCGCTGCACGGACCGTTCGAGCGTTTTCCGTCATCGATCCCGGCGAAGCAACAGGCTGACTTCAGGGAACGGGGCACGGCACTCATCGCGCAAAAGGTCATTCCCGCCTATCGCGAACTCCTGAAGTTCTACGATGCGGACTACATGCCCCACTGCCGCAAAGCGGCCGGCATCGGAGAACTCGACGGCGGCGCAGACTTCTATAACTGGCGGGTGCGTTATTTCACGACCACGGACATGACGCCGGCGGAAATCCACGAACTTGGCAAATCCGAACTGGCCCGCATCCGCCGGGAAATGGACTCGATTATCGACGCGACCGGGTTTGAAGGAGACTTCGATGCATTCCTGCAGTTTCTGCGCACCGATCCGCGCTTCTATGCGAAGGACGTGCCGGAGCTGCTCGGCCGTGCGGCACTGATAGCAAAGACCGCCGAAGGTGAGCTGCCGCGATTTTTTACCGTGCTGCCGCGCGGCACCTACAACATCAAGGCCAGTCCCGGCCGCGGCTCCTATTACGTGGGTTCGTCGGGTGACGGCACGACCTCGGGCACCTACTTCGTCGGCACCGCCAGTCTCGATGCAGAGCCGCTGTTCACGCTGGAAGCCCTGACCCTGCACGAGGGCGTGCCCGGGCACCATTTGCAATCGGCACTGGCAATGGAGCTTGATGTGCCCGAGTTCCGGCGCACGGTCTATCACTCCGCCTTTGGCGAAGGCTGGGGTCTTTACTCGGAAAGCCTCGGTAAGGAAATGGGTTTCTACCGCGATCCCTACAGTGATTTCGGCCGCCTGACCTACGAAGCCTGGCGCGCCTGCCGCCTGGTTGTCGACACCGGCATGCATGCGTTTGGCTGGACGCGGCAACAGGCGATCGATTTCATGCTGCAGAACACGGGCTTGAGCGAACTTGAAATTCGCAATGAAGTCGATCGTTACATCACCTGGCCGGCGCAGGCACTGGCATACAAGATCGGTGAAATCCGCATACGCGCCATGCGGGAAAAAGCCGAGCGAGTGCTCGGGCCCGATTTCGACCTGCGGCGATTTCACGACACCGTGATTGGCAGCGGTTCGCTGCCGATCGACATACTCGATGCACTGGTCGATGCCTGGATCGAGGACGAGCTGCGAAACGCTGGCGGATAAACGCGAGGGCTGGCGCAGAATTTGACATATTTGGCAAGGCAAAATCAGCTGCAGTTTGATGCAGTTCCTGTGTGCGCAAACCGCCTGACGGCATAATCAACATCGTTCGAGTCGCGCTGTGACGATGGCAGGGAGCCGTGCCAATGAGCAGACATGTGACCAGGATGGTGGCCGTTGCAGCGGTGTCAATGCTGATTCCGCTGGCCATGCAGGCAAACGCCGCAGACCTGCAAAGCGAAACGACACAACAGGATGGCATAGTTGTTGTGCCTGCCGGCTCTTCACTTTTGCCGAAACGCTGGTGCGTAGAAGCGCACATGATCACGCCATCGCTCGCCACACGATTCAGCCTGCGCGAGCCGACCAATGTTGCCTGGTCCGGCGCCGCTCTCTCCGTGTATGACTTCCAGCTGATCGACGCCTTCGCCGATCGAACATCCCTGTCCTACCGCCTGGCCGAGTTCGACAGCGACAGGCTGGTGACCTTCTGGAAAAGTGATGCGATTGGTATTTTCCTCGGCGTATCCGATGGCGGATTCCTGCGCCTCAGCATAGGGCCCTGAAATCTGTAATCGCGCCGATCGCCTGGCCGCATCCACTCAGGTTTTGCCAATATCCTCGTTCCATAGAGACGGGCTCGCTGAGATGAAGTCCGTCATCAGCTGACGGCATTCACTGCTGTGGGCATGGCGCAATTCGACACCCCGCGATCGCAGGTACTCCTCCGGCCCCTTGAAGGTCGAATTCTCGCCTATGACCACCCGCGGAATTCGGTACAAAAGAATGGCACCGCTGCACATGTCGCAGGGTGAAAGCGTCGAGTAAAGCGTAGCCTTGCGGTAATCGGCGGCACTTAGCCGCCCGGCATTTTCCAGGCAATCCATTTCCGCGTGCAGTACCGCGCTGCCCTGTTGCACCCGCTGATTGTGCCCGCGTCCGACGATGACGCCGTCGATGACCAGGACGGATCCGATGGGTACGCCACCGGCATCCCGTCCCTTGCGGGCCTCAGCAATCGCCGCTTTCATGAATTCATCCATGGGCCGGCAGTGTAGCAAAGGCCCGATTTCCGACGCGTTTGTCGCAGCAATTAAACATAACGTCGGTGCATGTCACCTTAACCGGTCAGAACGTGCCTGACGCCGCATCCAGCCTCACTTTCTGTGACATAACTCCCTGCAGTTCAAGGCAATCAACGGCAGACTGCCGTTACGGCTTGTGGCTTGATATCCATGGCCGCAGGAAATTTGTTAACAGGGCTGCCATGTACGAAAAACATTTCGGTCTGAAGACGCGACCCTTCCGCTCCAGCCATGAAGCGTCTGGCGTGTTTGTCGGGCCTGCCCAGGTCAAGGTCATGGCGAACCTGAAGAAAGCGCTCGCGGCCACGGATGCTGTGGTCAGCGTCACCGGAGTTGTCGGTGTCGGCAAGACCACTGTGGTCAATCGCGCTCTCGAAGCCATCACCAGCAAACGAGCCGTTGCGCGTGTCGGCCGAATGCAGCTCGCAGCCGACGAGGTGCTGGAACTGTTACTGACGGAATTCAATGTCAGCCGCCAGCCGAACGGCACGATCCAGCGCTTCGCCGCATTCAAGAGACTGTTGCACGACTGGGCGATCGGCGGCACGCGAGCCTTCATCGTCGTCGAGGATGCCGAACGCATCGGTAATGACGCCCTCATTGAACTCGAGGCACTGACAGCTGCGGAGAGCGGCGACAGTGCCGGGGCCAGCATCGTATTAATGGGACAACCATCACTGGCCGAGCGCCTGTCGCTGCCCGACCTCGCCCGCCTTAGGCAACGCATACGACTGCGGCAGACAGTCGTCCCCTTTAGCGCCGCCGAGGTTCAGGGCTACCTCAAGCATTGCATCCGCGCGGTTGGCGGAGACTTCGACGCTATTTTCGATCCAGGTGCGATCGACATGCTGTACCGATGTTCCGAGGGCGTGCCGCGCGTACTCAACAATCTTTGCGAGTCGGTACTGGCTGCCGCCGCGGAAGCCGGTGCAACCCTGATCATGCCGCAGCTCGTACAGCACGTGGCAAATGAGGAATTCGGCGTGCAGCCCACTCTGCCGCCAGGCAGATACAGCAGGGTCATAAGAAAGCCCGATCGCGATGTCGAAGCGCCGTTATCGCGACCGGCAACACCGCCAAAGGCCAAGGTCGAGGTGAAACCGCCGGTGGCGGCGCCGGCGAAAGTCGTCATCGATACGGAACCGCCAATTGCGAAGGCCGTCACCACAGAGTTCGAACCAATACCCGTAGTCCCGTTCACGCCAGAACCCGAGGCCGCGCGGCCGGTTGTCTTCGAGCCCACCGTCGCGCCGGCAATGGTCGTCGATGCGCCAAAGCAAACGATTGCCGTTGCCCCGCCTATTGTCGCGGACAAACCGAAGCCAGCGATTGCAACCCCCCCGGCCACGGTCGTCAACACAGCCAAGGCATCGGTTGCGGTCGCCCCGGC
>JAHKKM010000290.1 GCA_020027645.1 Pseudomonadota bacterium
CATCTTTGCCGAACTCGATATAGGCATGCTCGTCTCCCAGTATCGAACAGATTTCGACGTAATAGGAAAGACCTATGCCACGCAGCCGTCCGCGTTTTTTACTTGCTTTGCGGCGCTGCTCGAAATCCTTCCAGCCGGCGCGGGATAACGCGCTGTCCATAATGCGTTCGTATTCCCCGGAGTCGTAACTGCGACCGGTCGCAGTCTTGTACGGGAACTGTTCGGGACGTATGAAATTCCGGCGCCTGAGTTCGACGCTGTCCATGCGGAGCTGCCGGGCCGCCTTTTCCACCAGTCTCTCGATCAGGTACGCGGCCTCGGGCCGGCCGGCGCCGCGATAGGCGTCTGTAGGCACCGTATTGGTCACGACCAGGTTTACGTCGACAAAAACGGTCGGGACTGCATAAACACCTGTCGTCATGCAGGCACCGAACCAGGGAATTACGGTACCGGCCTGCGAGCAGTACGCTCCGATATTGGCGTTGATGGTCGCCTTGACGGCGAGAAATCGCCCGTCATCGTCCATGGCGAGTTCCGCATGGCTTGCGTGGTCGCGTCCGTGGAGATCCGACAGGAAACTTTCGAAACGATCGGCACCCCACTTCACGGGCCGCCGGTTTGTCCGGCACGCGAACACAGCGAGCACGGTTTCGCACTGCAGGAAAAACTTGAGGCCGAAACCACCGCCGACGTCCGGCGCTATGACTCGCAGCTTGTCGGGCTCGATGTCCATGGTCTCCAACAGCCGTTCGCGCAAGGAATGTGCGCCCTGGCATCCCTGGTGCACGGTGATCTTGCCGCTTGCTGCATCGTAGTCGACGTTGCAGCCGCGCGGTTCCATTGCTGTCGGCGCGAGCCTGTTGTTCAGCACATCGATCGTGACGACGTGCGCTGCTTTGGAAAATACGCCGTCAGTCGCTGCGCGGTCGCCATAGGTGAGCGTGCCAAAAAGGTTGCCGGGTACTCGCTCGTGAACGGTCGCGGCACCTTTGCTCAATGCGTCGCTTGGCGTTACCACCGCCTCGAGTTCGTCAAGTTCGAGTTCAATCAGCTCGGCCGCGCCTCTTGCCTCGGCCAGCGTTTCCGCAAGCACCGCGGCAACCGGTTCTCCCACGTATCGAACCCGGTCCCGAACCAGCGGAGGCTGCTGCAGGGCATCCTTTGGTCCTCCGACAGCAAACGGGAGCAGGGCCATGCCAGGCACGTCGCGTAACCCTGCTGCGGTGAGTTCCTTCGAGGTATAGACGGCGATGACACCGGGCGCCGTGCGAGCCGCTGCAACATCGAGTTTTCTGACCTTGCCATGCGCATACGGCGAGCGAAAGAAATAAAGGTATGCCTGGTTGGCGAAACGAAGGTCGCCTGTATAGCAACCGGTGCCGGTTATGAACCGCTGGTCCTCCCTACGCCGTATTGCTTGACCCGTGCCGAATTTACCCATGTTGTGTCGCTCATTTATTAAGGGAAAGCCTAGGCATATTCTGCTGTTCGAGGCGCTGCTTATCAATCGGGGAAAAGTTGGATCGAACCGATTTTTTGCCAGGAAATCGGTTCGGCCCCTATTTGCTCATGGAAACTTCATTTCGGAAGCTGCGAGCGGAAATGCTCTCCGACAACAGGATTGGTCGCTACCTTGCCCGTGCTGTCGGTGAAGTCCTGCTCATCGTAATAGGTATCATGATTGCGGTTCAGCTCAGCAATCTGAACGAGCAGCGCCGGAATTCCGAACTGGAACGCGCCTACCTGGAACGCATCGCGTCTGAAATGCGTTCCAACGTTGCCAGGTTTTCCCAATACCGCGAGACCGCAAATGCTGCGCGGCAAGTTATCCAGAGATTTGCGGCGGCCATGAACAATCCTGCTGCGACGAATGCCGAACTCATAAAGGCCACACGTGACTATTTTTCAACTGGTTGGCTGTTTCCGGATTTCGAGCCGACCACGACGACTTTTGATGATCTGGAAGCAACCGGAAATCTGCAGGTTATTCGGAACAACCAGTTGAGACAGGCGATGATTGAACTCTACGCCATCTATAAACGGTACAAGCGCTCAGCGGCAATTCACTTTTGGACCGAGCACAACACTCTGGCCGGTTATGAGGAAGCTATTTCTCACACGGGGTCGGTGCTTGAAAAGGTCGACGCCGAGCTGGCGGAGCACTGAGCTTCGTCAATCGTATTCGAAGTCGTCTGCACGGAACAGACGGTAGCAGGGTGAAGCGGAAAATCCGCTGGGCAAGTATGCCCTGATTTTGCGCAAGTCCGTGGTCACAACGTCATTTGCAACTACGTGAATTTCTTCGCCTGCAACGAAGTCATTGATTCCCGCGATTCCTTCTGACGTCGAAGATCCGCAAGCGCTTTCATTTTTGCTGTGTCCGCGAGCTTGGGCTGTGGCTGCGCCCTGCGCGAATTGTCCGGGCTGATCAGCTTGATTCCGTGGTTGCCGAGCGCGATGACGTCATCATGCCTCAATGCCTGGATCTGCACTCGTTTCGAATTGACGAACGAGCCATTGCTGCTCTTCAGATCAACGAGATAAAGCGCATCGTCGCTGCGTACCCCGTTAAGCGTGAGGAACAACGTGCGGCTGCCAGTCTTCGCCGTCTGTGATACGGCCGACGGTGACGGTGTAACGGCAGGCTGCGACTCGGCCGCTTGCAGCTGGTCACGTGGTGCCAGGACTTGCTTGGCCAGTGCGCGCTGCGCGAGCCTGTCGAGGTGGCCCGGCCAGCCGCCCGATGCCCTGTGCAGCGAATTACAGACTGTCTCAGGCAGCAATTCTTCAGGTCGAGTGAACTCGCTGGCGCGGAGCTTGGCATGCAGGTATCGCACGGACTCGGCAGCGGTCAGCGGGCCAAGCTGGAATGCCCCAATCATCCGGCTTGATAAGGGATACATTGCGGGTGCGTGCACGATAGAAAATGCGGCGTTCGAGCTCACCAGAACCAATCGCAACGCATAGCCCTGTTGTGTTCTGAGCGCAGCTAATTTACAGAGGAGGCTCAGCGCTGCCGGGTACATCCTGTTGATGTTTTCCACTACGAGTACGGGTGGCTGAAATTTCCGCGCTTGGTGTCTTACGAACAATGTCAGAATTTTCAGCAACTCGTTCTCGGTCCCGGCGACCCGCGCAAATCCGAATCCGGACCACGTGCGCTGCAAGAGTTCCGCCGGTTTCAGGCGGGTTCCGTCAATCATCGAAACCGCAATATTCGCAGGCAGGCCGCGCGCGAACTGGGATACAAGCGTAGTCTTTCCCGAGGATTCCGGACCGTACAACAAGCCCACGCCGCCCCTGTCTCTCAAAATATCACACAGAAACTGGTGAGCCTCCCGCTGCCAGTAATAGTGTACGAAGACCCGGGGTCTCCCGCGTGAATGAAAAGGCAGTTTTTGTAGTCCGAGATCCGCAGTTACCATCAGCCCTGGTCCAGAATCGTGACGTCGGGCCCGCCGGCGTCGATGAGCGCATTGTAGGTTGCGGGTGCCGCTGCGCACATACTGCAATCCCTGTACCTGCCTCTATACCGCTTTGGCGAAACGAATCACCGCATCGCAGGTACAATGTTCTTGCGCCCGAAGAGCAGTTGGCGGCGCAACGGTCTTTCCAGTCATTCATCGGGACACCAGTCATGATTCGCGATACCAGATTCTGGTTTTCAATAGTTCTTTTGCAAGTGGCCAGCGGACTGGTGGTTTTTGCGGTCACTCGCGAGTATTACCGTGCCGATCCGGCAACGGTTGCCGTTCAACCGTCAACTACGAACCAGCCGCCGGCGATTTGGCCTGCTGGAATTACGGCGGCGGATATCAAGGATCTTGGTTCGACTGATCCGATACAGGCAACCCCGACGGATCCCATCGAAATCTCCCGCCAGGCCGATGCGTTCTTTGCCAACAGGCAATACGACCTGGCCGCGGAACGCTATGGACAATTGCTTGCCTTTGATCCGAACAATGTGGACGTACACAACAACCTCGGTTTGACCCTGCATTACCTCGGCAGATCCGATGAAGCGCTGCGCCAACTCGATGAAGGCGTGGCCGTGGATCCATCCTATCAGCGAATCTGGCTGACGATCGGCTACGTCAACAGCCAGCTTGGTAATACTGAAA
>JAHKKM010000113.1 GCA_020027645.1 Pseudomonadota bacterium
ATTGTTACGGCCATTCCATGAGCGAACTGATTCTCATCCTGATCGGCACAGTACTGGTCAACAACTTTGTACTGGTGCGGTTCCTTGGCCTGTGTCCGTTCATGGGGGTGTCGCGGAATCTTGAAGCGGCGTTTGGCATGTCGCTTGCCACCGCATTTGTGCTGACTCTCTCGTCCGCAGTCAGCTACCTGCTGCACCATTACCTGTTGGTGCCGCTGCAGCTCGAGTACCTGCAGACCATCGGTTTCATTCTCGTCATTGCAGTCAGCGTGCAATTCACGGAGATCATGGTGCGGCGCTTGAGTCCGTTGCTTGACCAAGTGCTTGGAATTTACATCCCGTTGATTGCCACCAATTGCGCGGTGCTCGGCGTGGCGCTGCTCAATGTCCAGCAGGCGAAGGGCTTCGCTCAATCGGTATTCTTCGGTTTTGGGGCATCGATGGGTTTCGCCCTCGTGCTGGTGTTGTTTGGCGCCATTCGCGAGCGGCTTGACGCCGCCGACATCCCGTTGCCATTCCGAGGTACCGCTATCGCCCTGGTGACAGCAGGTATCATGTCGCTTGCCTTCATGGGATTCTCCGGCATGGCAAGGCCGTGACCGGTGCCGGCCGCGGTTGAAGGACTGGCATGCTGACCGCTGTGTTAACGGCGATCATTGCGATCACTGCTATTGCACTGGTTGCCGGACTGTTGCTGAGCCTCGCCAGCCGGCGATTGCCCGCAAATGTCGATACGCTGGTCGATCAAGTCAATGAACTCCTTCCGCAAACGCAATGCGGTCAATGCGGCTACCCGGGATGCCGGCCGTATGCCGCCGCGATTGTCGAGGCGGCGGTTGCCATTAATCTCTGTCCCCCAGGCGGCCAGGATACAGTACAGCGGCTGGCGGCATTGCTGGGTCGCGACGCGCCAACGCTGGACGAGCCGGTCGCCGTGACAAAGGTTGCGCTAATAGACGAATCACTGTGCATCGGCTGTACTTATTGCCGGCATGCCTGCCCGGTCGATGCAATCGTTGGCGCGCATCACTTCATGCACACGGTCATCGCAGTGGAATGCACGGGCTGCGAGCTGTGCCTGCCACGCTGCCCGGTCGACTGCATCAGCATGGTTGCCGCCCGATGACCGCGGCGGCGACCTATGACCTCGGCAAGTTGCATGGCGGACTGCGATTGCCAGGTGAGAAAGAAGCGTCGACGGCACGCCATGTTCAGACGGCAACTGTACCGCCCCAGTTGTTCATTCCGCTCACGCAACATGTCGGCGAAGCCGCGCAACCTGTAATCGACATCGGCGAGGCAGTCCTGAAAGGACAATTGATCGCGACCGCGTATGGCTCATTGAGCGCGCCGATTCATGCCCCGACCTCCGGCAAGGTGGTTGCCATAGAGCCCTGGCCTGTGTCACAGCGGCACGGTGAAACCGGACCCTGCATCGTGCTCGAAAGCGACGGCGAAGATGTCGCCTTTCGTTACGAGAATCGCCCCTTGCGCTACGAATCAATGGCACCGGACGACTTGCTGCAAACCATACTCGATGGCGGCATTGTCGGTCTCGGCGGGGCAGTTTTTCCGACAGCGCAAAAGCTGATGCAGGCAGTGACGGCGCCGTTAACGCACCTGATTCTGAATGGCGTCGAATGCGAGCCGTACATCAGTTGTGACGACATGCTGATGCGTGAGCAAGCGGCCGAAGTTCTGGGTGGCGCTCAAATCCTGATGCATGCACTGGGTCTCGGCAATTGCTTCATTGCGGTCGAGAGTGACAAACCTGATGCCATACACGGCCTTGCAACGGCGCTCGGCGAACTGGACGACAAGCGCATCGTGTTGAAACAGGTTCCCACGATCTACCCGTCGGGTGGCGAAGATCAGCTGGTGCAACTCGTGACCAATCTCGAGGTACCGAGTGGTGGCCTACCGACCGACGTGGGTTGCGTGGTGCAGAACGTCGGCACTGCTGCAGCAATCTATCGATGGATCCACGACGGCGAGCCGCTGATTTCAAGGATCACGACAGTCACCGGCGACGGCGTGGTCTCGCCGGTGAATGTCGAGGCGCGAATCGGCACGCCCGTGTCGGAGCTGATTGCAATAGCCGGTGGCTATACCGAGCGGGCAAGCCAGATGATCGTCGGTGGACCCATGACGGGCAAGTCCGTGACCACGGATCGCGTTCCTCTGGTCAAGGCGAGCAACTGCATCCTGGTCTTGTCGGACGTCATTCCGCCGGACGACGAGAAACCGTGCATACGTTGCGGCGAATGCGCGTTGGTCTGTCCGATCCAACTGCAGCCGCAACAGCTCTACTGGTTCGCCTGTTCAGACAATGAGAAACAGCTTCGGGCGCACGGCCTCACCGACTGCATCGAGTGCGGCTGTTGCGACCTGGTCTGCCCGAGCCACATACCGTTGACCGCCGATTTCCGCCAGGCCAAGGCGCGCATGCGCGAAATGGCGGATGAGAAAGCGCGCGCCGAACGTGCCAGACTGCGTTTCGAAGCCCGCAGCGCCAGGTTGCAGCAGGAGCAGGCGGAACGGGAACGGCAGCTGGCCGGCCAAAAGCAGGCCGCGCTGCGCGCCGGACCTGACGCCATCCGCGAAATTCTCGATCGCAACCGGGACAAGAATCGCCAGGACGACGAGGCCTGACAGCATGGATTTCGAACGACGCGACGCCCCTTTTGTAACGCCGTCGACGGACGTCGCCAGTGTTATGCGGCAGGTCCTGTACGCACTCATTCCGGCAGCGTTGGCCTATGTCTGGTATTTCGGTCCCGGATTCATTTTCAACCTGCTGATCGCCGCGATTTTTTGCGCTGCAGGAGAAGCGGCGATGTTGCGGCTTCGGCATCGGCCGGTGGAGACGGTGCTGGGTGATTTCAGCGCCATGGTCACCGCCGCTTTGCTGGCGTTTGCGCTGCCCGCATTGACGCCATGGTGGGTGACCGCCACCGCGGCACTTTTCGCCATGGTGGTGGCGAAACACCTGTATGGCGGACTCGGGTTCAATCTGTTCAATCCGGCGATGGCCGGCTACGTCGTGGTGCTGGTGGCATTTCCGATGGACCTCAATCTCTGGACCGCGCCGCGAATCGGAGACCTCGACTATCACTATCTCAGCCTGTACGAAACGGCACGTTACACGCTGACGGGAACGTTTCCCGATTACCTGAGTTTTGATGCGATCAGTCGCGCCACACCGCTCGACGTTGTCAAGGCCGGGCTCAATTCGATGAGCACATTCGAAGAAATGCGAAGTTACCCGATGATGGGCGACTTCGGCGGGCGTGGCTGGGAATGGATTGGCAATTTCACGGCAATTGGCGGCGCCTGGCTGCTGCTGCGAAAGATTATCCGATGGCAGATTCCGGTTGGCGTGTTGACCGGGCTGTTGCTGCCGGCCGGACTCTTTTACTTTTTCGATCCTGCTGTACATGCCAGTCCCGGTTTCTATCTCTTCAGCGGCGGCACCATACTGGGCGCTTTTTTCATCGCCACCGACCCGGTAACGGCAGCGACGAGCCCGCGAGGGCGACTGATTTACGGGTTCGGCATCGGCTTCCTGACCTATGCGATTCGCCGCTGGGGCAGTTACGCCGATGGCGTTGCTTTTGCCGTTCTGTTGATGAACATGGCGACACCGGCAATCGACTACCTGACCCGGCCGCGCATCGTCGGCCATCCGAAGAAGACCTGGGGACGGTGATGAGCAACGAGAAAAGCAGTCCGCAGATCTGGAGCAGCGCGGTGATCCTGGCAGTGCTCGCTGCCATATGCACGGCGCTGGTCGCAATCACGTATCGGACCGCGGCGCCGCGCATCGCTGCCAACGAGCAGGCTTACCTCGAGCAGAGCCTGGCGCCGGTGCTAGCGGGCCTGTCCTATGACGGCAAGCTGTCCGAGTCCACCCTGATCATACCGGCTCCGCATGACCTTCCGGGTGACGCAGCTGTCACTGTGTACCGGGTTTTTGCCGACGCGCAGCCGGTTGCCGCCCTGTTCGTTGTCAGTGCACGCGACGGGTTCACCGGGCCGATCAAGTTACTGGTCGGCGTTGCCGCATCGGGTGCGCTCACCGGCGTACGGGTGCTCGAGCATAAGGAGACTCCAGGACTCGGTGACCTGATAGATTCCTCGCGCTCCGACTGGATATTGCAATTTTCCGGAAGGTCCCTGGGCAGTCCGGAAGTGTCACGCTGGGCAATTCGCCGCGACGGCGGCGATTTCGATCAGTTGACCGGCGCATCGATCACACCGCGAGCTGTGGTCAAAGCGATCAAGGAAACATTGCTATACTTTGAGACACACCGAGACGAGGTCTTTGCGCGAAACACCGCAACGGCGGATGCGGGAGCGGAGCAGGAATGACGACGATCAGCGACAGCCTTCGGTCCGGTCTGTGGACCGATAATCCGGGCCTGGTACAGCTGCTTGGGCTATGTCCTCTGCTCGCCGTTACCGGCACATTTGTCAATGGACTGGGACTCGGGCTTGCCACGCTGCTGGTACTCGTGTTGTCCAATGCGCTGGTCTCCGCAACGCGGCACTTCATCCGTCCCGAAATCAGGATACCGATGTACGTGCTCATCATTTCGAGCATGGTGACCTGTATTCAGCTTATTGTCCTTGCCTGGTTTCCTGCGCTGGGACGGTCCCTGGGGATTTTCATTGCGCTGATCGTGACCAACTGCGCAATCGTCGCCCGTGCCGAAATATTCGCATCGCGCAATTCGATTCTTGCCAGCGTGCGGGACGGCCTGACCATGGGTGCCGGATTTGCGCTGTTGCTGTGCGCTCTCGGCGCGTTTCGTGAGCTGATCGGCCATGGTTCGATACTCGCGCATCTGGACATGTTGTTTGGCGGCGAGCCGTCGCGGGGGCTGGCGCTGTTCGATGGCGGATTCCTGCTGGCGATACTTCCGCCCGGAGCATTCATCAGTCTCGCATTGTTCATCGCGGGGAAAAATGAACTTGACCGGAGGCGGCAACAGAAGAACTCGCAATTGCAACGCCGCTCGGGCTAAGCCTTGAACAGGGACAAGCGAATCGCCATTTATTCGCGACTGCGAAACCGCGATCCCAACCCGCAAACCGAACTCGATTACGGCACGCCGTTCGAGCTGCTGATTTCCGTCATACTGTCGGCGCAGGCCACGGATGTCAGTGTCAACAAGGCCACGGCACTTCTGTTTCCGGTTGCCAGGACGCCTCAGGCTATCGTCGATCTCGGACTTCGCGGGCTGAAAAAATACATTCGCACCATCGGTCTGTATAACAGCAAAGCGGCGAACATCCGGAAGACTTGCCGTTTGCTGATCAGTGAGCACGATGGCGTGGTACCGCGCACTCGGGACGAACTCGAAGCATTGCCCGGTGTCGGTCGCAAGACTGCGAACGTGGTCCTGAATACCGCATTCGGTGAACCGACGATTGCCGTGGACACGCACATTTTTCGAGTCGCGAACCGGACCGGCCTCGCGCGAGGAAAAACACCGCTCGCGGTCGAGACCCGGCTTACCCGCCTGACCCCCGAGGAATTCCGCAAGAACGCGCATCACTGGCTGATCCTGCACGGGCGCTATGTGTGCAAGGCGAGAAAGCCTGCCTGTCCGGGCTGTGTGATCGCCGATCTTTGCGAGTACCCACGCAAGACGCAGCGTGAGGTTGCCGCATGATTTTTGGCCAGGACCGGGACGAGCTGCGGCGCATGTACAGCGACGCCTGGGCCGATGCAAAACAGGGAGCCGTGTTGACGCCGCTCGCGGCCCAGATCGTGAAAGTCATCGAGGAACACCCTGAATATCAATCATTTATTGAGCGTTCTTCAACTGAGGTCGAGTTCGGGCCCGAGCAAGGACAAAGCAATCCCTATTTGCACATGGGGCTGCACCTTGCCGTCCGTGAACAGCTTGCGACCAACCGGCCGGCCGGTATTCGGGAGGTGTTCGACCAACTTGCCAAAGCATCCGTTGACCCGCACGCTGCCGAGCATGCCTTGCTCGAATGCCTGGCAGAATCGCTATGGGATGCGCAACGAAATCAGGCGCTGCCGGATGACGCTCGTTACCTCGAACGCTTGCGACAGCTCGCGGGGCGCGGGCGCTCGTAAGGCGCACCGTAATATTCCGCGCTTCAGTCCGGTCTGCTGACAGTATCGATTTCGACAGCAACAGTGATGCAACAGAAATCACAACACGAAACACAACACATTCCAGTCAGTGGCGCCGGTCTCGGATTGCGACGCGGCATGATCGACCAGCTGATGGCTGTACCCGCGACGAAAATCGATTTCATGGAAGTCGCTCCGGAGAACTGGATTCGTGTCGGCGGAAAACTCGGCAAGAAGTTCCGGTATTTCACCGAGCGCTATCCGTTCCTGATCCACGGCCTGTCTTTGAGCCTCGGTGCACCATCGCCGCTGAACGAGACCCTGCTTCGCGACGTCCGCAAATTCATGGATGTGCACGGCATCCAGTCTTACTCGGAACATCTCAGTTATTGCGGTGACAATGGTCAGCTTTATGACCTGATGCCAATCCCCTTTACCGCGGAGGCGGTGGACTATGTCGCTGCCAGAATTCGCCGCGCCCAGGACATAATCGGGCATCGCATGGCGGTCGAAAATGTTTCCTACTACGCGCCCGCCGATACCGAGATGAGCGAGATTGATTTCACGCTCGCCGTCCTTGAGCAGGCCGACTGCGATCTGTTGCTGGACATCAACAACATTGTGGTCAACAGCATCAATCATCGCTATGACGCCAAAGCCTTCATGTTGGCCATGCCGAAGGAGCGCGTTCGCTACTTCCATGTCGCCGGGCACTACGTCGAAGCCGAAGACCTGCGCGTGGATACGCACGGTGATGCAGTCAGCGACCCGGTGTGGCAATTGCTTGCCGAGGCCTACCGGCATTTCGGGCCGTTACCCACCTTGCTTGAGCGTGATTTCAATTTTCCACCGATCGGCGAATTGCTGGCCGAGATCGAGCAGATCAGGCGACTGCAGTCAGCAGTGCGCACGAATCCGGGGCCAAGACCTGTCGAGGCTGGCCGTGGCTGACCTTCGTCACTTTCAGCAAAGGCAATATGCCTTTGCCGCACACATTCGTGACCCGCAATCGGTGCCGGCGCCACCGGGAATCGAAGACCGGCGCATGGGCATTTATCGCGAACTGTTCTTCAACAATCTGCACAAACTCATCAGCAGTACCTTTCCGGTGCTGAAAAAACTTCACACGGCGGGCGCCTGGCGCGACCTAGTGCGCGAATTCATGATGCGCCACGAAGCGCAGACTCCCTACTTCCTGGAGATCCCCAGGGAGTTCCTGTCATTTCTCGAACACGAGCATGTCGCCACAGAAAGCGACTACCCGTTCCTGCTCGAACTCGCCCACTATGAATGGGCAGAACTGGCCTTATCGGTTTCACCGGAGCAGGACGACATGAGTCGCATCGATGGTGACGGCGACCTGCTGGAAGGCGTTCCAGTAAAGAGCGTGCTCGCCTGGTCCTTGCAGTACCGGTTCCCGGTGCACCGCATTTCGCCAACTTTCCTACCGGATACTCCGGGCGAACAACCGACCTTTCTTGCCGTCTGGCGCAAGCCCGATGACGAACTCGGCTTCATGGAACTGAATTCACTCTCGGCACGCCTGCTCGGGCTGGTGGAATCGAATGAGGAATCCCGCAGCGGGCGGCAGCTGTTGCTAAGACTGGCCACTGATTTGGCCCATGCCGATCCCGATGCCTTCGTCGTGCACGGTGCAGGCGCCCTGCAGGACCTGCACCGGGCAGGAATTATTCCCGGGACGCGCCGCCCGGCGTAACCGCGCCTGCCGTTTATTATCCTTTTACTCTCACAGGTACCGACACAATGAACGCCCTGCTTCGCACACAGGCCTGGCTCGACCAGACCCGCAAATTCGATTTCGTCGGACCGCTTGCGCTTCGCCTGTACCTTGTACCCGTGTTCTGGGTCGCGGGAACCAACAAGCTC
>JAHKKM010000291.1 GCA_020027645.1 Pseudomonadota bacterium
GGCCGTTGGACCGGCCTTGAACTGGAGTCCCACTGAGTGCATGTGTCCTGATGATTGGATTTTCGGAACTCCGAAGGATACTTGTGATCTCAATCACAGTGTAGTATCGCCAACGAATGCTTATGTTGTGGTCTGCTGTCCAGCATCAGCGTTTCTGCCACAATCGAGATTGCGTTCACCAAAGCCGGTAACCGATGAAAGTCGTACTTCGAACACTGATGCTGCCAGCTATGCTGATACTCACCGGTCAGCAGGCGCTTGCCCATGGCGGCGGAGAAAAGCCGCTGTTCGTTGCGTCGGACGGTGTCGACACCGGGCAATGCATCGATCAACTGAATCCCTGCCAGTCCCTGGCATATGCCCTGAGGATTGCCGGCAAGGGTAGCGAAGTCCGAGTGGCTTCCGGTGCCTACGCGGTCGAAAATCCGGAAGACCTGTTCCTTGTTATCAGCGGCGCCACGCAGGTGAGTGGCGGTTACGAACGAAGCGAGAATTTCGCGCGTGCGGGTTCCGGGATCTCGTTTATTACCGGCGTGCCGCTTGAATTCCGCGACCTGCTCAGAGTTCGCGGTTTTCATGTCATTACAGACCGCAAGGGTATGGACGACAGCGAGACAGCCAAGGCGCTGCAGCTTCTGGACCTGCACGAGCAACTGAAAGCCAGCCTCCCCGCGACGCCGTGCAGCAGCGGTTCCGCCGGCGGCCTTGCCTGCAATTCGGTCGATCTGCTGGCACATATGGCATTCCGGGACATCAGCGCCTCACCCACGGCAGCGAACGACATCTGGGGATTTGTCGATCTCAACACCAATCGTGAGTACATCATCATCGGATACAACATTGGCACTGCCGTCATCGATGTCACCGATCCGGAGCTGCCGCGCGAAGTCGGATTCATCGACGGGCAGAATTCAGTCTGGCGGGATATCGCGGTCTTGCAGACGTTCGATGCTGTAGCAGGACGCTGGCAGGCTTATGCGTACGTGACCACCGACCGGTCAACAGATGGCCTTTTTGTTATCGATCTCACGCGTCTTCCCCATTCGATCAGCCGATCCCCTTACGTCAGCGACATTGCCAGCGCGCATACCGATTTCGGCAGTGGCACTGACTTCAGTACCGGCCTGCCGTTGGCAGGCGTAAATCCATCCCTGGTTGTTGCCGGCTCGAATATCAGCGGCGGCCAGTACCGCATGTACTCTCTCGCAAATCCTGAAGCGCCTGCATTTGTTGGCGGCGCGTCGTCGGCCGCCGACTATATGCACGATGCATCGTCATTTTTCGTAACCGACAGCCGCAAAGACACGCAGTGCATCAACGCCGGCGCGTATTGCGAAGTACTGCTCGACTTCAACGAATCGACGGTTGACCTGTGGGACGTCACCGTTCCCGCCAGCCCGCGGCGCCTGAGTCGTACGCCGTATGCCAACTCCGGCTACACGCATTCGGGCTGGCCGACCGAGGACGGTCAGTACGTGTTTGTGCACGACGAACTGGACGAAGTGAACTTTTTGCTGAATACCACGGTGCGTGTGTTCGACATCGGCAACCTGGCGGCGCCGGCGCTGGCCGGCAGCTGGACGGGCCCGACCAGGGCGATCGACCACAACGGCTACGTACGCGGCAATCGCTACTATGTGTCGAACTATACGCGAGGCTTGACCGTGCTGGATATTTCGAATCCAACCGCTCCCGTTGAAGCCGGGTTCCTCGACACCTACCCGGCCTCGAACAGTACCGGCTTTTTCGGAGCCTGGGGTGTGTATCCTTTCCTGCACAACCGCGTCGTTGCCATCAGCGACATCAACAGCGGCCTGTATCTCCTCGCTGACCGCACATTGGACGTGTCGCAAGGCAGCCTGAGTTTTGCCAGTGCCTCGTACGCACTCACCGAGGGCCAACAAGCAGCGCTCACGGTGCAGCGAGCCGGCGGCTCGACCGGTGCAATCAGTATCGACTACCTGGTGATTCCAGCGACCGCAACGAGCGATGACTACGTGCTGGCAAGCGGAACCTTGTCGTGGAATGCGGGCATCATTGCGGACCGGACCGTGAATATTTCCGGCGTGAACGACGGCGTCAATGAGGGCCTCGAGCGCGTCCTGGTACGATTGGTCAACCCGACTGGCGGCGCCACCGTTGGCAACAATGCAACCGCGAGTCTTTACATAGGTGACCCCGGCGCGGCCGCCGAAATCGCATTTGCCGAATCGACAATAGGCGTTGCCGAGCGCGGTTTCGGCGTGGCTGTGGTGGTGCTGAAGCGGACCGGCAGCGCATCGGCTGCGGTCAGCGTCGACTACTCGATGAGCGCTGGCGACGCCGCCAACCCGTCAGATTTCAGCGGCCAGACCAGCGGCACAGTCACCTGGTCCAGTGGTGATGCGGATCCGAAATGGCTTGAGTTCCCCATCGTCGATGATGGAGCCAATGAACCCACCGAGTATTTTGAATTGAGCCTCGGCAATGTCTCCGGTGCGACCATTGCCGGATCCCCGACAGTGCGAATCAATATCGAGAACGGCACCGGGGTTAACCAGGCGCCGAACGCTCCGTGCAATCCGATACCTTGCTGCAATTCCGTCTGACCGTTCGCGATCCGTCCGGCCTGAGCGATATTGCAAGCACTACTGTCACGGCACTTTCTGCCGGTGGGGGTTTCGGCAGCGGCGGAGGTGGCGGCCGGATCGGAATTCCATTCCTGTTTCTGCTCGGCGGTCTGACATTGTTCCGTCGACTGCAGGGCTTTCGGCAATCCGTCAGTCGAAAGGATGCCGCCGGATAATTGTCTGTTCGCGGTCCGG
>JAHKKM010000114.1 GCA_020027645.1 Pseudomonadota bacterium
CTGCTGCCACAGGAGCAACAGTGGTACAGCTTCTGGAATCCCTTTCGCAGCGAGATAGCCGCACGCGGTTTCGTGTCACAACTGGAAAAGGTCACCGGGCTCGACTATCGCATCGTCAAGGTAAAGACCGGCGTCTTTGAAGTCGCATTTGCCTACGAAGGCGATATCGAGAAACAGGCCAAACTGTCACAAATACAGGCAGCGACGGGGCTGGAGCTGCCCGGCTCATGAGAACGCGCAGGGTAACGGCGGCGTTCGCTTCGATGCTGTTCGTCGTTGCCCTCGCATCTGCCACGACCTTGCCGGACGTCGACGCCAACCTGGCCTGGCAACGTTACCTGAAGAACGACACGAATCTTCCTCCGAGCTACCAGTTTCCGTACAGCCATTGTTTTCGTTCCGCGTCACTGGCACATGCGCTGCCCGAGACGCTGCTGCTTGCGGTGGCGCGCGGTGAGAGCGATTTCAATGCAACCGCAAGATCGAAAGCCAATGCGCACGGTGTCATGCAGATCCAGTGGCCCGGCACCGCACAACACCTTGGTATTTTTCGACTGACCGAACTGTACGACCCGTGCACCAACATCGAAGCCGGCGCCCGATACCTTAACGAATTGATGCAGCAATACGATGGCAATGTGCATCTCGCACTCGCTGCGTACAATTATGGACCGAGCCGCATCGCGAAAGACGGCAGCGACATCCCACCGGGCGCCGAGTGGTACAGCGGCTACATCCTGCATCACCTCGATTACGTGCTGGGCGATCGCAGCCTGCAAAGGCCGGTAGGCGAACACCTGTACTCGGAACTCGGCCGCACGACACTGGTGAGTTTCGGCGAACCCTATCGTGCGGCTGCCTTTGTCGAGAGCATGCAGCAGCTGTCACCGGAACTGCAGCTCGACTGGTTCCGCCACGACGTCGGACGCTTCTCCGTCGTCCTCATTTACGCCGACAAGGACGAATTCCAGCGCAGCGCAACACTGCTGGCGCACGCCGGGTTCCACCTCGATTAAAAGGTGTCAGGTTTATTTTAGGAAATGGTGTCAGGTTTATTTTTCCTGATTTTCGGAAAAATAAACCTGACACCATTTCTTCTTCTAATCACGCTATCCCGACATGCAACGCCGGACCGTCCGGCCCGTTGCGCGTTGCGACCAGATGCACAGGCACCCGATACCATGCGGAATAGAGCGCCGGCAGGAAGACCAGGGTTAGCACCGTAGCAATCAGCAGTCCGCCCATCATGGCAAACGCCATCGGACCCCAGAACACGTCATTGGCAATGGGGATCAGTCCGAGAATGGCAGCTGCAGCCGTCAGCAGGATTGGGCGCAGGCGGTGCATGGTGGCCTCGACGATGGCGCCGCCGCGTTCCATACCCGCATCCTCGTTGTCCTTGATCTGCGCGATCAGAACGACCGAGTTGCGAATGATCATGCCGATCAGTGCAAAAGTGCCGAGCATCGCGACAAAACCGAACGGCTGATTGGTCAACAGCAGCGCGAATGCCACGCCGATCAAGCCCAGCGGTGCGGTCATAATTACCAGCAGCAGTTTTTGCACACTCTGCAACTGGATCATCAACACCAGCAGCATGACCAGCGCCATCACCGGGATTACGGCGAAAATCGAGCCCTGTGCTTTCGCGCTTTCACCTACCGTACCGCCAACTTCGATCCGGTAGCCCGGCGGCAGACTTTCGCGCAGTTCTTGTATGGATGGGTCAAGCTCGCCCACTACTGTTGCTGCCTGCAGGCCTTTCGAGATGTCGGCCTGTACGGTGATCGTCGGTAGCCGCTCGCGACGCCAGATAATCGATTCCTCCAGTCCGTAGTCAAAATCGGCAATCTGCGCCAATGGCACCGAACGCCCGTCAGGCATGCCGATTTCCAGATCGCGCAGGCTCTGCAAATCACCGCGGTCGCGCGCTTCCGCACGTCCGCGGACATCAATCAGGTAGATGTCGTCCCGCAACTCGGTTACGGTGCGGCCGCTCAATACTGAATTGAGTGCGATCGCCACCTGCTCCGAGGTGAGCCCGAGCTGGCGTGCCTTGTCCTGGTCGACATCGACACGAACCGACTTGCTGAGCTCGTTCCAGTTGAAATTCACGAGTCGCGATTCCGGATGCTGGCGCATGAGGTCCCCAATGTCATTGGCAAGACGCCGCACACCGCCAATATCCGGGCCCATAACGCGGTATTGCAAGGGCCACTCGACCGGTGGCCCCAGTGCCAGTGGTTGGATGCGCGCAAGCAGTGAGCTAAAATCGTTTTCCAGCACTCGTTCCAGCCGTTCACGTACCTGTTCACGTACTTCGTAGTCGCGAGTCACGACCACGGCCTGGGCAAAATTCGCGTTCTCGAGCTGCACGTTCAACGGCAGGTAGAAGCGCACGGCGCCAGTCCCGGTATAGAAAGAGTAATGAACGATGTCCGGGTCCTCGGCCAGTACTTTTTCGAAGCGTTCGACCTGTTCAAGGGTCGCTGTTATCGATGCGTTCTGCGCCAGGCGCAAATCGACCAGCAGTTCCGGGCGGCTGGAGGCGGGGAAAAACTGCTGCTCGACCTGGCCGAACGCAACGACCGAGGCAAGGAATGCCGCAACCGTGGCGCTAATGACCATTTTGCGCCGCTTGAGAGCGGCCTCGAGTATGCGGCGGAACGTCCTCGCAAACCGGCTGTCCTGAACGTGATGTTCCTGACCGTTGCCCGCTGCGGACTTCAACATGGCCACGCCGAGGTACGGCGTGAAGATCACGGCAACAAACCAGGAGACCAGCAGCGCAATTGCAACAACGGCAAACAGCGTAAAGCAATACTCGCCCGCACCGCTCTTGGCGAATCCCACCGGCAGGAATCCGGCAACCGATACCAGCGTGCCGGTCAGCATCGGGAAAGCAGTCGAGGTATATGCAAAGGTCGCTGCGCGGAACTTGTCAAACCCCTCCTCGAGTTTCTTGACCATCATCTCGACGGCGATCATTGCGTCGTCAACCAGAAGACCGAGCGATATGACAAGCGCGCCCAGCGAAATACGTTGCAGGTCGATGCCGAATACCTGCATGAAGACGAAGGTCGTTGCCAACACCAGCGGAATACTTATAGCCACGACCGCGCCGGCGCGCAGACCGAGACTGATAAAACTCACCACGAGCACGATGACAATGGCCTCGAACAGCGCGCTGGTGAAATCGCCGACCGACTCCTCGACGACCTGTGGCTGATTCGCCACCAGGTGCAAATCGATGCCGGCCGGAAGGTCGCGTGCGATGCGCTCGAGCTCGGCGGCCAATCCATCACCCAGTTGCAGGATATTGCCGCCGCGGGTCATGGCCACACCGATGCCGATCGCTGCTTCGCCGTCGTAGCGGAACGCAGGACCCGGCGGATCTTCATAACCGCGGCTGACGGTCGCGAAGTCCTTGATGCGAAGTTGCCGGTCAGCGACCCGGATTCCAACGTCCTCGACCGCTCGAACCGAATCCAGGGCGCCGCTGACGCGCATGATAATGCGTTCATCGGGCGTCTCGATCACACCGGATGCGACTACGGCATTCTGGTTTCGCAGCGCGGCAGCAATCTGGTCCACATCGATGCCGAGTCCCGCCATTTGCCGGGTCGAGAAATCGATGTTAACGACTTCGTCCTGTACGCCGATCAGGTCGACTTTGCCGACGTCCGGCACGCGCAACAATTCCGCGCGGACGAATTCGGCGTAGTCGCGCAACTCCCGGTACGTGAAGCCATCGCTGGTCAACGCGTATATCACACCGAAGACATCACCGAAGTCGTCGTTGAAGAACGGTCCGAGCGTGCCGGTCGGCAATGTGCCACGCATATCGCCGATTTTCTTGCGCACCTGGTACCACTGATCCGGCACCTCGCCGGGGGGCGTGCTGTCGAGCAGGGTCACCATGAGCGTCGACTCGCCGGGCTTGGTGTAACTGGTGATCACATCGAGCCATTGCAGCGATTCCAGCGACTTCTCCATGCGGTCGGTTACCTGCTTGGCGGTCTGTTCCGCGTCCGCGCCCGGCCACAGTGCGCGCACGATCATTACTTTCATCGTGAACGGCGGATCTTCATCGCGACCGAGGCTCTCGTATGCACGAATGCCGGCCAGCAAAAGCACCGCCATCAGGAATCCCACCAAAGACTTGTGCGTCAGCGCCCAGGCCGACGCGTTGAAGCCGGTTCCGCGCGACGCGTCCTCTGTTTGGCCCTTCGTGCTCACGGCCGCACCTCGTCCAGCAGGCGCACTTTCTCGCCATCCGCAAGCCGGTGCACACCGGCGGTCACGACCCGGTCGCCGGCATTCAATCCACCGGCAATCAGCACACCGTCCGATTCATAACGATCGATCGTCACTGTACGCAGTTCCAGCGTGTAATCGCTGCGCACCACCCAGATCGCGGGATCCTTGCCCGACTGAAACAAAGCCGTGGATGGCAGGCGAATACTGCTGGTTCCTTCGCCTCGCGGCAGCGTGACCGTTACGGTCATGCCAAGCCTGAGATTCGGCGGTGGCGCGGCAATCGACGCGCGCACCTGGTAGGTACGCGTTACCGGATCGGCACTCGGCGAGATCTCGCGGACTTGGGCATCGATGGTTTCATCGGCGTTGGCGAGAAATGCAATTTGCAGTGCCGCGTTGCTGCGCAGTGCGTCGATTTGGCCATCCGGTACATCGAACACCGCCTCGAGATCGCTCGGGCGCGCTACGTTCATGACCGGTTGTCCGGCCGCGACCACGGAACCGGCTTCGGCCATCACTTCGGTTACAACGCCGTCGTGATCGGAGCGCAACGTCGTATAGCTTAGTCGTTGCTCGCTCAGCCGCAGGTCTGCGGTTGCCTGCTCGAGGCGCGACTGGCTGGTCTTGACCGCTGTCTGTTGCGTCAGGTATGCAGCCCGCGTGGTCAGCCCGCGCTCCAGAAGATCCCGATAACGTGCCTCCTCCGACAGAGCCCGATCGAGCTCCGCTTGTGCAGCATTGACAGCCGACTTCGCCGCATCGAGTCCCAGTTGCTGGTCGGTACTGTCGATGGTCGCCAGCACGTCACCGCGTTTTACCAAGGTACCAACGTCGACCGCGCGTCGCGCGATCTTGCCGCTGACCTGGAAGCTCAGGTCGGTTTCATAACGCGAGCGGATTTCTGCCGTGTACTGGCTGAGCTGCGGACTCGATGCGTCGCTGACCAGCATAGTGCGAACCAGCCGCGCTTCGGGCGCGCTCGGCGCCTTCTCGGCACCACAGCCTGCCAGCATCGCAAGCAATAGTCCGATTGCAGCAACAGGTACCATCCCATAGTCGGCTTTTGAGCCGCGAAACAATACTTTCAGCATGACGATTACCTTTGCGTGCCCGGTGGGCGGTTAGCAGTTGGGTGAGTCAGGAACCAGTCATCGACCCGGTCGTGCCATTCTTCGCGCGACAACGGATCCAGCAAAATGTCGAACTCGCTCATCGCCCGAAGCACGTCTACAAAGTCGATGAGAAAACTGTACTTCGCATCCGCGGCTGCAAGATTCGATTCCAGCGCAGTGTCTTGCGCGTCGATAAGCTCGGTAACGGACACCGCACCACGGCCGTAAGCATCTGTCACCATGTTGAGGTTCTCCCCGGCGGCATCGGCCGCTACCTTCGACAAATCAATCGACGGATACGAGGCTGCAGTCTGGTGCAACGCAATTCGTACCCGTGCTTCCACGAAATCGGCGGCCGCGCTGCGATTGGCTTCCGAAGCACGCAGCTCGTTGCGGGCCTTCGAAAGCTCGGCGTTGCGTTTGCCTCCGGCGAACAACGGCCAGCTGGCCTGCAATGACACGCTCCACGAATCATTGTCCGGCGCACCTGGCAACGTGCCGGAACCGGCGCCATACTCATCCAATGCGCTGGAATTGCTGGTGACCAGCGCGAGGTCCGGGAGGTAATAGGCGCGACGCGCGGCGGCCACTGAACGCTGGCCGCTCTCAATCAGCGAGTCGCCCTGGGCAATCTCCGGCGCCTGTTGCAACGCCGCTTGCACGGCGTACTGCGTAAAAACTTCCCAGCCGGCCGGGGTATCGATATAAGCCTGGGTACGCGGACTCGACACGAGTGTCAGCGGGCTGTCGATGCCGGACTCCACGGTTTCGAAGGGTTGTTCCGCCGGCCGGTGCATGATGCGCATGAGATTGATTTCTGCCTGATGCCGACTGGACTCGGCATTCAGCAATGCCTGTTTGTCGCGCGCAAGCTCCGCGACCCAGCGCAGGTAGTCGGAACGCTCGGCAAGACCCACCTGTTCCCGCACCCGCGAGGTCTCGAGATTGCGGCGCGTGTTCTCGACATTGCTGCGCCGCACCGATTCCAATGACTTTGCGCGCAATAAATCGAGATACGCCGTGGCGGCGGACTGCAGCAGGTCCAGCATGTCCTGCCGATAACCCTGTTGCGCCGCCTCGTACAACGATTGCGAAATGGAATACGAAGCCCATGCACGCTCCGAGTAGACAATTTGCGATGCGGAAACACTTCCAATGACCGAATCTTCTGCCTGCGTCAGCACCGTCGCGCGATCCGAGTCGATACGTGTTTTCGCTGCAGCGAGTTCGATCTGCGGCAGCAGGTTGCTACGCGCTATGCCAATCTCGTCACCGCTGCTGTCCCGCCTTGCGCCACTCGCGATCAACGCCGGATTGGCATCAAGCGCCGACTGCATCGCGTCGAGGAGCGTCAGTTGAGGCAAATCGGTCCCGGCCCCGGCATTGATCTGTTCGGCGTCTGACAGAAATTCCCAGCTTGGCGAGAAGCCGATTTGTTGCGCTACCTGCATATTGATTGCGAAGCGCTGTTCGGTCGGAAAACTGACCTCGAATGTCGCCGGATTCTCTCCAAGCGCAATGCGCTGAATCATCAGCACGACACGGCGCGCCATGCGCTCGTTGTCGCGCTCTGCACCGCCAGCTGTCATCAGCAATCCACTCTTGAGTTCGCTGTGTCCGATGAGTGAGAACGACGGCAGCCGCCGGGCGGCCAAGCCTTGTGCCAGCTCGCGCAATTCCGCGTCGCTGAATCGCAGCAGGCCTGTCACGTAAACTGCATCCGCATCCGCGGGAATATCCGCAAGCGCCGCCGCTGCATCGTCGCCGGTGTGAATGATCGTGATCCGCGTATCCAATTCCGCCGCCAGGCCAGCGGCTTTGTCGCCGAGTTCCGGCAACGCATCGAGCAGTGCTTCGTCGACGAACGCAACCAGATGTTCAAATTTGACAATTTTTTGAAATGCCCGGACATCGTTGCCAATGCCATGAAAATCTGCGACATAGGTAAAGTTGTTGCGGCCGCTCACATCGTTTGCCATCGGGAATCCCTGCAGCACCGGATCGACCACCATCGGTGCGATGGCAGGCTTGCCGAGGTCGGTGCGTTGCCCTGCCTGGTGCGACCCGAGTATGCCGAGCGGCAGGACGACATCGATTTCCGGGTCGGCAAGTGCCTGATCGATTGCCGCATCGACGCCGCGCAAGGTCCAGTCGCCGACAAATCGGGGGTCGGTGACAAATTCGATATCCACCGTGCCAGCCACAGTGTCGATTACCGCCTGGCGGAAGAATTCGACGGACAATACCTGCCGGTCCGACGGGCCATCGCTGACTACCGCGACCCGCATCCGCTCTGTTTGTGCGAAGGCAACTCCGCTTGCCAATAGCAACGCGGAAATCAATGTGCCTCGCAACCAATTGCCGAATCGGTATCGGTTCATGTTGTTCCCTCTTTTTTCAAGGCTACGGTGTAAGCAGCGCCGCTGACAAGGCAGGCGAGCTACTCCTCGCCCGAGCGGAACGGAATCCAATGTCTCGAGGCAACATGCTCGAGTCGACCGTCGTATTCGGGTTGTTTTGCCGTCTCCTCGTCGACGAAAATTGTATGCCCGGGTCGT
>JAHKKM010000115.1 GCA_020027645.1 Pseudomonadota bacterium
GCTTCAAGGTGATTAAACGTATCACGATTGCTTGTATCGTGATTGTTCGTATCGGCAATTCGCCGACGAGTATGTCAAAGATAGCTCAATAAGGGATCGATAACATGAAATGGCTAATGCTGATACCAATGACGTTCCTACTCCTGGCCTGCGAAAAGCAGGGCACGCTGGAACAAGCCGGCGAAGAAATTGATGAGGCAGTCGAAGACATCAAGGCAGGCGGTGAAACCACGGGCAACAAGATTGATGACGCGATCGACGAAGTGAAAGACGACGTTGAGGATGCGGTCGAGGAAAACGATCCGAACTGACCGTCAATAGGTATGCGATCGTTTTCGGGTGGCCTGCGTGGGCGCAGCGCCATCCGGTGCGATGGCAGGCATTCAAGAGTACATGAATCTGGTGGCCAGGACGAAGCAGGAGCGAATCATGAATAAAGATCAGGTCAAAGGCCGTATCAGGGAAGCGAAAGGTACTGTAAAGGAAGCTGCCGGCAAGGTTACAGGCAAGGTGACCCTGGAACAGAAAGGAAAACTGGAAAAAGCAGCTGGCAAGTTTCAGGCCGCTTATGGCGATATCAAGAATGATCTCAAGAGTGATATCCGGAAAGACAAATAACCCGGGCCCATGAATATGCGTTCGGCGGAGACCATAAGGCGTAGGCACAAATGACTGCAGCAAGCCGCACCATCAATTTAAGTCATGGTCCGGAGACCCTGTCGGCAAAGCATACGCTGCCGCCCTTGCCATACGATTACGACGCGCTCGAACCGTACATCGACGCGAAGACGATGATGCTGCATCACGACCAGCATCATGCGTCGTACGTCATAAAGCTGAATTCGACGCTTGCAGGAAATCCCGAACTGCAGGATCGAAGCGCGTTATGGCTGTTGCTCAATTTGGACAAGACGCCGCTTGAGCTTCGCGTCTCCATCCGTCACAACGCGGGTGGGCATGTAAACCACAGCCTGTTCTGGCGGGCTATGTCTCCTGCAGGACGGGGATCTCCCGCACCTGTTGGCGCACTGGCCGAAGCACTTGATCGCGATTTCGGCGGGCTCGAACAGTTCAAGCGCAGCTTCAACGAGGCGGGCGAGCAGTTATTCGGATCCGGATGGGTCTGGCTGGCGGAGTCGCGGCAGGATGGTGGAAGACTGCAAATCTGCACCACGAATGGCCATAGCAATCCGCTGTTGCAGGGACACTTCCCGATTTTGCTGAATGACGTCTGGGAGCATGCCTATTACCTCAAGTACGAGAACCGGCGGCGTGATTACTTGCACGCATGGTGGTCGCTTGTGAACTGGGACGAGGCTATGCGACGGTATGACCGGGCCTCCGATCAGGCTGCCAAGCGCGACTGGGAAGACGAGGGTGGGATGGTTCAGGGTCTGACCAAGTGAGCCGGATTCATTCGATAGTTGCGTTTGTGTTGCTCGGACTGTCGCTCGTCGTGCAGGGTGGCTGCGAAACAACGACCGCTGGTGGCGCTGTCAACGCCGATCGCGAACAGTTATTGCTGGTATCGTCGGAACAACTGGATCAAATGGCTGCCGAAAGTTATGCCAAGCTGCAGTCCGATGCGTCTGCAGAGGGCGTACTGAATGAAGATCGCGACATGCTCAATCGCGTGCGCAGCGTTGCCAGTCGCCTGGAAGCGCAGACCAAAGTTTTTCGCGCCGATGCGCCCGGCTGGAAATGGGAGGTCAATGTCATAACGAGTGATGAGCTCAACGCATTCTGCATGCCCGGTGGCAAGATCATGGTGTACTCGGGGCTGATTACTCAACTGGACCTGACCGACGCGGAACTTGCCAACGTGTTGGGGCATGAAATTGCGCATGCCCTGCGCGAGCACGTCCGTGAACAGATGTCGCAGGCGATGGTCGCCCAGGGCGCGATCGATGTTGGCGCGGCGGTATTCGGGCTTGGAGATGCATCAACCGGCGCGGCCGGTGCGGGTTACCAGGCTTTGTTGGCGACGCGGTTCAGCCGAACCGATGAAAGCGAGGCCGATCGAATCGGTCTGGAACTTGCGGCGCGTGCGGGCTATGACCCGCGTGCGGGAATCACGTTGTGGCAGAAGATGACGAGTGGCAGCAAGGGCGGCAAGCCACCGGAATTCTTGAGCTCCCACCCGGCGGATGCCAGCCGTGTCAAGCAGATCCAGGAACTGTTGCCAACCGTGATGCCGTTGTACGTCGCCGCAAGGTGATTCCACTCTGTGCGGGTACAAGTCCGAATCAGCTATCCAAGAATGCTCTTGTAAGTGTCTTGCGAGGACTGATAGCAGCTGCAAGACGCTTTCTCAAGGTTGGCCCGGTCCAGTACAGTGATATCGCCTCGGGTATAGCTGACCAGTTTGAGTTTCTGCAGCGCTCCAGCGGCATTGGTCACACCAACTCGACGGACGCCCAGCATTTGCGCGAGGAACTTGTGGGTGAGATGGAAGTTGCCGAAGTGTGCCCGGTCGTGTGTCATCAACAACCAGCGAGCCAGGCGCTTGTCTAGCGCGTGAAAGTTGTTGCACGCTGCCGATTGCGCAAGCTGCGCCTGCAGCACATATATATAACGATTCAATTGCTGCCTTAACGCGGGGATAAGCTCGAGATCGCGCCGAAACGATGCGGCGGTCATGCGTAACGCTGATCCGGAGCCCTGCACAATAGCCTGGTATGACGAGGACGTCAGGCCGAGCACCAGCGGGACGCCGAGCATGCCTTCATTCCCGACCAGTGCCAGCTCCAGATTCTCGCGAGCGTCAATCGGGACCAGCTTGGACACAAAACCGTCGAGGGGAAAATAGACGTGTCGGATTCTCTGTTTTGGTTCCCATAGAATGTCGCCGAATGTTATCTCGACCTGCTCACAGCTTGTAAGCAGCTGTTGGCGATCTTTGCGGCGCAGGGCAGTTAGCAGGCGATTGCTTTGCATCAGGCCAATTGTCCGTATTTTGACCGAACTGTCTGTGCAGCAGCGAACATATGGCGAACGGTGGCGAGCCGATTTCGTTTGTTACAGGTCGGTGAGTCGCTATTTCAAGAGCGAAACTACAGGATTGAACTAAACGCCTTGCCGGGTGGTATATCGGAAAGCAGCCGATCGAACTCCAGCTTGACCACGGCGTAGCACTCGCAGACATGTTGTTCAAGTCTGCTCCGGTCCAGCACTTTGATATGGCCGCGGCTGTATTCAATGATACCGGCATCCCGCAATTTCCCGGCCGCGTCCGTGACCCCTTCACGCCGAACGCCGAGCATGTTGGCAATCAACTCCTGCGTCATCCTCAATTCATCGGAGGTCAGGCGGTCGAGACTCAGGAGCAACCAGCGGCATAGTTGCTGATCGACGGAATGATGCCGGTTGCACACCGCGGTCTGCGACATCTGTGTGATAAGCGCCTGGGTGTAACGCAGCAGCAGGTGCATCATCGGTCCGGCACGATTGAATTCCTGTTTCAGTACTTGTGCCGGCAGGCGGTAGCCAAAACCTTCGCTTTGCACAACGGCGCGACTCGGCGTTGTTTCACCGCCCATGAACAGGGAAATGCCAAGAATTCCCTCGTTGCCGACCACGGCGATTTCAGCCGATGCGCCATCCAGCATGACGTACAACAGCGACACGATGGAATTGGTCGGAAAGTAGACGTGTTTCAGGTGACCGCCGGACTCGTAGAGAACTTCGCCGAGCTTCAATGGGGCCAATTCCAAATCGGGGGCAATGCGCTCGAACTCGCTGGCAGGAAGTGCCGCGAGCAGGTGGTTTTGCTTCGGGTCGTGTAGTGCGGCCATGAAAGAACAGCAAGTTGAGCGCCAATTGCCGCAAGCCAGAGCAGGCTTGACGGACTGTTTGAGCAGCTACCATACCACGAAAATCAGTCACTCTGTCCGGTAACGCACACAGGGGCTGGTATTAACGGTACCGGTGTTCACTTGTTTGCGCTAAGGAATTACGAAAACAAGTGAACACCGGCACCGCATCGTGCACAAAAAAAGGGCCACCGTTGGTGGCCCTTTTTTCAAGCAGTGTTACAGATTCAGAAGTTACGCTGGAAGCTCAGATTGAAGGTCGATGGCAATCCCGGCTGTGCCAGCACCGTGCCCTGGCTTGCGCTGACGTCGTAGGCGTCGATGTAGTACACCTCGTCGGTCAGGTTCAGCCACTGGAACTCAATCTGCCAGACGTCATCCGGAGCTGTCCACCGGGCAATCGCATTGGTCAGCGTGTAGGCCTCAAGCAGGTTGACCGGTTTGTTGGTCGGGTCGGCATAGACATCGTCCAGGTAACTGGCGTCCACTCTGACCATGAACTCGCCGAGGCGCCCTTCCATGAAAGTGTACTGGAGCCCCAGGGCCCACTTCGTCTCCGGCGTATAAGGCGTGATCATGTCCAGCGGAGAGATAGTGCTTCCCACCAGCGCAACTGGATCCACGTTCGTGTATTCGAAATCCAGGAAACTCGCCGATGCGTCAACCAGGAAGTTGTCGGTCGGATACCACGTGGCTTCGAACTCGACACCCTGAATTTCCGCGTCACCCACATTGGCCGGCTTCAGGCACGGGGGTCCAATGAGGTCCGGATCGACGAATACGGGCACTTCGCACTGGGTCAGGATCAGCTGAATATTGTCGTACTGGGTGAAGAATGCGGCTGCGTTGAAGCGCAGCGTGTTGTCGAATAAGGTGGACTTGAAGCCCAACTCATAGGAGGTCAGCTCTTCCGATTCGAAAGTCTTCAACTGATCCGCGAAGAACGGCCGCGGGTTGACGCCGCCGCCCTTGTAACCTGTCGAGGCGCTGCCGTAGACCATCGCGTCATCGGTGAGGTTGTAGCTCGCTGCCAGCCGCCAGTCGGTGCGCTTGTCCTCGAACTCGGCCGTCAGGCCCTCGATTCCGGCCAGCCGCCAGTTGGGCTGGTTGCCAGGCGGACCGCCGGTGATGTTCGTGCCGTCGGGGTTGTGGCGGTGATGCGTGTAGCTCTTGAACTCCTCGGAATACCGCAAGCCGGCGCTTACGCTGAAATTGTCGGTAAGACGCCAGTCGGCGTGCGCGAATGCTGCTGTCGTGTCGGCCGGGGTCGGGTCCGGTCCGTGGATGAAGTCGAGCAAGGCATAGTTCAAGTCTACCCGGGCCTCGTAATGGCTGTTTTGCTTGAGGTAGAAAGCGCCCACCGTGTAGTCCAGGTTGTCACCGAGCGCGCCGTTCAACCGGAATTCCTGGGTGAACTGGTAGTTGTCCAGCCTGTTGTCCAGCTGGTTGACTGCGACGGGCGAGCCGTCTTCGTCCCAGGTGAACCAGCTGTCGTACTCGCGAAACGCGGAGATGGAATCAAAGCTCATGCTATCGGAGATCTGCCAGTCGAACCGCAGGGAAGTACCCCATTGGGTGATGTAGTTGCGGGAGGAAAACGTCGAGGGCTTCCATGGGACCGGCGCGGTTACTGCCGGATCACCGGGCAACATGTACATCGGGCCGAAGTCCGTAGTTGTCCCGTAAGTGACATAGGGATCGTTGATCGGATCGCTCGCATTACGGTACGGGCCATAGGGCACAAAGATGTGGTCCCGGTAGTAGGTCACATTGCCGTTCTGGTCCACGAGGGTGATCGTTGGATTGGCCAGGTTGGCTTCGATCGCCGTGCGGTCAGCAAAAGTGGCGACGCCAGGTGCTTGCCCGGACTGGTTGTTCAGGTAGTCGCCGGCAAAGCTGATCTCGAGATCGTCATTGGCAATCCAGCGCAGCTGGACTCGCCCGGTAGCGTATTTCTTTTCGCCCTGGCGGCCGAGCTCGCAGCCTTTGCCGCCGCGGTTGGTCGGCGCATCGGATCCCGGGTGTGTGCATGCGTAGTCGAGGATCTTGACGTAGCCATCGCGGGTTTTGGCGGCGCCTGAAAATCGGGCGTACAGGCGGTCGTCGACGAGCGTCATGCCGCCCGCACCGCGGAAGTCGACCTGGTCATAAGAGCCGAAGCCTACCCTGGCAAAGCCGCTGTCATCCTCACCGGGTTGTTTCGTGAACAGCTTGACCGCTCCGCCGACCGAGTTCCGGCCGGACAAGGTGCCCTGCGGTCCGCGGAGAATTTCGACGCGATCCACGTCCAGCAGCTCCAGCATGGAGCCGGTGAGCTGAGCGTAGTAGACGTCATCCACGTATACGCCGACGCCCGGTTCGAGTGCTGCGATGAAGTCCGACTGGCCGATACCGCGGATGTAAGCCATCATGCCGGAACGGGCCTGGCCGCCCTCTTTCAGAGTGACGTTCGGCGCCTGGTTGGCCACCTCGAACAAGCTGGTCTGGGCCCTGTTATCGAGCATGCTGCCGGTGATCGCGGTGATCGCAATGGGTGTGACTTGTACGTCCTTCGCACGGAATTCCGCGGTCACGATGATTTCTTCGAGCCCGGATGTTTCTTCCTGAGCGTTGACTGAGCCAACTGCGACTGAGATGCCGAGAATGCTCGCGGATAGCTTTAGTAAATATCTACCAATCGTTTCCATGGTAATGAATTCCCCCTGCGATTAGGTTGCGGATACCGAACGGGATTGCTGAGAGGTCTGTTATGAACATGAAGCAGTATTTTTGTGCATTGAATGAACTGTCAGGGATAGGAACCCTGCGCCGAGACCTCGAAGACGTCGGTCTGATCGCGCGCGTCGAGCATATTGCCTGGCCCCCCAGCCTTACCGAACGGTTCGGTTTGCCGATGATAGGCCTTCGGTGATTTCGTGGTCAAGGCGATACGGCATGCTTATGCGGCTGGAGAGAAATTCATACTCAACAATCAGCGAAATGCCTGCAGGCGCTTTGGCAGACGGGCGGCGCCCGGCATCGTTGTCCTGGACTAGGCGCTGTTTCGCGAAAGTCTGGAGCGCCTCGACAGCAAAACAGCGAAATAGATTCCCGCTGTAACATCAAATGCCATGCAGAAACCTGGCCACCAAAGCGGCATACCCGGGTTATCGATCAACCGGTGATGAAAAAAATCAAAAATGCCATGACCTGCGATTGCCGCAGCCACGAGCCAAAGCCGGGTCTTGAAACCAATCACTGCAGCCAGCACGAATCCACCGGCCACCAAAGACTCACTGATTACGACAGCGGGGGATCCATCCATTGCTGCAAACAGGATGTAATAGGCAGCAACGACGATCAGTACAGCTGGATAGAAAACCCTGTCACGGTCGAAACCAATGGCGGTTGCGCCTGTTGTCAGGGCCAACGCAAGCACAGTGCCGATTACGTATTCCATATTGCTAACAAGTTTGACACAGGGTCGACTGGCAGAACAGGAATAGCAAGTTGCTGAAGGATGTTGACGCGCTGTCATCACCGCTGTGGCGACAAAAAGTGTGTATCGAGTGACAAGGCTGACAGTGCCAATACGCACTGGCTCGCGATACCATAAAATCCACAGGACATTCACAGTGATTGCATTACCGGGAGCGGCAGCGTGACCAGAAGGAGCCATCGTGCGAAAAGGGTAGTTGCCTCGGTGCGGCAGCAGCCGTGGCAGCGAGTGCAAAATCCCTACCCACCGATCGAGGTGCTCAGCGCCGACCAGGTCGAAGCGATCCTCGGAGCGGCGCTCACCATTCTCGAGACCAAGGGCTTCCGTTTTCTCGAAGACGGCAGTCGCAAGCGGCTGAAAGCCAACGGCGCCGATGTTGCCGGTGAAGACGGCATGGTGCGCCTCGACCGCAACCTTGTGCTTGAAAAAGTCGCGCTTGCGCCTTCGCAAGTTACATTGCGTGCGCGCAATCGTGCTCATGATCTCGTGATTGGCGGCAACCACATCGTGTTCGCGGCCGTCGGCGGGCCGGCATTCGTCAGCGAT
>JAHKKM010000116.1 GCA_020027645.1 Pseudomonadota bacterium
AACGTCGTCTTCCCATGGTCCACGTGACCAATCGTGCCTACGTTCACGTGCGGCTTGGTTCTTTGAAATTTTTCTTTGGACATGTCCTGTTCTCTCGTGGTCTTAACGTTTCGGTCATGCTGCGTTAATGCGATGCATGACAGTGGTCGAATTCTTCAAACAACAAACTCTGTCAATCACTGACTGGAGCCCACACCCGGATTTGAACCGGGGACCTCTTCCTTACCAAGGAAGTGCTCTACCCCTGAGCTATGTGGGCAGTAGCATTGCAGGCGACTGCCGACGCTTCCACTGCCGTAGTGCCTTCCTGTCTGGAGCGGGTGATGGGAATCGAACCCACACCATCAGCTTGGAAGGCTGAGGTTCTACCATTGAACTACACCCGCCGACTTGCAATTTCCGTTGTCAGGTCTTTGGTCAATCACCAGCAGCGCGTCACTTATTCAGGCGCACAAAAAATCTGACAGTCTCTTCAACAACACCGTCAGAATTTTAATTTCGTTGATACCTGCATTCACTATTGAGTGACCGCTTCTCTCGCTCGCCAGTAACTCAGTAGTTTCGATTGCGACCGCGGATGTATTTCTGTAACGCTAATTTCAATCAACAAGACAAGTCGGAAAAACTGCTATACTTGTCGCCACCTTCCACCCGTTTACTCGACCCTGCACTTTCCAGGTCTGGTGGAGGGGGTAGGATTCGAACCTACGTAGGCGTAGCCAGCAGATTTACAGTCTGCCCTCGTTGACCGCTTGAGTACCCCTCCGCGGACACAAGCCGGGCATTGTCTAATCGCCGGACGGAACTGTCAACACAAAAACGACTGAAAACCGGTGCAGATTCTGCGCCCCGACTCTGCGCCGTTGCTGGATTTGCCGGCGGAAGCTCAGGCCCTATCCCAATGCCCAGTGCCACGGCTCGAAGACGAAGCCGTAGGTATTGTCTCGCGGGTAAGTCATGGAGAAACCGTACGCCCCGGCATTGCGGACTAGCCAGGAAAAAGCCTCGGAGTGCTCGAATTCCTCGGTCAGCGGTCGGCTGCCGGGGGTGGCTATATCAACTGCCTCGCCGCTGTGGTGCTGGCTATAACCCGGGGCCGCACTTACTTTCAATACGTCGTCGATCAACTGACCGGCGCCGAGTTTGTTACGAATAAGCTCCGCCTGGTAATCGAAGCTGCGAAACCCCGAAACGATGAGCAGGGTAACGCCCTCTGCACGGGCCGCCGACTGCATGCGCTGCCAGGAGCTGGCTGCTCTGGGTGTCAGGCGTTGCATCCGCCCGACGAGGTTGGGGCCCACATCGACGAGCTCCAGTGCATCGGCGAAGTACGGCAAGCGGCGACCCGGTGCGTAGTCGTCCGGAATCCCCAGTTGTCGGTGGATGTCCAGCTGGATCCTGTTTAGCATCGAACTCGCTTTCCTGGCGCGTGCGCCTCAGATTCAACAGCGATTGTCCCACATCATAAAGTGTCGGCAATGGAACGCTTCACAACCAGGCTCTGTCTGGTCGGAAAAAAAGCAAAATTGCCAAAAATCGCCTAAAAACGCAATAATCGCAGCGATCTGCGCCAAAAACGCTGCAAATGCTCAATTGTTGGCGATTCGCATGTCTGTCCACAGCCAAGCAATGGCCGGTACCGACATCAAAGCGCACGATTACAATGCCAGCCGCGAATTGTCGGGCGGAACCAGGATCTGCAGCCATGCCAAAGGACGAAATCTACCGATCGGAATCAGCCGATACCGCGACGTTTGCCTTTAACGCAGTGGTCGCGGACGTATTTCCGGACATGCTGCAGCGGTCCATTCCGGGTTATGCGGAAACCATCGATTCCATCGGGCAGCTTGCGAGCCGTTACGTAATGCCCAATACACAATGCTACGACCTGGGTTGCTCGCTGGCGGCCGCCACGCTCGCAATGCGGCGCAATATCGTTGTGCCGGGTTGCCGCATCGTGGCTGTGGACAGTGCCGCGGCAATGGTCGAGCGTTGCCGCAAGATCGTTGCGTCCGATGACCACAAGACTGACGCGTGCAACAACAGTGTGGCTATACAGATATTGCATGCCGACATTCGCGAGGTCGAAATATCGAGGGCATCGATGGTAGTTCTGAATTACACGCTTCAGTTCCTGCCGGTCGCTGACCGGCTGCCGATGCTGAAAAAAATTGCCGATGCCATGGTTGAAAACGGCATCCTGATTCTGTCCGAAAAAGTGATCGACAACGATCCGCATATCGAACGCTTGCTGGTCGAGTTGCATCACCAGTTCAAGAGACGCAATGCCTATAGCGAACTTGAGATCAGTCGCAAGCGCACTGCTTTGGAGAATGTCCTCATTCCGGAGTCAATAGACGTCCATCTTGAACGATTGCGCCTGGCTGGGTTTCGTCACGCCGGGCCCTGGTTGCGTTTTTTCAATTTCGTTTCAATTCTCGCCATCAGGTAACAAATGCTGAATTCAGATGCACTGCTTGCGGACCTTGCTGCAGCAGGTTTCCCGGAATGGTGCACGACACGGCAGCTCCTGACCGAAAGGCTACGCGACGGCGTTCACGGGCAACTGCGAGACTGGAACGACGTGCTGCGAACGTTGCCGCAACTGACAACCGGCCGGTCGGTTCTGAATGAGCCAGCTATAAGCATTGCTGCTGTCGGCAGCGATTCCGGCACGATTGCCACGTTACGCGAGCTGCTCCTCAACTTGTCGCCATGGCGCAAGGGGCCGTTTCACATCTGCGGTGTCGACATCGACAGCGAATGGCGGTCCGATATGAAGTGGTCGCGCATAACTCCGGCAATCAGCGCGCTCGAAGGCCGCCTCGTTCTCGATGTCGGCTGCGGCAATGGCTATTACGCCTTGCGCATGCGCGGCCATGGCGCACGCTTCGTTCTGGGTATCGATCCGACACTTTTGTATGTAGCACAGTTTCAGGCCGTTCAGCGCTATATCCGGGAGCCTGCCGTGCAGGTCTTGCCACTTCGCCTTGCGGATTTGCCGCTAGCCAATTGCGGGTTCGACACCGCATTCTCCATGGGTGTCCTCTATCACCAGCGTGATCCACTGGAACATTTGCGACAACTACACGGTACGCTCCGTGCCGGCGGCGAACTGGTGCTTGAAACGTTGATCCTGCCGGGCGATCAGATCGCCGCCATCACGCCACCGGAACGCTATGCGCGCATGCGCAATGTCTGGCTGCTGCCAACCCTTCCCCGGCTGCTCGCCTGGCTCAGCGAAAGCGGATTCTCGGAGCCACGGCTTGCAGATGTATCCGTGACAACCAGTGACGAGCAGCGCTCGACCGAGTGGATGCCTTTCGAGTCGCTGCAGCAGGCGCTCGATCCGGTGAATCCGAACCTGACCATCGAAGGCTGGCCCAGACCACGGCGGGCGATACTGGTGAGCCACGCATTGACTTGACGCGCGCCGCGTCTCTGACTAGATTTCTCTTTTGACAGAAATAATCGAAACCAATGAATCTGTCACCGGCTGTCGAAAGATACGTACTTCACTGGGGTGAAATGGGTACCCGCTGGGGCACCAATCGGTCCGTAGCGCAGATCCAGGCACTGCTTTACCTCTCACCGGGCCCTTTGCGTGCCGACGAAATCGTCGACCTGTTGTCGCTGGCCCGATCGAATGTCAGTACTGCGCTTCGAGAGTTGCAAAGCTATGGCCTGGTCCGTATGACGCATGTTCTCGGTGACCGACGCGATTATTTCGAATCCCTGCACGAAGTGTGGGAGTTGTTTCGCGTCATCATCGATCAACGGAAACAACGCGAACTCAATCCAACACTGTCGATGCTCAGGAAATGCGCCATCGACGTGGAAGCAGAAGACGCGACCGACCAAATCACGAAGCAGCGCATACAGAGCATGCTGAAGTTTGTCGAAGCGACCAGCGACTGGTACGAAAAAATACAGGGTGTGCCTACATCAACGCTGCAAAAGCTGATGAAGCTCGGCGCCGGAATTACGCGCTTCGTTCAAAACTGATTCCTTATTCGGGAATCCCGCATCCATCGACGACCTGTCGTTCGCCCGGGCCCAAGCGGCGGAAGAACCAGATCGAGGTTTCCAGGCTGTGGGCTTCCGGCCCGGCATTGATTGCTCCGGCGGGTCGGAGAAAATATCCGCCGGGCTGATAGGTGCCCGTTGCCGATTTGCCGTCAACACATTCACTGTGTTGATAGTTGCCGCTGACAAGGTAGCCTTCTACCTCCGATGAATATGCCTGCCATGACTGCGCGGCGACGGGGTCGATTTTCAGCAGCCAGGTTCTGGCGCCGCTGCCCGGGTCGGATCGCAACTCCATTTCTGACAGACCAAAATCAGCGGGGTCCTCTGACAATGATTGCCACTGGCCAGACTCGATGCCCGTGATCAATGGCGTCTGAATGACAGCGCGCTCGTTCGCGTCATTCAGGAAATAGAGTATTTCCGCTCCGCTTCGGGTTCGCAGGGAGGCACCCATTGATCCGGAGGGAATGTATGCATAGCCACCGGGTCGCAAAGTCACGCCGGCCAGTTCGACTTCACCCTGGAGCACGAAAATCTCGACGCTCTTGTCGGGCGCCGCGCCGGTACCGAAATCCCAATTGGCCGGCAATAGCAGCCGATTGCTGGACCGAACCGACCGGGCGTCGCCGCCAAATTGTTTGGCGCGGGCGCCGGGTAATCCGGCGAGGAAGGCGTCCTGCAAATCGTCTGCCTGAATGAAAGCCGGGTAAGGCACATCCGGCGGTAAGGACGCACATGCGCCAAGAAAAAACGCAGCGACCAACAACAGGCAAGCATGATTTGCACGACACTCCGTTTTTGCAATGCATTCCGTCACTTCTACCCCCAAATTGCCAGATCGACATTTGCACGACGCGATGATCCGCTCGGCACCGAAGACAGGTCGGCTTCAATCATTGTGTCGTTGCACTCGTGGCTGACTTCGAGGAATTCCGAGCGCCATTCCGGAGCGCCGGTTCGGGAGCACCGCCAGCGAGTGCGGTCATGCGTTTACGCCGGACCGAAAAAAGCCGCCCAGATAACTGGGCGGCACATTAAGCAAAAGGTGTTTCAGGCCCGGATACCTTTGCCGGATGAGTCGTTCAAACGTCGTTGTTCAACAGACTCTGCTTCCAGTATCGCAGTATCGGCGTAACGCATCTCGCTGGCAGCAATCGCAAATGTCCAGGAGGACGCGACTGCTCAATTGCGGCGTGCGTGATGAGAGGTAACACGCGTCGGCCACACAACGATTCCCGCTTCTTGCGTGGCGCCACAACCGAACCGCCTTCAGACACCTTTCTCCGTGCGTACCAGATTGGTACGCGAGCGATCCTACTACATCTTGTGCCTGAAGGCGAGATGTGCACTAGATATAGCCGAAAGTCGTTTTGATTGTGAAATTTCACCCAACCTTAATAATTTTTACGCTGTTTGATTTTCACCGCGAGTGCAAAAACGATACGCTCGGTTCGAGATTTTGAATTTCGGCTGCGGGGGGAAGTACTTTGACGAGCAATGCCGATGCGGCAGGACGCGCCGGGTATCAGCGCGTCGGGCTGGCACTTGGTCCGGTGGTCGCAATCGTCATGATTGTCGCTGGCCCTCCGGATTCTCTTTCGATCGCCGCCTGGTATACCGCCGCGATCAGCTTGCTCATGGCGATCTGGTGGGCCACCGAAGCAATTCCCATCGCGGTAACCGCTCTGCTCCCGCTGGTACTCTTTCCCTGGTTCGGCATAGCCGATATGCAGACCGCGGCCTCACCGTTTGCCAACAAGGTCGTTTTTCTGTTCCTCGGTGGCTTCATCGTTGCGCTTGCAATGCAAAGATGGAACCTGCATCGGCGGATCGCGCTGACAATTCTGCAATATTCTGGCGGCAACGGCCGCGCGTTGGTTGGCGGCTTCATGCTGGCCACAGCATTTGTCAGCATGTGGGTCACAAACACATCGACAACGATGATGATGTTGCCTATTGCCGTATCAGTTGTCGCTGTGATTCATAGCACTGTCAGAGACCTGAGCGACAGTGCAAAGCGCGACTTTCAGTATGCCCTGATACTCAGCGTTGCCTACGCATCCACCATCGGTGGCTTGGCGACACTGGTCGGAACCGCACCCAACGCAATAGCGGCGGCGTTCATTCTTGAGAATTACGGGACCCAGATCGATTTCGTAAGTTGGATGCTGGTCGGGGTCCCCCTCACAGCGTTGATACTACCGCTCACCTGGCTGGTGCTAACCCGCGTTGCCTTCAAGGTGGATTTCCACACGTCTGTCGAGAGTCGCGCGCACCTCCGGAAACTCAAATCCGACCTCGGCGCAATAAGCACAGCCGAGCGGCGTGTGGGAGTCGTGTTTCTGCTGCTTGCGCTCACCTGGATTTTCCGACCCCTGCTTGGCCGCTTGCCGGGCCTCGAGTCACTTGACGACTCCGGGATAGCGATGGCCGGCGCCGTGGCGCTATTCCTGATTCCGAGCGGCGACGCCAAAGATCCCCAGCTGCTCCGCTGGGAGCAGGTCGAGAACCTGCCCTGGGGGATTTTGCTTTTATTCGGTGGCGGCCTGTCAATGGCGAATTCCGTCGCTGAGACCGGTCTCGCTGCCTGGATCGGCGACAGCCTGCACCTGGTTGCAACCCTGCCGGACGCCGTTGTGATCATGATTATCTCGACAATAATCATTCTATTGGGCGAGCTTACCAGCAACGTGGCGACGACCGTCACCTTCCTGCCGGTGGCGGCGGCTATCGCCATGGCAGCGGGCATAGACCCTGTTGTATTGCTGGTACCGATTACGTTGGCTGCCAGCTGCTCGTTCATGTTGCCGGCCGGAACACCACCCAATGCGATTGTTTTTGGCTCGGGCCTTCTGACCATTCCAAAAATGGTACGAGCAGGATTCGCCGTTGACATTATCTGCATTGTTCTGGTGCCGGTAATTGCGCTCACCCTGGTTCCAATTTTCATGCGTGGATAATGTGTTATGACTGCCGAGTACGCGACTAGCAAATTGAACAAGGTCAGGCAACTTCGGGAGAAGGGGCGCTATGACAACGAGACCGTGCATCGAATCCTGGACGCAGGACTGGTAGCGCAAGTCGCATTCGTCGAAGCCGGAAACCCGGTCGTCGTACCCATGATTTATGGCCGCGACGGCGAGACCGTGTTCTTGCATGGCGCGCGCAAGGCCCGGGTCATTCGTATGGTCGAAGCCAGTAAGAGTATCTGCCTGAACGTAACCCTGCTTGACGGTATCGTGCTGGCGAGATCGGCGTTCAATTCCTCGATGAACTATCGCTCGGTTACGGTCTTCGGTACACCGAGCATGGTCGAAGCGGCTGCGGAGAAGTTGCGTGCCATGAAGATCATCAGCGAACACCTCATGCCGGGACGCTGGGACGAGCTTCGGGCACCCCATGACAAGGAAGTTAAGATGACCGGCGTGATCGCGGTAAAAATTGACGCCGCATCTGCCAAGGTGTCCGCAGGCATGCCGGTCGATGAACCGGACGATTATTCTATCCCGGTCTGGGCCGGCGTTTTGCCGCTGATCTCGCAACTGCAAAACCTGAAGGACGATGACCGGCTGTTACCGGGCGTCAAATCATCGGCTGCAGTGCGATCACTGCAAAACAGAACTCTGTAACCAGGAAGCATCAATCCGCGAACAAAAAAACCCCGGACCGAGCCGGGGTTTTCCTTTCATGACAATCGAGATTACATCTGATATTGAAGCTCGACGCCGTAAGTACGGCCCTTGTTCAGTGGCGAGAAGGTCGCAGCGTCACCTGCTGCCGTCGGGATCAATG
>JAHKKM010000117.1 GCA_020027645.1 Pseudomonadota bacterium
CGGTGTTGTTGAACGTCGGCAGACGATGCCTATTCTGGCCAACGTGCTGCTTGTGGCGAAAAACGACAAGCTGGCAATTACTGCCACGGATCTGGAGGTCGAGCTGGTCGCTACGGCCGCAGTGGATGTCCAGACAGGCGGTGAGGTTACGGTCCCGGGCAGAAAGCTGCTGGATATTTGCCGGGCATTGCCGGATGGTGCTGAGCTGCAGATCAGCCAAAGTGGCGAGAAGCTTGTGGTCAAGTCGGGCCGAAGCAAGTTCTCGCTGACAACCCTGCCCGCGGCTGAATTTCCTACGGTCGAGGATATCAATGCCGGGCAGTCGCTGGAGCTACCGCAGGAAACGCTGCGCCGGCTGCTCGACAAGACGCACTTTTCGATGGCTCAACAAGACGTCCGCTATTACCTGAACGGCCTGTTGCTGGAAACCGGGAAAAAACATCTTCGGGCAGTTGCGACGGACGGTCATCGGCTGGCGCTGTGCCAGGTCGAGGTACCCGGGGGAAAGCTGCCGGAACAGCAGGTCATTGTGCCGCGCAAAGGCGTGCTCGAGTTGCAGCGGCTCATGACCGGAGAAGGCAGCCTGAACCTGGAGCTAGGCAGCAACCATATCCGGATTCACCTGGATGGCATCCGCTTTACCTCGAAGCTGATTGACGGGCGGTTTCCCGAATACGAACGGGTTATTCCGCAGGACACGAGCAATGCCCTGGGGGCAGATCGCCAGTTGTTCCGTGCAGCACTGCAGAGGACAGCTATCCTGTCGAACGAAAAATACCGCGGCATTCGATTGACCATTCACAAAGACACGGTCGTTCTGCAGGCACATAACCCGGAGCAGGAAGAGGCAGAAGAAGAGCTTGCCGTGTCGTATAAGGGCGCGGACATCGAGATCGGCTTCAACGTCAATTATCTGCTGGACGCTCTTGGCGCGATCGAATCCGAGCAGGTCTCGCTGGCGCTGGTAGATGGCAATTCGAGTTGCCTGCTGCGCCAGCCGGATAACGACGATTGCAAATACGTCGTCATGCCGATGCGCCTCTAGTCATCGCGGCGCATCCGTGCCGCTGAAATATCTGAGCATTAGCGACTTCCGCTGTTTTGGCAGCGTCGAAATCGAGCCAGGCCCGCGCAACAATCTCATTCTTGGCCCTAACGCCTCCGGCAAGACCAGCGTGCTGGAGGCCATCGCGTACCTGGGGCGCGGGCGGTCATTTCGCGGGGCCCCGACCAGTGGACTGATTCGCCACGGCGCCGCTGCTTTCGTGCTGCTGGGCAGGGTGCGCCAGGGCCGGCGGACACAAACGGTAGGGGTTCGCAACAGCTCGGCCGGGCTGGAGGTGCATATCAATGGCGAGCCGGCCAGCGGGGCCGCCGCGCTGGCCGAGGTGTTGCCGCTGCAGATAATTGATCCGGAAATTCACAAACTGGTGGCGGGCGGCCCGGAAGAACGCCGCCGGTACCTTGACTGGATGGCGTTCCACGTGGAACACGGCTACCTGGGCCTCTGGCGGCGCTTCCGGCGGGCGCTCAGGCAACGGAATGCCGCGTTGCGGGAAGGGGCAGGGCCGGACGAATTGGTGCCCTGGGACAGGGAGTTCTGCCTGGCTGCTGACGAGCTCGACGCGGCGCGGGAGCGGGTGCTGGCCCTGGCAGGCGCAGCCATGGAGGGGACCGGGGAGCGGTTGCTGGGGGGCTCGGTGGGCTTCGAGTATCGGCGGGGCTGGATAGCCGGTAAATCTCTGCAAGAGGCGCTTGACGGCGGCCTCGAGCGGGATCGTCAGCTAGGGGCTACGCAAGCCGGGCCGCAGCGCGCGGATCTCAGGCTGCTGTACGACGAGCGGCAAGCGCAAAGGCTGATCTCCCGGGGCCAACAGAAGTTGTTGGCCTGCAGCATGGTTCTCGCGGCCGCCGAAACCGTCCAGACAGCCGTCAACCAGCGACTGTTGCTGCTGCTGGACGACCCGGCGGCTGAGCTGGATGCCGGCTCCTTGCGTCGGCTGATGACGGCAGTAAGCAGCCTGGGCTGCCAGGTGATCGCGACCGCACTGCACCCGGACGACCGCATTTTCGATGACCCGCCGGCCCTGTTCCACGTGGAACAGGGCCAATTGCGCCCGGCCGGCTGACTGGCCAACCGAAAAACCCAAAAAACCGCCAAACATCAGGTATTTGGACTACTTTCCGCAGCCGATTTTGATACAATACACCGGCTAACCGAAGAGGACGTCGAATGACCGGCAAGAAAGAATATACTTCTAGTAATATCAAGGTCTTAAAGGGACTTGAGGCCGTCCGTAAACGGCCGGGCATGTACATCGGCGATACCGACGACGGCACCGGCCTGCACCACATGGTTTTTGAAGTTGTCGACAACTCGATCGACGAGGCGCTGGCGGGCTATTGCACAGTTATAACTGTAACCATTCATGCAGACGAGTCGGTCACCGTAACTGACGACGGACGCGGCATTCCGGTGGACATTCACCCCGAGGAGGGCCGTTCGGCGGCCGAGGTGATCATGACGGTGCTGCATGCCGGCGGCAAATTCGACGACGACTCCTACAAGGTTTCCGGCGGCCTGCATGGCGTCGGCGTGTCCGTGGTCAATGCGCTGTCAGAGCAGCTCACGCTGACCATTCACCGCGATGGAAAAATTCACCAGCAGGAATACCGCCATGGTGAGCCTGTTGCCCCGCTGGCCGAGGTCGGGCCATCGAAACGCACCGGCACCACGATCCGCTTCAGGCCGAGTTCGGGCACGTTCACCAACATCGAATACCACTATGAAATTCTTGCGCGCCGCCTGAGGGAGCTGTCCTTCCTCAATTCGGGCGTGCGCATCGAGTTGTCCGACGAACGCGAAGACAAGCGCGAGATTTTCCAATACCAAGGCGGTATCAGGGCATTCGTCCAGCACCTTAATCGCAACAAGACGGCAATACATCCGTCCGTTTTTGCTTTTCAGAACGAGCGCGATGGCGTCGTTGTCGAGGCAGCGATGCAGTGGAACGACGGGTACCAGGAAAACATGTTCTGCTATACCAACAATATTCCGCAGCGCGATGGTGGAACACATCTGGCCGGGTTTCGCAGCGCCCTTACGCGGACGCTGAACAGCTACATTGAAAAGGAAATGTCGAGCCGCAAGGACAAGCTCGCACCGACCGGTGACGACGCGCGCGAGGGCCTGACCGCCGTCTTGTCGGTCAAGGTATCGGATCCGAAATTTTCGTCACAGACCAAGGAAAAACTTGTCTCATCGGAAATCAAAGCCGTGGTTGAGTCGGTGATGGCCGAGCGCCTTGAGGAGTTCCTGCTGGAACAGCCGCAGGAGGCCAGGGCCATCGTAGGCAAGATTATCGATGCTGCACGCGCCAGGGAAGCCGCACGCAAGGCACGGGAAATGACGCGCAGGAAAGGCGCCCTGGATATTGCCGGTCTGCCTGGTAAGCTCGCCGACTGTCAGGAAAAGGACCCGGCATTATCCGAACTGTTCCTGGTCGAGGGCGATTCGGCCGGCGGCTCCGCCAAGCAGGGCCGCGACCGCCGCACCCAGGCAATCCTGCCGCTGAAGGGAAAAATTCTGAACGTCGAGAAAGCCCGGTTCGACAAGATGTTGGCGTCAAACGAAGTGGGCACGCTGATTACGGCATTGGGTTGCGGTATCGGCCGGGATGATTTCGACATCGACAAACTGCGCTATCACCGCATCATCATCATGACAGACGCGGATGTCGACGGCTCACATATCCGTACCCTGCTGCTGACCTTTTTCTATCGCCAGATGCCCGAACTCATAAAGCGCGGGCACATCTACATTGCGCAACCGCCGCTCTACAAGATCAAGAAAGGCAAGCAGGAGGTTTACGTCAAGGACGATGCCGAACTGAACGCACATCTCCTGAATGCGGCGCTGGATGGCGCACAGCTGCACGTCAGCGCCACAGCACCGGCGCTATCTGCCGTTGCCCTGGAGGCGCTGGCCAAGGAGCACGTGCTGGTCGAGAACATCATCGCTCGACTTGGCAATCGATACGACATCAAGGCATTACGCGCGCTTGCGACTTTGCCAACAGCGGATGACCGATTGACCAGCGATCTCGATGCGTTGCAGAAATGGACGGAGCAGCTTTCAACGGCGCTGCCAAAATCCGGCGCTGGGCGAAGCGATCGTGCCAACAACGGCAATGGCGGCACGTATACGGCCGAGCTTGACCGCGGTGATGCTGACGGCGAGGGAGTTCGCATTGCCATTCGCCGTGTCCAGCACGGGATAGGCGCGACGCGATTCCTGCCGCGGGAGTTCTTCGACACGAACGAGTATCGGCATATCAGCGCTCATGCTGAAAAGTTGCGCGGCCTACTTGCCGCAGGCGCACACGTGGAAAGGGCAGACAAAAAGCTGGGTGTATCGAGTTTCACGGAAGCCATCGAATGGCTGATGAGCGAGGCGCGAAAGGGACAAACGATCCAGCGCTACAAGGGCCTTGGCGAAATGAATCCAGAGCAGCTATGGGATACCACGGTAAACCCTGAAACGCGGCGACTTATGCAAGTGAAAATCGACGATGCGGTCAAGGCCGACGAGATTTTTACGACCCTAATGGGCGACCAGGTCGAACCGCGGCGCGAGTTCATCGAGAAAAACGCGCTTACAGTTTCCAATCTCGACGTCTAGCCTTGTCAGCGCTCCTGTCCGCGACCAGGCCGCAGACCTAACAACAAGGGCGGCGACTTGCAGTGGCGTACAGGTCGTTCATAGAAGAGCTTGCCCGCCGGAACGTTTTTCGTGTCGCTATTGCGTATCTGGCCGGCGCATGGCTGCTGATCCAGATCGCCGATACGGTGCTGCCGAGGTTCGGCTTCACCGATGCAGCGGTAACCAACATCATTGTGGTAGTGGCCATCGGCTTCCTGCCGGCCGTGGTTTTGGCCTGGGTCTTCCAGTGGACGCCCGCGGGTATCCGGCGAGATGTCGATGTCGGTCCGCCTTCAGCGCGACCGGCCGGAAAAGCCTTCGATCGCGTCATCGTGATGATGCTTGCGCTTGCGGTCGGATATTTTGCCATCGACAAGTTCGTGATCGATCCGTCGCGCGACGCCGAGAAAATCCAAGCGGCGCGAGAAGAAGGGCGGGCGGAGTCGATAGTCGATTCTTACGGCGACCGGTCCATTGCCGTGCTGCCATTCGTCAACATGAGCGCCGACTCGGACCAGGAGTATTTCTCGGACGGCATAACGGAAGAGCTGTTGAACCTATTGGCGCAGATTCCCGAGTTGCGGGTGATTTCGCGTTCGACCGCGTTCACCTTCAAGGGCAAGGAGATTGTGATTTCGGAAGTGGCGAAAAAGCTGAACGTGGCGCACATCCTCGAGGGCTCGGTGCGTCGTTCCGGGAACAAGGTGAGGATCACGGCGCAGCTGATCGATGCGCGCACTGATACACACCTGTGGTCGGAAACCTATGACCGCGAGCTGGATGACATATTTGCCATCCAGGACGAGATCTCGGCGAAAGTGGTCGCTGACCTGAAATTGAAACTGCTGGGCGGCGTGCCGAAGTCCGAACAGATCGACCCGCGGGCCTACGAGTTGTTCCTGCGCGGCAGACATTTGCTGCATAAGGGCGATGCCGGCGCGGACGAAGTCGAGGCCGCGGCGCTGCTCGAAAGGGCGGTTGAGCTGCAGCCGGACTGGGTCGCCGCTGCCGCCGAGTTAATGCGCGCGTATCAGCGCTTACACGACACGCTACCGAACCAGCAAGAACACTATGAGCGGCTCGCATGGGCCCTGCTCGATGAGCTTTTCAAAATCGACAGGAACGGCAGTAACGCCTATGGCTGGCTAGCCAGGCTGACCTGGCAATGGCGCGATGATATGCAGCTTGCCGCCGGATATCTTGAGCGTGCTACGGCCCTGGACCCCTACGCCACCGATAATATGCGCGGACTAGCGGTCTTCCTCTCCGAGCTCCATCGTTACGACGAGTCTATTGCCGTCACCGAGTACATCATAGCAAGTGATCCGGGTTGCAGCGTGTGCATTGGGCACTTGGCACTCAACTTGCGCGCCACCGGGCGACATCGCGAAGCCGCAGCACGTTTGGAGGCCATACTGGAATGGCAGCCGCCAAACAATGCAATACTTTGGCCCCTCGGCGTTGCCTGGCTGGTGGCAGGAGAGCCGCAAAAAGCCCTCGATACATTTGACAAGCTTGAGAGTGTCGGAGGCAACAAGCCGCGAGAGCGAGAGCTTGGGCGTGTGCTCGCCCTGCACGACCTGGGCGAGCAGGCTGAATTTGAAAGCGAGTTCGCAATACTCCGCGAAGACCAGGCAACCAGCCCGGAATCCATTGCCCGGATATACGCCTGGACCGGCGACAACGATCAGGCGTTTATCTGGCTCGAGCGGATGGTCGAACGGGAAGGGCCGGAATCGGTGGCCTGGGTGAAGACTGACCTATACGCCAAATTGAAACCGGACCCTCGTTGGCAGGCGTTTCTGGAGAAATACGGCCAGACAGATGAGGATATGAGCCGCATCGTTTTCAATCCTGTGTATCCGCCCGAAATCAAGGCAGCGCTGGGCCGATAATGCGTCCACAGCGCGTTGATCCGGTGGCGACGTGAGCCAGACTTTGTGTAGCGTGAATTGTCGGAGACACTCAACTTCATGTCGTTGTTCGCCGAACTGAAAAGACGCGGCGTTATCCGCGTGACACTGGCGTACCTTGCGGCTGCGTGGGTGCTCATCCAGGTTGGCGCCACCGTGTTTCCCGCTTTCGGCCTGCCGCCGACCGCGTTGACTGTGCTGATTACTGTACTGGCGGTCGGCAGCGTGGCGGTGCTTGTGCTGTCGTGGAAATTCGAGTTGACGGCCACTGGCCTGCAGCCGGATGAAGGTAGTGCGAGCGGGTCGGACTATTCGAAGCAGACGGCACGCTACCTGGATCGGACGATAACGGCCTTGCTGGTGATCGGTATCAGTTATTTCGCGATCGACAAATTTGTCATCGATCCGTCGCGCGATGCCGAGAAAATCCAGACAGCGCGGGAAGAAGGCCGCGCCGATGCACTCGTTGAGTCCTTTGGTGACTTGTCGATCTTGGTATTGCCGTTCGTCAACATGAGCGCGGACCCGGAACAGGAGTATTTTTCGGACGGCATCTCGGAAGAACTGTTGAACCTGTTGGCGAAGATTCCCGAACTGCGGGTCATTTCCCGGTCGACGGCGTTCACCTTCAAGGGCAAGGACATCGTGATTTCGGAAGTGGCGAAGAAGCTGAACGTGGCACATATCCTGGAGGGCTCGGTACGCCGCTCGGGCAGCAAGGTGCGGATCACGGCGCAGCTGATCGATGCGCGCACGGACACACACCTGTGGTCTGAAACCTACGATCGCGAGCTCGATGACATCTTCGCTATCCAGGATGAGATTTCAGCGAAGGTCGTTGCGGACCTGAAACTGAAACTGCTGGGCAATGCGCCGAAGGCAGAAGAAATCGATCCGAAGGCTTACGACCTGTACTTGCAAGCGCGCTACATCTTGCACGCCGGTGAGGAGGCGCAAGACCCGAGGGCGGTAACACTCCTTGAAAAAGTAGTTGAGCTCGAACCCGATTGGACCCGCGGCATTCACGAGCTGATGCGCGCCTATACGCGCCTGCATTCTCGTGGTGAGGGGGATTCAGCCTACTACGAAGAAAAAACACTGGCACTGCTCGATCGGCTGTTTGAAATCGA
>JAHKKM010000118.1 GCA_020027645.1 Pseudomonadota bacterium
GGTGAAGCCGAAATGCCGGACCCGTTCCGGCACTTCTTCAAGAAAGCCTTCCATCTGTTGCGCATACCGATCGGTATACTCGATGGTCGAGCCTTCCGGTGCGGAACCGAAGCCGAGGAGGATGCCCTGGTCTTCCGTCGGGGCCAGTTCCTCGGGCAACGACAGGAACAACGCCGTCATTGCAGCGATGATCCCCGAGGCGGCGCCGAGCACGATCCACTTCCGTGACAGCAGCCGGTCGAGCAAGTCGTGGTAACCCCGATCGAGTCCGCGAAGCAGGCGCTCTCCGAAAACAAACATAGCTCCGTGACGGGGTTCGTGCCGCAGCAGTTTCGAGCACATCATCGGCGACAGCGTCAATGCCGTGAACCCGGAAACGATGACTGCCCCGGCCAGTGTCAAGGCGAATTCGATGAACAGTTTGCCGCTTCGGCCAGTGGAAAACGCAAATGGCAGATAAACAGCGGCGAGCGTGATGGACATTGCGACGATGGCAAAGGCAATCTCGCGGCTGCCGGTAAGCGCCGCTTTCATCGGCTCCATCCCATTCTCAATGTGCCGGTAGATGTTCTCCAGCATGACAATGGCATCGTCGACCACAAGCCCGATGGCGAGAACCATCGCAAGCAGCGACAGCGTATTGATCGTGAAGCCAAACAGGTACATGAGCGCAAACGCACCGATCAGCGAAACGGGAATCGTCACCAGCGGCACCAGCACCGCACGCCAGTTACGCAAGAACAAGAAGATCACGAGGACGACGAGCAGTATGGCCTCGAGCACGGTCACATAGACCTCAGCTATGGACTTCTCTATGAATACGGTCGTATCAAACGCCATCTCGACCTTCATGCCCTCGGGCAAGGTTCGGGTTATCTCCGGTAGCACGACCTTCAGTGCATTGGAGATTTCCAGCGGGTTTGCTACCGCCTGTTTGATGATGCCGAGCGGCACCGCGTTGCGCCCGTTGAAGCGGGCGCGAAAACGTGAGGTGTCTGCGCCAAGCTCGATGCGTGCCACATCGCCAAGCCGCACCAGAAACTTGTCAGTCTCCTTGATGACAATATCCGCGAACTGCTGCGGTTCACGAAGATCCGTCTCCGCGAGCACGGTGAACTCGCGGTCCCGGCTTTCGACGCGCCCGGCCGGAGTTTCGATATTCTGTTCACGCAATGCTTCTTCGACGTCTTCCGGTGTCAGTTCGTAACCGGCCAGGCGATCCGGATCCAGCCAGATGCGCATCGCGTAACGATTTCCGTAGACCTGGGCTTCGGCAACACCAGGAATGGTCTGAATGCGATCCTTGACGAGACGGATGGCCACGTCCGCGATCTCGATCAGGTCATGGCGGTCCGAGGAAAAAGCGAGGTAAATGATGGGTTGGGCATCGGCCTCCTGCTTCTGCACGATGGAGTCGTCTGCTTCCTGCGGCAAGGCGCTGCGCGCCTGGGCAACACGGTCACGCACATCGCTCGCTGCCGCGTCGGCATCCCGATCCAGCCGGAAACGCACCGTGACCTGGCTGCTCTCTGCGCGACTGATAGATCGAATAAAGTCGATGCCTTCGATGCCGGAAAGAGCATCCTCGATCGGCTTGGTGATCTGCGATTCGATAACCTGCGCGTTCGCTCCGGGGTAGCCGGTGAACACCGAGACTATTGGTTCGTCGACATTGGGAATGAGGCGTACCGCCAGGCGGTCATAACAGATGAGCCCGATCAGCAGGATGACGAGGTTCATCACCGTGGCGAGAACCGGACGTTGAATCGAGAGTGTCGGTAATTGCATGGATCAGTTGCCTGCGGCGGAGGCCGGGCCCTGCGTTTGTACAGCAGCGCCTTCGTACAATTTCATCTGTCCGGCGGTCACGACGATTTCGCCAACGGCAAGGCCGGACAATACCTCGACCTGTCCCGGCAGGCGCTCGCCGAGGATGACCTTGCGCTGCTGCGCTTTGCCGTCGATCACGACGTACACGGTTTTGTCCTGGCCGATCGGCCAGATGGCCTGCTCTGGCACCAGCAGGGCGTCGGTTTTTTCGGCGAGGGTCACATTGACCCGCACGAAGAATCCGGGGCGCAACTTGAGCAACGTGTTGGGCAGGCTGGCTCGCGCCGCGACGCTGTGGCCGGCAACGTCGATTCGCGGCGATACTGCAGTAATCGTTCCTTCGAAGGTTTCGCCGGGATAGGCATCGACGGTCACGGACACGATCTGGCCGGCAGAAATCTTCGGCAGCAGCGTTTCCGGCACACTGAATTCGACGCGCAGTGGATCAAGCTGCACGACATCGACCACGGCCTGACCAATGGTTGCATAGTCGCCCACGTTGATCTCACGCAAGCCTACGAATCCATCGAAAGGCGCGCGAATGACTGTTTTCGACAGCTTTGCCTGTGATGACAGCAAACGCGCCACGTCGACATTCATGTTGGCCTGGGCAGCGTCGTAGTCGTTCGCGGAGACCAGTTTCTTGGCGTACATCTCCCGGGCGCGCTCGAACGCCGCGGTGCTGCGCTCGGCATTGGCCCGCGCCTCATTGACCTCGGCCTCGAGCACGGTAGCCTCGATGGAGAACAACTTGTCGCCCTTCCTGACTCGCGCGCCTTCAGCGAAGTGAACTTGAAGAACCTGCCCAGGCACCTCGGCACGAAGCACGGCGGACGCTTCGGCAAGCAGGGTGCCGACTGCCCGTACCGATGACTGCATTGTCGAAGTGCTGACCTGCACCGTTTCGACCGCGGCGGGGTAGCCGCCCTGTGCGAAGGTCAAAGTCGCTGCTGCACATAGCGATAAGATGAGAATTCTGGCGATAAGCATGTTTTACCTGTTATTGGACGCCGTTCGCCGACCGGCTATGCGCTCGGCTACAGGGCCTTTGACCGTTCGGGTGCGAACGGTTCGATTTGTATTCTAACCCCGGACCTAACTCAGGAATCGTTGCGGTTTTGTCTCTGCGGTCACTGGCCGGGAAGCGGTATCGGCAGCGGGGCGCCATTCACAGTCAGCAGGCCACCGGCGAACTCCGCCTGCATGCGGTATACATTGCCTTCCAGCTTGAGAAACCCCATGTCGATAAGGCTGGTTGCGTCCGGATTCATCTCCAGCCCCATCTGGACCAGGGCCTCCGGCACACTGATGTCCGCCGACGCGGTAGTCGCCATAATGGTTCCGGGCCAGGAAAAGGCTCCGCTCGACTCGGCGAGGGCCAGGGTCATTTTGGAGCGGATATCGCCCTGTGGCAGCGCAATATCCAGTTGATCGAGACGAATCTCGCCACCGCGCGCAAGCATCGATTCCAGGTCGCCCTGTATCACGGAAAAAAGGTCGCCCAGTGCAGCGTCCGGATCGTCCGAAGTGCGAGCTGAATCGGCGGCTTTCGAAATGCGGCCAAGGGCAGCGGCGTCGAGGCCGTTGACCACGACATCCATGGAAATTCCAATTTCGCCAAATTCCGGAACGACCAGCTTCTGTAGTGACATCCGGGTCCGGGCGTTTACCGCATCACCGTCGATCGCCGAAGTGCCATTGATGTCGAGTTTCTGAAACCCGCTCATTGGACCAGCCTCGCCGGCAACGGCAAAGGACTCGATCACCATGATCACATCGCCGACGGCAAAGCCGAAGTCTGTCTTGACCTGACGCGCATCGATGGTCAGCTTGCCAACTTCGGCGCTGTTCGTGCCAGCCCGGTACGACCACGGCTGCACTTCCCCTTTGACTGAAAGCTCGCGATGGCCGTCGCTGGCGGCAAACTGCAGGTCGGCACCGGACCAGGTCGCGGTGCCATTTGCATCGTCACGCGAACCGGCTTCGAGCACGTACCGCCCGGTCGTATCGCCGCGGAGGCTGGTTTCACTGAAAATGGTGCCGGGCAGCTCGGTCAGGTTGCCCTGGCCGTCGTCGAGGTGCAGCGTGGACACCATCCGGGCGAGCCCCGGCTTCAGCGATCCGGAGGACAGCGACATCGAGCTCACCGGCACCAGGCCATGGTCAAATCGCGTATCGATTATGAGCGATTTCATGCCGTCACCGCCGTCTCCCGCCACACCGGTGTGACGCAGAGATACGCGGTGTCGGCCTTCTGACGTAAACCAGCCACGGTCGAATTTTTCGGTTGTAACCACGACATCGGGGCTGTCAGTTCTTGCCTGGTCTATACCCTGTTGCAGGTTTCGCTCGGCAATCCAGCCGACGACACCGGGCGAAATCAAAATAATAAGCGCCAGTACCACCAGCGTTACGACGATAGAACGTTTCACCTGAAGCCTCGCGAAGATTGCGGAATGCGCCGGCATGCTAGCACGAGCCGCCATGCCCGGGCGCCTGCGCGACCCTGCCGCCCGAGGCTGGCATTCGAATCGGACAGTCACTACCATAACGGGCTCCGATTCCGAGCCTTAGAATTCTCAGGCCAAAAATAACAGTGATTACAAAGACTTATTGCACCGCCGCGTTCCTGATATTGGCCCTGGCCGGAGCGTTTGAAGCGCAACCGGTACGGGCACAGGACGACACCGACCAGGGCCGTGTGCTGGCATATACCTGCATGGGTTGCCACGGCATCGAGGGTTATCGCAATGCCTATCCTTCGTATCGAGTGCCGCGACTCGGTGGACAAAAGAGCGCATACATCAAGTCGGCCCTCATCGCCTACCGCAATGGCAATCGGCCGCACCCGACCATGCAGGCCCAGGGAGGAAGCCTGAGCGACGCGGACATCGATCAGCTGGCCGCGTGGTTCGAGTCGCGGGCAACGGCCAGCGATGATGTCGTTGCCGACGACGTTGCGGGCTTCGCGCCCGCGGCCGTTTGCGTAAGCTGTCATGGTGTGGCGGGAGCCGCTGTCGAGCCGCAACCGCCGGTCTTGTCCGGACAGCAGGAAGAATACCTGGTGCACGCCCTGGGGCAATACAAGGTTGGCAAGCGCACCGGCACGGTGATGGCAGCGTTTGCCGCGGGCCTGAGTGATGCGGATGTCGCAACAATTGCGGCGTTCTATGCTTCGCGCGACGGCCTGACCACGCCGGACAAAGACCGGTAATTTTTCCGGAAACTCACATGCCGGATCAACCGGCTCGCAGCACAAGTCTCGGTGACGGCATCACGGCGATCGATACCGATTACGTGCGCCCGTTGCTGGACGCGAGCCACCTGATTGTCGAGAACGGACACGGTGCGTTTGTCGATACCGGCGTGAATCACAGCGTTCCGTTCCTTATCAAAGCACTGCACCAGGCGAATCTCGATACCTCCGATATCGACTTCGTGTTCCTGACGCACGTTCATCTCGATCACGCCGGCGGCGCCGGACAGCTGATGCGACAGTTGCCCAACGCACTGGCCGTGCTGCATCCGCGTGGTGCGCCGCACATGCTCGATCCTTCGCGGCTTATCAAGGGCTCACAGGCGGTCTACGGCGAAGCTGCATATCACCGGATGTATGGCGAGATCCTGCCAATCGATACCGACCGTGTGCTTACAGTCGATGACGGACAACTTTTTGAACTGGCAGGCCGGCCGTTGCAATGCATCTTTACCGAAGGTCATGCGAAGCATCATTACTGTCTTTCGGATCCGACCTCGCGAGGAGTGTTCACCGGGGACAGTTTCGGCATCTCGTATCGCGAGCTCGATACCGTCAATGGCGAATTCATATACCCGACGACAACACCGGTGCATTTCGATCCGCCGGAGGCACACAAAGCCATCGACCGGATCATGGCTGAGCAACCGCGGCAGCTTTATCTGACGCACTACAGCCGCGTGACCGACCTGGAAAGACTGGCAGACGACATGCACCGGCGCATCGATGATTTCGTCACGCTCGCCAAGCGGCATGCGAGTGACACCGACCGCAGCGCAGCCATGCACCGCAGCATGTTCCGGTATCTTTTCGAGCAACTGCAGGGGCACGGCTTTGCCGGCGATGAGGATCGATTGCATGCCATCATCGATGTCGACATCGAGCTGAACACGATGGGGCTTGAGCACTGGCTCGATCAACAGCGACAATGAGGCCGCGTCGTTGCGGAACCATAAAATGAAAAAATTTCGCGCTTTCAGAATCGACCAGCGGGACAAGGCAATCGTTGCGGGATTCACCGAGTTGTCGCTCGATGACCTGTCAGCGGGCGAGGTGGTGGTGAAGGTCAGCCACTCCACCATCAACTACAAGGACGCACTGGCGGCCACAGGAAAAGGCCGGATACTGCGCAGCTATCCACTGGTTGGCGGTATCGATCTGGCTGGCACGGTGGTGAGTTCGGACGATGCGCAATTCAGCAAGGGCGATCCAGTGCTGGTCAACGGCTGTGGCCTGAGTGAAACGCGTGACGGCGGTTACGCGGAATACGCGCGCGTGCCGGCTGAGGCAGTAGTTCCGATTCCCGCAGGCATGACTGCGTTGGAAGCCATGCAGATTGGTACGGCCGGCTACACGGCTGCGCTTGCCATTCACCGAATGGAGCAGAACGGCCAGCTTCCGGAAAACGGGCCGGTCGTGGTCACCGGCGCAACGGGTGGCGTCGGCAGCGTCGCCATCGACATGCTGGATGGCCGCGGTTACGAGGTCGTTGCGCTGACCGGAAAAGGCGAGCAAAGCGATTACCTGAAAAGTATCGGCGCAAGCCGCATTCTTTTGAGGAGCGAGCTCGACCTGGGCAAACGGCCTATGGAAACCGCGCAATGGGCGGGGGCAATTGATAACCTGGGCGGTGACTATCTCACCTGGCTGACACGAACAATGAATTACGGCGGAAATATCGCCAGCATAGGTTTGGCCGCCGGTTTCGAATTGCACACAACCGTCATGCCGTTTATTTTGCGGGCAGTCTGCCTGCTCGGAATAAACTCGGTGGACACACCACGCGAACTGCGACTTGCTGTGTGGCGACGTATCGGCGGCGATCTTCGCCCGCGACACCTCGACAAGATCGGCAGCAGGACCATTGCGTTTGCTGAACTGCCCGATGCGTTCCAGTCATTCATCGACGGTACCGTTACAGGACGAATCGTGGTGGAGATCAATAAATAGGGTGACAGTAATTAGAGTGACAGTTACCTTAATTGCGACCGGTAATCGAGGTTACTGTCGCCCTAATTCATGGCAATTAAGGTAACTGTCACTCTAATTACGCGCAGTTAAGGTAACTGTCACTCTAATTATTGGCACCATGATCGGGGGAATCAAGTGAGGCCAATCGAACAATTGAATCGGATCGCAGCACTATTGCCGCTGCTGCTGATCGCCGCTTGTGCGTCGCTGCCGGCCGACGTCGAGCGAACGGAAAGCCATACACTCAAAGACACCGCCGATACCTCGCTGGCTAAGAACGTTGCCGCCTGGCGGGACAGTCACGAAGGCAAATCCGGTTTCTATCCATTGGCGAGCGGACTCGATGCGTTGGGCGCTCGCCTTGCTTTGATCGATCGCGCCGAACTCAGCATCGACACGCAATACTTCCTGATCAAGAAGGATCTGGCCGGCCTTGTATTCTGCGGCAAACTGATCGAGGCAGCGGATCGCGG
>JAHKKM010000292.1 GCA_020027645.1 Pseudomonadota bacterium
GTACGCCAGTCGGTGGTGTCGGCGTCATCAGTGACGCACTTTACAGCTTCGACAGAAACATCTCGGACATCGACAGCGACGATGACGAACTGATTGCGGCGGCCGCCATGTCGTCGCTGGCAGCGCCTGCAGACCGCCGTGCCAGTGTCATCGCCGTCGACGGACGTTCACTGCGCTTTGCCGATGGCGGCGAATCGCAATTGCAATCAGCCCCCGCAGCGGCACCCAGTTTTGCAAGCATCGACAATATTGCCGGTGTCCTCGTTGCTGTGCCGGGCTATGCCGCGGCATCGATCAGTGCCGGCACTCCGTTCTCGCAGCCTTCGTCCGGTATTCGTGCCGACACAGTGGACTTTCCGGGACTCGATGCTTTTGTGCTGGTCGATTCATTGAACGTGGAGCGCTTCCCTCCGCAAGCAGGCACTGACGGTGCACCGGCACTGACCGCTGCAGAAGTTCAACAGGTTCTGGCCAGTGCCTTGCAGATTGCCAATCGCTCACGTGCGCAGATCCGGCAACCGGCTGGCTCACCCGCTCGCGTGTCAATCTCGGTCGTTGATTCGAATGGGGTCTTGCTCGGCCTTGTACGCTCCCGCGATGCGCCGGTTTTCGGTATCGACGTGTCATTGCAAAAGGCCCGCACCGCCACTTTCTTTTCATCGACAGTCGCAGCTGCGGCATTGAGCGGTGTACCGGACGCCACGTACCTGGACGGAGGCCTGGTCGTTCTGCGCAAGGAAGTGCTGTCGCAATACGTCACCGACGTTCGCAACTTCCTGGGATTGCCAACGGCGCTTGCCGACGGTGCAATCGCATACTCGGATCGCGCCGGCGGCAACCTGTCGCGGCCGTATTTTCCGGACGGAGTCAGTACCAATCCGCAGGGACCGTTCAGCAAACCGGCGGGGCAGTGGAGTCCCTTTTCCACCGGCCTGCAACTCGACCTCGTATACAACGCCATCGTTCAGCACGTCGGCTTCGTGCAGGGACTTGTTGCCGATGTCCCGCAGAACTGCACAGGCGTCGAAGGCTTCGACAACGGCTTCGTAACTTCCGGTGTCATCGCAGCGCTGGCCAACGGCTTGCAGATATTTCCCGGTAGCGTGCCGATCTATCGGGGATCGACACTGATCGGCGGCATCGGCGTCTCCGGCGACGGCGTCGACCAGGACGACATGATCGCTTTCCTTGGATTGCACGACGCCGCGCAACAATTGGGCACCATCAGCAATGCGCCAACGTCGATGCGCGCCGACACGCTGGCACCGCAGGGCACACATCTTCGTTACGTGAACTGCCCCGTGACCCCTTTCCTCGACAGCGACGAACAAAATGTCTGCGCCGGCAAATAATCTCGCTCAGAAGTCTTAATTCGCTCGAAAGGCATGCCGTCGTGTCGCGCCGCTTGGTTCATCTCTGGCACGCAATCGTTGCTTTGATGTTTGCTACGAATGCATTCGCGCAGATCGCTCCTGTTGGCTCCGATCCCAATTGCAGCATCAGCTACGAAGACGGTCCGCTGCGTCGCAGGCCCGGGCGCGAGGCACAGGTTTTCGATCCTTGCGCGGCGGAAGGTCTGCTCCCGGCGGCATGGAATACGCTGCCGGAATTCGTTGCAGTACCCGATCGCTGGCGCATCGTCTCCGCACTCGGTTATCCGGAGCAGCTTTGGGATCCGTATGACGGTAACAATGTCTTGAAAGGCGACCGCCCGGTGTTCGGCGATGACTGGTTCCTGGCGCTGAACCTGGTTTCCGATTCGACCTTCGAGGCCCGCAGCCTGCCGACACCGGTTGCAACAGCCACGTCACCATCGCCCGGGGCGCTCGATGCACTCGGTGTGCCGGAACAGACCGCGTTCACGCAGAACTTCATTTTTGAGACTGTGCTGTACAAGGGCGACACCGTGTTTCGGCCGCCGGATCTCGAGTTCCGCTTTATCCCGGTTTTCAACCTCAGCAGCGTATCGGTCGATGAAGCGGGCGTGCTCAAAGCCGACACGACCGCGGACCTGACGCGAACGGAGGGATTCGTCGGCATCCAGGGCCTGTTCGTCGACAAGCACCTGCGCAATGCGTCCGAGCGCTACGATTTCGACAGCCTGCGCATCGGCATACAGCCGATCACGGCTGACTTTCGCGGTTTCCTGTTCCAGGACAGCCCGGTCGGCGTGCGGCTCTTCGGCAACCGCAGCAATAACCTGTGGCAGTACAATGCGGGCTGGTTCCGGCGACTGGAAAAGGATACGAACAGCGGACTGAACGACATAACCGAAACGTCCTTCTCCGATGCATTGCGCGATGACGATGTGTACCTGTTCAACCTGTACCGCCAGGATTTCCCGTTTGTCGGTTTCACCTCGCAGGCTGTACTGGTGCACAACATCAACAGGGAAACCGACCAGAACTTCGTCGACAATAACGGTTTCCTCGGCCGTCCATCGGCGCTCGGCATCCAGAAAAACCGCGAATACGACGTGACGTATGCCGGGCTGAACGGCGACGGCCATATCGGCAAGTGGAACCTGACACTGTCTGCCTACTTCGCGTTCGGCAGCGAAACACCGGCCACCTTTACCGAAATCGAAAGTGACATACGCGCGGCATTTGCCGCAGCCGAAGTGTCGCGTGACTTCGACTGGATCCGGGTTCGCGGCACGTTTGTTTACGGTAGCGGCGATGACGATCCTTACGACGACGTGTCCGGCGGGTTCGACGCTATTTTTGAGAACCCGCTCATCGCCGCCGCCGATTCGAGTTTCTGGATCCGCCAGGCCGTGCCGCTGATCGGCGGTGGCCGTGTCACCTTGTCGTCGCAGAACGGCCTGCTGAATTCCATGCGCTCATCGAAGCAGCACGGCCAGTCGAACTTCACCAACCCTGGCATCGTATTGCTCGGCGCCGGCGCGGACTTCGACATCACACCGAAGTGGCGCGTCTCAGTGAACGTCATTCAACTCTGGTTCGACGATACCGCGGTGCTGGAAGCAGCGAGGAATCAGGGTGGCGTTCAGGGCAGGCTGCCGAAAGACATCGGCCAGGATGTTTCGCTGTCAGCGTTCTACCGGCCGCTGACATCGCAGAATATTGTATTGCGGCTCGCGGCATCGGCTCTCTTGCCCGGCGCCGGTTACAGCGATCTTTACGGCTCCGACGTGCCCTACTCCGTTCTCGCCAACCTTGTACTGAGTTACTAGCCGATGAGCCAGGCACAGAAAAATTCGCTGATGATCCTGCTTCTCTGCATGAGCACAATTACGGTTATGGCGGCCGAAGAAGATCATGCGCGCAAGATCGAATACGCTTTCTATCCGCCGGCACCGCTGCGGCAGTCGCAAGCCGATGCCGGGGAGAAAAGCGCCGGCTGTAACAGCTGTCATACGGCAAGCGACGCCGCGAACATGCATCAAAGTCCCTCGGTGGTGCTCGGCTGTACGGATTGTCATGGTGGTTCCGCCGATGTGGTGAAACCGGAAGGAACCGACACTGGCGAAGACTATGCGGCCGCACGCGATCGTGCGCACGTGTTGCCGCTGTACCCGAAAAGCTGGCATTACCCGTCCAGCGCAAATCCGCAGCGCAGCTACACGTTGCTGAATCGCGAGAGCCGTGAATTCATACGCTTCGTC
>JAHKKM010000119.1 GCA_020027645.1 Pseudomonadota bacterium
CAAACATCGCCGCTCGTCATGAAGCCGCTGATATTGTTCCTGACAGTCAGCGTCAGCACGTGCTCGAGTTGACCGAATCGCAGATGCAGGACAACTTCACGGCACTGCGCTCGCGTATCGGTGACGGCCTGCTGTCACCATTGTACGAATGGACACAGCGGGCGCTGCAGCGATTGCGACCGGTCATCGGCCAGCGCTTCGACCAGGGGTTCTTTCGTGACTGCCACGGCGACCTGCATCTCGCAAATCTGTTGCGATTGCCGAGCGGCATCACGACCTTCGACTGCATAGAATTCAGCGCCGACCTCAGACACATCGACGTTGCCTGCGACATCGCGTTTCTCGTGATGGACCTGGAATCGAAACAGCGTGGTGATCTTGCAGCGCATTTCATCAACCGCTATTTCGAGCGGACCGACGACTACGGCAGCATGCGCCTGTTCGATCTGTATTTCATATACCGATGCCTGGTGCGGGCCAAAGTCGATGCAATCCGCGCGAGCGAGCGCGACGACGACGTTGCACGGCAGGAGGATCTTGACGAAGCGACACGTCATTGCAGCATGGCGGCGCGCCAGACGGCGAAGCGGCAGCCACTGTTGATCGTCATGCACGGCGTTGCAGGTTCCGGCAAGACCTGGGTTTCGGAGCGCCTTATGGCAGCTCTGCCGGCGATCCGCATCAGGTCGGATCTCGTGCGAAAGCGCCTGTTCGGACTGGGCGAATCACAGAAAAGCGGATCGGCGATTGGCGAAGGAATTTACGTGTCCAGTGCCGACGACGACGTGTATGCGGGAATGCGCCGCCGTGCGGAAGCCGTGCTCGGTGAACGGCACAATGTCATCCTGGATGCGACCTTTCTGCATCGCGCGCAGCGTGCCCAGGCAATTCAACTCGCTCGCGAATTCGGCGCCAAACTGGTTTTTGTGAGCGCGACGGTCCCGCAGAGGGAAGCGCAGCGGCGCATCCGGACACGTCAGCAAAACGCTGCCGATGTATCCGAAGCCGATCTCGCGGTGCTGGAGCACCAATTGAAAATCCTCGAAGCCATGACGGACTTCGAAAAGTCCCGATCGATTACGATCGACAGTCGCGATGCTGATGCCATGTCCCGCCTTCCTGACCTGGTTCGCGAGGCGGCAATCCGGGCGTAGCGACAAAGATCTTTTTGGCCACGCGCGCTTGACACAGGTCTCAATTCAGCGGGCAATCTGCCTGCGTCCCCGATGCGTGTGAGGTCGATCACATCCGGCAGCATCGTGTTGCGTTATTTGTTCGCTGTCATTGGCAGATGGCGCAATGCAAATGCATACCGACAATGTCATTCCGTTTCCACTGACTCGCCGCAGCGAGATTCACGTGTGCCCGCATTGCGGGACGCGCAGCAACGTCTGGCAGATCGGCAGACTGCTGTGGGGCTACTGCGACGAACATGCATTGCGCTGGGTTGTTGCCGATTATCATGACGTCGCGCGCGCCACCATCAATCGGCGTGAACTGCGCAAAGGACTGGAGTTCCTGTCAGCCTTCGACGAAATCTCGGCCTGATCACGCCGGCCGGGCGCAACCGGTGCATCGCTCTGCTAAGCTTTACCGGCGTAGCTGTCGGGAGAGCACAATGGCAAAACCGCAATTCCAGCACCTGTCCTGGGACCAGGTCGAACTCGAAACCGTCAATCCGCAGATGACGCGGCGTATTGTTACCGGCGAGCGCCTGACCGTTGCACGTATATACTTCAAGGACGGGTTTCGCGTGCCGCTGCACAGTCACGAGCAGGAACAGGTCACGCAGGTGATCTCCGGCGTGTTGCGATTCTGGCTCGGCGCCAATCGGGAAAAGACACTGGACCTCGGTCCCGGCGATGTCGTCGTCATTCCGTCCAACATGCCGCACGAAGCGCTGTGCATCGGCGATGTCGAGGAAATGGACACCTGGTCCCCGCGACGCGACGACTGGCTGAACAAAACCGACGACTATCTCCGCCAATCCTGACGAACTACCGTTACAGGCCGTGCACTGTAGGAGCCTGCACTGCAGGCGACCAATTGCCCCCCCCACATTGTTTGCAGGCCGGCGCCACGCCCGTATGCCGTTCTCACTTAGAAGAGATGCGCTCGAACGGCATACGGGCGTGGCGCCGGCTGTGAAGTCCCGCATCCTGTTTGCCACGAATGGCTCGGACCACAGGAGCAGGCAACGTGCCGGTGCGTCGTTCGAGCGCATCTCTTCTAGGTGAGAACGACGCACCGGTGCGGTGCCTGCCAGCAAACGAAGCATCAAAAGAGGTCGCCAGCAACGCGGGCTCCTGCAGCAGTTAAATGTGCACTGGCACCGAGTTCAGGCAGGGTTCACTTATTTTTCAGCTTCGGTTAAGTGGCCCGCCGCTATCCTGTAGTCGAAATTACCGGTAGCCCGCAAGTGACAAGGGCTTGTCACGGGTAGCCGCACAGAGCAGGAGGCCAATATGGATATCGTCATTGCTGCAGAGAAACCGAGCATCGCCGGCATACTGAGCGAGCACCTGAATTACCGGGTGCGGCCGCAGGAGATCTGCGTTCATGCCAATCCGGATGAGACCGGCAGTTTCCTGATCAACTGGCGCCTGAACCACTACGTGCTGTCACCGGACGGCCACGTCGCACTCCGCGCCATTCGCCAGTAGTAACCCGGTTTGTAGCCGCTTCAGTCGGCCGTTCGTCGAGGCAGTGACTCGACGAACGGTTTGACGCCGACGGCACGGTACAAGTCATCCGGGCGGTACAGGTATCCGCCCTTGACGACCGTCAGGGCCCGCCGAACGGCACTCATATCCTCGAGCGGGTTGCCTTCCAGCAGCACCAGGTCCGCATCCTTGCCCACCGTTATTGATCCGGTCCGGCTCGAGGCACCCGCGATCCTAGACGAATCCAGCGTCGCCATGCGCAACACGGCAGCATTGGGGATACCGGCCTCGGTATACAGTTCGAGCTCGCGATGAATAGTGAATCCCGCCATGCTGTCGCTGCCCGGCACGATCTGGATACCCTTGTCGTACAGAGTCTTCAGCAATTTCAGGGCATTGACCTGTGAACGGCTCCAGGCCATTTCATTGGCCTCGCTGATTTCGAAGTCGGGGTTGTAAAGGCCGCGGCTTACCGTCAACGGAAGATGGTCGATAATCGCGGCGAAAGTCGGATCCGGGTTGCCAGCCTTGTGCAGCAACTGCGAATTGAAGATGGCAACCGTCGGATCGGATACGATCTTATGCTCTTTGAGCAGGCTGAAAAACGCCTGCGCTTCGGCGCCTTCCAGGTCAACCTCCCCAGCCTTGTCGCCGTACAAGGTAAAGCGTAGTTGCTTGCGCGTATCCTCGCGGTCGCCGGCAAGGAAATTCAGGAACAGCATGTTGATGTGCTGAATCTCGTCATAGCCTGCCCGCACCGCCTGCTCCGCCGACATGAACGCCGGAATGTGGCCTGACAATCGCATGCCACGCGCATGCGTGCGCTTTGCAATCTCCTCGACCCAGGTCGGGTCGATGGAGCTGTACAGCTTGATCTGGATATAGCCATGATCGGCATACCAGTCGACGCGTTGCAGTGCCTCCTGAAGTGTCTCGACCGTAACGCCGGTCGCGTACGGGCTCGCTTTGTCGATGAATCCGCACCGGTAGGTGTGTGGTCCGATGACCGCCCCGGAGGCGAATTTTTCGGTCAGTTCCATGATCTTTTCGTGCACGCTGCCTACATCGCGCACACTGGTGATACCACTGGCTATATTCAGGATGCCGTCGGACAGGCTGAAGTGGCCGTGCATGTCCCAAAGCCCTGGAATCAGGGTCTTTCCTGTGGCGTCGATGACGATGGCGTTGTCTGCGGCAATCGGCGTTGCCGATATTTCACTGATTTTCCCGTCACGTATTGCTACATGGTAATTCTCGAGCAATTTCCCATTCTCGACATCGACGACATTTACATTGCTGAAAACAAGCGGTTGCTGCAGGTGCTGCGACAGCCCCGGAGAAATGGTTTCGAAATGCCGCGCCTCGAACTTTGACTGTTCGCTGCTCAGCAAGTCGATGACTTCCTCGCCGTAACCCTTGCGTGCCATCCCCATAAAGCCGCCGAAATCCAGTGCAAAAGATTCCAGCTTGTCATCCAGCCACAGATAGGCTGGCGTAAATCCAATGCCGCTGATGCCGTACAGTGACACTGTGATGTCGCCGGGTGTACCGCCGACGGTAAGCTCGGTCAGTTTCTCGACGCTTGCTGTGCCGGAGGGAATCAGCTCCTGTTGCCCGTCGAGGTTTTTCAGCGCCGCGCGCACCAGTGCGGGGAAGGATTCCGTCGCGCCGAACTCATTCGGTACATAGAAGCCGCCCGTGGCAGAACTGACGGAACCGCTTTCGCCGACACTCTTCCAGGTGGCAACACCGTCATTCAGCGAGAATGATTCGTCGATCGGTGCACCGAAAGGTGAGGTTCCGGTGATGCGCTGCGCACTCGGGAGTCCATTCGCGTCGAGCTGCAGTTCGTCCTTGACCGTGTATTCGCGATTGTTCCAGTGCACGAACAGCTCGGTGCTGATCTTGCCGTCGCCGCTGCGCACGACGCGGTGCTGGCCTGCCTCGCTGCCCTCGGAAATCCACTCGTACTCGGCGACCGTACCCGCCGGGTTTCCGGTCCCGGCGGATGTCAGATCCTGCTCGGCGTCCTTCCTGCCACAGCCACCGAGCAGCAGAAAGGCCAGCAGGGCGACCGAAATTAAGCTGTAACTTGTTGTTTTCATAGGAATCCTGGCGTAATGACTGAAGCGGCACCGGAAGCCGGACCGACACTCTAGCACTGGCTCCCCGGGCAAAGGCAAGGCCCACAGTCTGCCTGCCGGCTGGCGTTTGCCGGTGGCTCCGGTCAATCATTAGGATTGCCGAAACGCAGTGGAGACACCCGGCTTTGATTTCTTTACCCGACCTCGACCAGCATCCCGTTGCCGACAGCCGAGCATTGCAAGGCGCGGTTCCTGTCATCGACATCGACGCGCTGTTGAAAACCGACAGTGCTGCAGATGCCGCGGCACGACCGGTTGTCGATGCAATCGCCGCGGCATGCCGCGACTGGGGTTTTTTTCAAGTCACTAACCACGGCGTGCCGGCGCGGCTTATCGACGATACCTGGCAGGAAATGCGGCGGTTTTTCGAGCTGCCGGATGCCGTCAAGGAGGCTATCCTGCGGACCCGTGCAAATCCCTGGGGCTACTACAACAACGAGCTGACAAAGAACCGGCGCGACAAGAAAGAGGTTTTTGATTTCACGGCACCGGGAGTCGATCCGATTTACCAATCTCAGAATCGTTGGCCACCGATGGACGGCCGCTTCCGGGACACCATGCTCGCCTACCTTGACGCTTGCTCGAGTCTGTCATTGAAACTGTTAGAGGCATTTTGCGCCGGTCTCGGTTTGCCACCGGACTGTCTGTACCCCGAGTTTGTCGGTACCCACACCAGTTTCGTGCGACTCAATCATTATCCTGTGCGCGACCCGCTGGCCAATGCCACCATCGCACATCAGCCCGTCGCCGGTCTTGGTGTGCATCACCACACAGACGCCGGTGCATTGACCGTGCTGGTGCAGGACGACGTCGGCGGTCTGCAGGTGTACCGGGAAGGGCTGTGGCACGACATTGCGCCGCTACAGGGTGCATTTGTCATCAACACGGCAGACATGATGCAGATCTGGTCCAACGACATTTATCGCGCCGCCATCCATCGCGTACTGGCAATGCAAAGCGCGGATCGATTCAGCATCCCGTTTTTCTATAATCCCGGCGCCAGCGCCCGAGTTCGGCCGTTGCTGCCGACCGTCAGCGAATCGAGGCCCTGCGCGTATCGAACTGTCCACTGGGGCGAGTTCCGCGGCAAGCGCACCGATGGCGACTACGCAGACTACGGCACGGAAGTGCAGATTGCGCAGTATCGGATCTAGCGACACAACGTGAAGAACGGAATTGCTTCTTCCAATAATCTGCCGGTGCTGTGCGCCTGCATCGCACTTCTCATCCTGTCGTCCTGCACCACGCCGGACGACAGCTTCTTGCCAGAATACCCATCGATCGACATTCTGATTCGCAATGCGACCGTCATCGACGGAAGGGGCAATGCGCCGCGGACAGCGGATATCGCAATTGCAGGCGGGCGCATCGTCTTTATCGGTAATACAGCGTTCAGCAATAGTGATTTGCAAACGCGAATCGGTCGGGAAATTGACGCTGGCAATCGCTACGTCACGCCGGGTTTCATCGACCTGCACGCGCATGGCGATCCCTTCGAGACGCCGCAATTCGAAAATTTTCTCGCCATGGGAGTTACCACCATTACGCTCGGGCAGGACGGCGCAAGTCCCGACGTGGATGATCTCCGCGGCTGGCTCGAACGCGTTCAGCAGAACGGCATCGGGCCCAACCTGGTCATGCTCGTCGGACACGGCAACCTGCGGAACCAGGCCGGTATCGGCATGTCGCGCGAGCCCGATCCCGCGGACCTGCAGAAAATGCTCTCGCTGCTCGACGAGGCACTCAATTACGCCTTCGGCATGAGTACCGGGCTCGAATACAACCCCGGGTTGAATGCGAGTACAGCGGAGCTGCGTGCACTCGCCGGTGTGGTCGGGCGCCGGCACCGTCTGATCATGAGCCATATGCGAAACGAGGACGATGACCAGCTCGAGACGTCAATCGCCGAGCTGCTGGAGCAGGGCGAGGATGCCCGGGTACACATTTCTCACCTCAAGTCGGTATACGGCAAAGGCGCGGCCCGCGCGGAGCAGATCCTGCGGCTGCTGGATGAGGCACGCGCTTCCGGCATCGAAATCACAGCCGACATGTATCCCTACAGCGCAAGCTACACCGGCATCGAAATCGTGTTTCCGGTCTGGGCCAAGACCCAGGAACAGTTTGACCTGGCCAAAGTCGAGCGACGCGAGGAACTGGCGGAATACCTGCGGAAGAGGATTTGGAGCCGCAACGGCCCGGAGGCGACGTTGCTGGGCACGGGGCCCTACCGTGGCAAACGACTGTCAGAAGTGGCCTTCGAACGGGAAATGCCTTTCGAGGACGTCTTGATCGACGTGATCGGGCCGCAAGGCGCTGACGGTGCCTATTTCGTCATGGACGATGAATTGCAGCAGCGATTGTTCCAGGATCCCTACGTCGGCATTTGTTCGGACGGCAGCCCGGCCGGGTTTCACCCGCGCGGGCACGGGACTTTTGCACGGGTCATCGAATCGTATGTCGAAGAGAAGAAATTACTGCCACTCACAGAGGCTATTCGCAAACTGACGTCGTTTCCGGCCGGGATCCTGGGCCTCGCCGACCGTGGCAGTATCGACTTGGGGTTTGCAGCAGACCTGCTGATTTTCGATTCGAAGAAAGTTCACGCCACCGCGAATTACCTCGAGCCGATCAGCCTCGCAACCGGGTTCGACGTCGTAATAATCAATGGAAAAATTGCACGCGAAGAAGGCAAG
>JAHKKM010000120.1 GCA_020027645.1 Pseudomonadota bacterium
CGGTGGCGACGTTGCGGCGTAGTGGCGTTGATACTCAACGCTGCATTTCTGACTTTCGCTGTGGCACATGCTGCGGAAGACTCTGCTGAGGCTCAGGTCACGTCTTTGCCTGCGGAAGAATCAATTTCGTCCGAGCCCGTCTTCCTTTTCCCGGATCTGGCCGACAAGTCGCTGGTTTACGATGGCAAGCGGTTCTGGGTGAGACCGGTCATTGCCATCCTGGCAGATTACACTTTCTTCGATCAGGACGACGCGAGCCTGTCGCAGGTTGGTGAGCAGGAAGACTCCTCCGATTTGCGCGCAGCGCGTCTCGGCTTTGCGCTTCGCTCAAAGCGCGAGCGCGCCTGGGAGGTATTCTTCGCGGCCGACTTCCTGGAGAAGCGAACGCGGGAGGAGGATGTATTCCAGTTGTACGACCTCCGGCTGCGTATCCCTTTCGGTCGAGTCAAGCTCGACATCGGCAAGCAGAAGCAACCGTTCGTGCTCGAGATGCAGGGGCTATCGCTCCTGAACTGGCAACAGGAGCGAATTCTCTCGCCATTCTTTGTCACGCGCAGCATCGGCGTGCAACTGTCGGGCCCGCTCGCCGGCGATCGTATGACCTGGGCAGCAGGCTGGTTCAACGACTGGCTGGAAACAGGCGCAAGCTTCAGCGACAACGCCAACGATTACGTAGGGCGCATCACCGGTCTCGTAATGGCGTCGACGGACAACACAAACTACCTGCACCTCGGGCTCGGCTTCCGCCGTGTCGGGCCGGATGCGGGGATCATTCGCATGTCGGGGCGTCCGGAGTCTAACGTCACGGACAAGTACATCGATACCGGTGATTTCGACGCCGATTTCGCGGGTGAGGTATCGCTCGAGGCGATCTGGAACAGGGAATCTTTCGGGATTGTTGCAGAACACATCGAGTCATGGGCCGAGGCGCCCGATAGCGGCAATCCGGGCTTTTCAGGGAGTTACCTGATGCTGTCGTGGATCGTGACCGGTGAAAGCCGTCGCTACAACCGTGCCGCCGGAACTGCTATCGGGATCACGCCGACGCATCGTTACGGGGCATTCGAGCTGGTCGCCCGTTACTCGCACATCGATCTGCAAGACGCCGCAATTGCCGGTGGCGTACTCGACAAGGTGCATTTCGGTGTGAACTGGTGGACATCGCGGCAATGGAAAGTCGGCGTTTCCTATGGCGACGCCGACCTCGACCGCGACGGGATCCGCGGCAGTACCCGCATGCTCCTGTGTCGCCTGCAGTGGTATTACTGAGACTGAGTGCAAACCGTCACGGGCTTGCGCGGCCACTTCATGTTTGCGGGACATTTTGTCCGGGCCGCAGCCAAAATGCATTACGCAAATAAGTGAACACCGGCACCGATTGGTAGGCGACAATCATCGAATTCGGGGAGCATGCAGACGGGATGGCCAATAACGGTTCAGGGCCGGAAGCCAATCAGCGGGCGCAGCAAGGTGTGAGCTTTATGGCGCGCCTGCGTGCGCGAGGCGTTCTGCGCGTGGCCTCCAGCTATGGCGTGATCGCGTGGCTGCTGCTGCAGATTGCGGACGTGACCTTCGAGCCGCTTGGCGTACCGCGCTGGGTACTGAGTGCGCTGATCGTCGTTGCAGCCCTCGGACTGCCGGTGGCTGTCCTGCTCGCGTGGTTTTACGAGATCACACCGACCGGTGTCGCGGCTGACACCGCTGTTGCCGACACAGCGCGGCCGACAGTTCACGGTGTGCGGCGATATGCCGACTACATGATCATTGCGGTGCTTGTCGTCCTCGTAGCTGTGCTCCTGGTACGACAGCCCGAATTCACGGGCGACTCCGATGTGCTGGAGGCGAGCCTTGCGGTCATGCCATTCACCAATATCGGCGGCGACCAGCAGAACGAATACCTAAGCGATGGCCTGGCCGAGGAACTGCTCGACCAGATGGGCCGCGTGCCGGGACTGAGGGTGTCGGCGCGCAGTTCCTCTTTTTACTTCAAGGGACAGAATGTCGATGCCATAACCGCGGCGAAGAAACTCGCCGTTGCGGCAGTGCTAGAGGGCAGCGTTCGCCGCGAGGGCAAGCAAATGCGGATATCGGTGCGCCTGATAGACGGTGCCAACGGCTTCCAGATCTGGTCGTCGTCTTTCGATCGCGGCAGCGAGGATCTGCTCAGCATGCAGCAGGAGATTGCTGCATCGGTGGTCGAGGCCCTGATGCCGCGCTTCGCTACTTCAGGTGGCACAATGCCCGCGGCAGTGACCAGCGATGTGACTGCTCACGACCTGTATCTGCTCGGCTTGTATCAGCAACGTCTCGGAAGCGATGAAGGTGATGAGAAGGCGATCGAACTGTATGGCAAGGCAATCGCCGCCGATCCGAACTTTGCGCTCGCACACGCGGCACTTGGCAGTTACCTGCTCGATTCGTGGTACGGCAGCGGCGAGCAAAGTGAACGGGACGAGGCGGAGCGGCTGATTCGCCGCGCCGTGGCATTGGACGACGGCTTGTCGGAAGCGCATGAGGCCCTGGGCGCGTTTCTGCGCGTGACCCAACAACGAGGCGCCGAGGACGAGCTCCGGCGTGCTGTGGAGCTCAATCCCAACAATGCCTCCGCGGTGTCCCGTTACGCCTGGCATCTTGCTATAGCGGGCAATCCCCGCAAGGCCATCGAGATGTTACGGCGTGCGCTGTCCATCGATCCTGCGCTCCTGGTGCGCTATGACGATCTGGCGACGATGGCCGCATCCATGGGCCTGCGGGACGAAGCACAAGCCGTCGTCCAGAAGGCTTTCGATTTCTTCGGTCCGACGGCGCAGGTGCATGCATTTACAGCCTGGGTTCACATGGGTTACGACGGTCTGCCGGACGAGGACCTGTGCGTCGCGCACGCGCTTAAAGCGCGCCAGCTGGACCCCGGCCGATCGGGGGTGAACGGCATACTCGCCCTGTGCCTGATGCGCATGGGCGAATTGGTGCCGGCGCGCGCGTTCGCCGAAGCTGCCGCACGCTTCGGCAATACGGTTCCGCTGACGGCGGTGTTAGACAAGACCGGAGAGCGCGTCGCCGCCTACGAATTTGCACGATCCGTGCTCCGCGAACGGCCGGGCGACCTGTTGCTGTCCATGATCATCGCGTATCAACTGCAAAGGATGGGACGCAACGAAGAAGCGCTGGAACTGTATCAGTCGGTGAATATGCCGGATGTCGCGATGGACGAGGCCTTCCGGCGAGGCAGCGGTGTCGGCGGGCTCATCGACATGGCGGCGGCATACATTGACACAGGCAATCGCGAGGAAGGTCTTCGGCTGGCCAACTGGCAACAGCAGTATTACGAACAGCTCAGGCGTAACGGTGGTTCCGATCTAAGCGACGAGGCAGCGGTCATGGCAGTGCTCGGTCGCAAGGACGAAGCGTTCGCGCTGCTTCGGACCGAAGCTACCTACAAGGGCATCTGGTGGGAGGGCGTCCTTTACGATCGACCGGCATACCGCAACCTGCTCGGCGACCCGCGTCTGCAGGAGATCGAGAGTATTTCCCGCGCACACTGGGCCGAGGTGCGCGAGCGCCTGCCGAAGACGCTCGCACAGTTCGGACTGACGATGAACGACCTGGCGGCAGCGGCGGACGCCGTGGGAGCGAAGACAGAACCTTAGCTAGCGAATTCCGACGCCTGGTTTCGGCATCGACGATGAAGAAAAGGTGTCAGGTTTATTTTCGGAAAAGGTCTCAGAGCAATTTTCCTTCTCCGAAAATAAACCTGACACCTTTTCTGTATCAGGGGTGCGCTCTGACGCGTGCCGCCGACGGTGATTCCATCACCTCGAGCAGGTAGTAATTCCGCCCGCGGAAATTGTAGCTGTCCAGCGGCCTGAGCAACGGATCGTCGATCGCCTTCCTCGTGATGATCGCGCCGCCAGGATGAACTGCGGTCCATGCAGCGACCGCGGCGTCGTCGTGGAGCACGCCGAGCGGCCGGGTCAGGCGCCCAGCGTAGGTGAACTCGCCGTTATACCCGCTGTAGGCGATGGCAATGCCCTGCGACTCGAATGCGGCAAGGTGGCGGCCGATGAGCGACGGATCGTAGGCCCGGTGCAGCACCGGATCGGCCAGCAGGTGTGCTATCAGCAGCAGCGCTGGCGCGAGCAGAGCCCAAGTGACAATCCGTGAGCGCAGCCGCAGGACCAGCATCAGCAGCCCGGCGAGCACGGCGAGTGCACCGATTACCGACGGTGCGGGCATCAACAGGTCCCTCTCGGCGAGCGCTGGAAAAAGACCGACACTGATCGCCAGGCCGACAGCGCACAGCAAAGTGGGGACGATCAGGCCGACGAAGGGCCGGGTGGGCGTCTCGCCGCGTGACTGCGCTCGGCTGCCATAGGCGGCACGTGCGATCAGGATCGCCACCGCCGGCAACTCCGGCAACAGGTAGTGCGGCTGTTTGCCGGCGGTCAGACTGAAAAGGATCAGAGCGCTGGCGGCCCAGACGATGCAGAAGCGCAGGCCTTCGTCGGCTCGCAAACGCGTAAGGGTGAGTGAGCCCAGGACTTTGCGCGACCACGTCCACGGCCAGGTCATCAGCGGGAGTATCGCCAGATAGAACCAGAACGGACGCTGATGCGCGAAGGATTCGACTACGCGCCCCGCGTGCTGGCGCCACAGTATGTCGGCTTGATAGTCCGCGCCACCGGCTTGCAACGCTGGCACCAGCCAAACGGCGACAACCGCCAGAGCCGTCAGCAGTGACAGGCCCACGCCGCCGTACCAGCGGCCCAGAGCCGGGCGGGTGGATCGCTCCGCCCAAAGCGGCAGTAGCAGTGCGACCGGCAGCACGTGCAGCAAGATGACCGGGCCCTTGGCCATGATGCCGAAGGCGATGGCCAGACCCACTCCCAGCCAGGCTCGATAGCCCGGCGATCGGCGTGCCTGGAAAATGCCCGTCAGTGCCAGCAATGTTGCGGCCGTGAGCATGGCGTCGAATGCCGTCAGGGAACCGAACAGCAGGAACGCGCCGGTCGTTGCCAATATCCACGGGGCCAGCCGGGCGCTGTCATGGTCGTTCGGCCACAGTTTGCGAGCCAGTCTGGCCGTGAGCCAGATGCTCAGCATGCCGAATGAGGGAGCGACCAATCGAGCGGCAACGCTGTCGGTGCCGAAAAAGTACCACACGGCGTTGATCAACCAGAACAACAAAGGCGGCTTGTGGCTGTACGTCTCGCCGTTCAGGTGTGGCACGAGAAATGAGCTGCCCTGCGACATTTCCCAGGCAACCGAAAAGTAGCGGGTTTCGTCGACCGCGAGGAGCGGGCGCATGAGCACGGCGAGCAGCACCAGGCCGCCGAATACTGCAATCGCCGGCAACGTTCCGGCGTCGATGACCAGCATCCGCGTACCGGTCGTGTCCGTGCGGGGTTGTGCGAAACGCAAGGCTATTTCTCCTGTTCAGGCGCTGTCTCCATAGTGAGACGTGGCAACAGGGAAAATCATTCGATGAATCCGTCATGTGCGTGTGAGATCTACGTATTTACCGAGCGGGAAACCTGACACCTTTTGTGAGAAATCACTTCGTTACACGAATCGATTAACGCCCCGGAAGTGATATTCTGGGCATTGTTCAATCAGGCTACTTCACCATTAACTCCAATAAGAATCCCGTCTGGTCGCGGCACCTTGATTCGATTGCCGATGAGCTGGTTCGCCTGACGGCGGTCTGCGATGTGCAGTTACGCGAGCCGGGCGTGGTCGATCGCATCCTCAATAATGATGAGTCGGTGTGTGGCAAGCGAAATCCGATCGGTTTCCGCAAGCTGCGCAGCCTGCTGGTCGCCACTTATGGTTCACTTAACAAAGCTATCGATCGCCTCGGACCTGACGAGGTCAAGGCGATGACTGACGAGATCGCAGCGCGCCTCGACAAGCATCGCGAAGCCGGTGGCACCAGGGTCAGCAAGCGCAAGCCCTGATCCGACAAGAGTTGATGATGCCGAAGAACAGGTCGTGGGTGAGCGAATCACAGGCGCAAAATCATAAGTTGATCGAGCGCTTCATCAAGCCTTACCGCATCACCAGCGGCAAGGACTTCAGTCTGAAGAATATCGATCCGCGTGATACCGGCGGCTTGAACTCCGAGGACAAACCGCAAGCGAAGGAGCTCCTGGCCCGCGGTGTGGATTGGCTGGCCGAACAGCAGGACATGCTGTACGCGCAGGACCACTGGGCCGTGCTGCTGGTTTTCCAGGCGATGGACGCGGCGGGCAAGGACGGCACCATCAAGCACGTGACCTCCGGTATAAATCCGCAGGGCTGCACCGTCACCTCGTACAAGCAACCGTCCAGCGAGGAGCTGGATCACGACTACCTGTGGCGCTACATGCGCAACGTGCCCGCGCGCGGCCAGATCGGCATCTTCAATCGCTCGTATTACGAAGAGGTCCTGGTGGTGAAAGTTCACGAGGAACTGCTCGCCCGGCAGAAACTGCATCCGTCGCTGGTGACCAAAAAAATCTGGAGCGACCGCTACGAGGACATTCGCAACTACGAGCAGTACCTGGTGCGCAACGGCATCGTCGTCCTGAAATTTTTCCTGCACGTGTCCAAGGCCGAGCAGAAGCGCCGTTTCATGGAGCGCCTCGATAATCCGGAAAAGAACTGGAAGTTCTCCGCGACGGACGTGGCCGAGCGCGGGCACTGGTCGAAGTACCATGCCGCCTACGAGGAGGCGATCCGAAACACGGCATCGAAATTTGCACCCTGGTATGTCGTGCCGGCCGACAACAAGTGGTTCACCCGGCTGGTTGTGGCCGCTGCCGTTGTGGATGCTATTGCCGAGCTAAAGCTCCATTACCCGGTGGTTGGTCCCGACAAACGCAAGGCACTTGCCGCCGCCAGGGCCAAGCTCGAGGCGGAATAGTTCTATTCGACAGCCCGGTAGGCCACCGCGTGCCAATCGTGCACTTGCATCATTTATACGAAGCCCGTACCGGGGACGTGGATTGCGGCGACAATCAGTGCGTTATGCGTGGTGTGCCTGCTGCAGCCAAGACTTGAGAAACAAAAAGCCGGACCGGCTCACGTGATAATTGTGGAAACCATCGGAGGAACCGGTCGCTATGTCCAGCATCCGGTATTTTCGGAGCTTGTCCAGACTTTGCTGCACTTGCGCCGGACGCAGGCTCAGCTCGGCCGCGAGGTCCGGGGCTGAGGTTGCGAAGCCCGGCCCGAGTCGGCCGCTGCTACGTAGTACAGCAAGGTCGAGATCGTCGAAGTGCACCTCCGCCAGCTCGCTGCCGCTGCTCGACCAACGACGCGGAGTGATGTGCCGGAATCCGCGACGCAGTTTCACCTGCAAATTGTGCAGTCCGAGTGACACGCGAAAAACGGCAATGCGAATTGCCACCTTGGCATACCATGCAATCCGCCTTA
>JAHKKM010000121.1 GCA_020027645.1 Pseudomonadota bacterium
CCGGCAGAAAGGTGATGCCATCCGCTTTCTGCGTTGCCTGCCATTCGTTCATGACAAAGGCATCGTTCACCGACATGCAGATGATCTCGTCGATGCCATGCGCCTTGAACATTGGCGCCAGTTGGCTGAAACGCGGCACGTGTGAAGACGAACAGGTCGGTGTAAACGCCCCGGGCAGAGAAAACACTATGACATTCTTGCCGGCAAATACGTCTTTGCTGCTGAGCTTTCGCCATTCGTGATCGGCGCGGGTCTTGAAAGTTACATCAGGGACGCGATGCCCTTCCTTATTCTCGAACATTTATTTCTCCTTGGGATATCAGGTATGCAATTGGGAAATCGTTCAGCTGCCCAGCATGCTGCGCAGCATCGAGGCGTTTTTCTCGTGTGACCGCAGTCGCTGTGTCAGTAGGTCCGCCGTGGATTCGTCTTTCTTGCGTTGCATCCTAGAGTGTTGCGGTTAATTAATAAAATGGATTAAATAAGATGTTATAATCTGTTTTATCGATTATGCGACAACCCACCCTGAAACAGCTTCGTTACCTCGTCTCCTTGAGCGAGATCGGCCATTTTGGGCGTGCCGCCAAGGCCTGCTTCGTCTCACAGTCTGCCTTCAGCGCCGCGATCCAGGAACTGGAAAGCCTGCTGGATACGCAACTCGTCGATCGAACCAACCGGCAGGTCACGATCACCTCTACTGGCGCGGAGGTGGTCACCCAGGCCCGACTCTGCCTGCGCGATGTCGACGGCCTGGTGGAAATAGCCGGGCAAACGCGCAAGCCTTTGAGCGGCGATCTTCGGCTCGGCGTGATTCCGACCATTGCGCCCTTCCTGCTGCCCGAGTTATTGCCGCGTCTGCGTCGTGACTTCCCGGCTCTGCGCCTGTACCTGACAGAGGATCAGACCAGCCGGATTCACGAGAAACTTCTGGACGGCGAACTCGACCTGATCCTGCTTGCGCTTCCTTTTGAATTGCGCAGCACCGAAACACTTGAACTGTTCCGCGATCGGTTTCGTCTGGCCTGCCGCGAAGACACGACGCGCGTGGACCCGCAGCATTACCGTTACAGCCAGCTGGATGCCGGAAGCGTGTTACTGCTCGAGGACGGGCATTGCCTGCGGGATCACTCGCTGAGCGCCTGCAAAATCCGAAATACCGAGAAGATCAGCCGCTTTGCCGCGAGCAGCTTGTTGACCCTGGTTGAAATGGTCGATGCCGACCTCGGCATAACCTTTCTGCCTGAAATAGCGGAAGGATCGGCCATCCTGCGGAAGACCCGCGTGCGGCTATATCCCCTGCAAGACAGCAGCTACCGCACGATTGGCCTCGCCTGGCGCAAGGGCAGCGCACGCGGCGAGGAGTTTCGCCTGCTGGGTGAGTTGATTACGCGATTACGGCCGCAGTAGCAGTGCGGGGCCATCGCAACAAATCTTGTGAATCGCATCACACAATATCCCCGCCAAAGCGGTATTGCCGCCGAATATGTGACGGCGTAGATGTTTATCCGCCGGTTTCTGCGTAGATTTTCGGCCGTCGGGCGATTTCTCCCCGGAGATCAGATTCGCGATGTGGCTGCCGGAACCTATTTACGAAAGTCTGCCGTACCTCTACGTAGTTTGCGGCGCCTTGATGCTAAGCGGTGCCATTTATATTGGAATTGGCGCCGCCGGAACCGCGTACTACGTCCTGATTGGAATTCTCAGCATCCTTGGCGGGGTCGTCATCTACCTGCGCAGGATGACCGCGCGTAAGCAAAAATCCGGCTCAGACCTTGCTGACGCCGAGTAAGCGCAGAAATTGCTGGATATCAGCAAGGGCGCTTCGGCAATAGTCCGCGGAGCCTGGTCTGGCCGAACAACTAATTGTCCGACACGCTGGTAATTGCACGCGGCGACGATATGGCTGTCAGGATGCCTGCAAGAATTCGACTGGGGCTGGGTGGACAGCCCGGCACCGCGACGTTCACTGGAATCACATTCGCCACCCGTCCTGTGCTGGCATAGTTCTCGCCAAAGATACCTCCGGTACAACCGCAGTCGCCGATCGCAACCACTAACTTTGGATCCGGCGTCGCTTCGTATGTCCGGCGCAGCGCCACTTCCATGCTGCGTGAAACCGGTCCAGTGACAAGCAGCAAATCTGCATGACGTGGACTCGCCACAAATTTGATGCCAAGTCCTTCGATGTTGTAGACGGGGTTATTCAGCGCATGGATTTCGAGCTCGCACCCGTTGCATGAGCCTGCATCGATCTGACGTATGCATAATGCGCGACCGATAATGGATTTGATCTGTAACTGCAACGAATCTGCAATGCGCAGCGCTTCGTCACTGCCCGGCGGAGGTTCCGTTACGATGCCGACGCATCCAGTCTGGCGCAGTAATTTCCACATAGATTAGAGATCGTGCCCGCTATACGACAAATTGAATGATTTATTGATGAGCGGAAAATCAGGCACGATGTTGCCTATGACGGCATGCTCAAGCACTGGCCAGTTCTGCCATGAGGGATCATGCGGGTGACAGCGGCCGATCAAGCCGTCTTTCGCCGCGGTGAGCGCGATAAATACTGCGCCGCGCCACCCTTCAATGATGCCAGTGCCCATCGTGCCGGCCGCTGGCGCCGCAACATCGACCAGATGATGGCCATCTGGCAACTGCTGCACAATCTGCTCAACCAATCGCAAAGATTCCGACAGTTCATCAAAACGCACTTCCACGCGCGCCGCGACATCGCCATTACTGCGCCATACTTTGGTCACTGACAATGATGTATACGGCTCGCATGGCAGATCAACGCGCAAGTCAAAGGACTGTCCGCTGGCACGCCCTGCCAATCCGGTCAGCCCTAACCGTGCGGCAAGTTCCGGTGTCACGATTCCTGCTCCGGTGAAACGATCGCGAACACCCGCATGTTCGTCGTAGATCGTTCGAATTTCTGAAGCTGTTGCACCAACCATTCCGGCGCAGGTGACCAGGCCCGACAATCCGTTTACAGATGGATCCATGCCAGTGCCGCCCGGCACTATGAAGTCCAACAGATAACGTTGAGCGAATGCCGCCTCACCTGCGCGCAACCACAGCTCCTTCAGGCGCGAGAACTGGGCCAGACCGAAGCTGAGTCCGGCGTCGTTACCCAGGGCACCGAGATCCCCGAGGTGATTGGCAATGCGTTCGCATTCCAGCGCCAGCGCGCGCAGCCAGGCAGCGCGCGGCGGAATGACAACCTGCGCCATACCTTCAAGCGCCTGGCAATACGCCCATGAGTACGCCACGGCTGAATCGCCGGAGATTCGCGCTGCCAAGCGATGGCCCACAAGCAACTGCATTTGCGTAAAGCGTTGTTCGATGCCCTTGTGGACGTAGCCCAGGCGCTCTTCCAGCTTGAGTATTTTCTCGCCGACGATTGAGAACCTGAAGTGCCCCGGTTCGATAATGCCGGCGTGCACCGGACCAACCGGTATTTCATGCACGCCATCACCGGTAACGCGAACAAATCGATACTCGTCGCTGACCGCCTCAGTTTTCTCAAAAGCTTGCCGCTCTGGTGCCAGCGGAAAATACCTGGTCGGCCAGGCGGCATGACGTAGCCATGGCCGCGTGTCGAAATCATCGGCCCGCACGCCACACAGATCGGCCGCAGCTCGCTGCATACGCGCTGCAGCCGGAAACGAGTCCGCCAAACCGGGATAGCCGGCTGACGACTCGGCCACTGCGAGAGCAAGGACCAGCACGATGGACTTCGTAAGAAATGCAACTCGCACTGTCATCGCAGGCTCGCAATCAACCCACAGCGCGAGCAGCCGGCCTCCATCCGCAGCAATATCGCGCGCCAATTGTTGCCAGGTTTCGACCGAGACCTCGAGCTGACATACACCAGGCGCCCCTGGCATCGGCTTTGCTTGCTCGATCCAATAAGTCAGCTGGTCCATGTCACTGTCCCGCTATCAGGCGCGCAGCCAATCGATACCAATCCGCCAGATACGACGGAATGTAGAGTCCCAGCATCAACACCAATGCCAGGTGCGCGAACACGGGCAAAAGCGCAGGTGGATGTGGCAATCGTTTGGCGGTCGTCTCACCGAATACCATGGGCTGCACACGGCCGAAAATAGCCGCGAATGCGACTCCCAGTGCCATAAGCAATATCGGCGTTGCCCACGGTTGCTGCTGCATTGCCGTAGTCAGAATCAGAAACTCGCTGGCGAACACGCCGAATGGCGGCATGCCGAGAATCGCAAGCGTGCCCAACATGAGGCCCCAGCCAACGGTCGGACTCAACGTGAGGAGACCGCGTATGTCATCCATGATCTGCGTACCGGACTTTTGCGCAGCATGGCCGACCGCAAAAAAGATCGCGGATTTGGTGAGCGAATGTACTGTCATGTGTAGCAGCGCGGCAAAGTTCGCAACGGCGCCACCCATGCCGAACGCAAACGCAATGATGCCCATGTGCTCAATTGAAGAATAGGCAAGCAGACGTTTGATGTCTCTTTGCCGCCAGAGAAAAAATGCGGCAAGCACGACTGACAAGAGACCGAAACCCATCAGCATTTGCGACGGCAGATCTGACTTCAGCGAGCCTTCCACCAACACCTTGCATCGCACAACAGCATAGATGGCCACATTCAGCAAAAGACCCGAGAGTACGGCAGAGATTGGCGTCGGACCTTCCGCATGGGCATCCGGTAACCAATTGTGGAGAGGCGCGAGACCGACTTTCGTCCCGTAACCTACCAGCAGGAAAACGAATGCCAGGCTGAGCACGGCCGGTTCCAGTTGCCCCTTCACGCCATTCAGGTGCGTCCACAACAAAGCGCTCATGCCTTCTGCGCCCAACACGCTTTCGGCGGCGACGTACAGGAGAATTGTGCCGAACAGCGCTTGCGCAATACCAACTCCGCAAAGAATAAAATACTTCCAGCCTGCCTCCAGGCTTGAGGGTGTTCGATACAAAGTTACCAGTAGAACCGTTGACAACGTCGCCGCCTCCATCGCGACCCACATAAGGCCCATATTGTTGGTGGTGAGCGCGATCAGCATTGCAGCTATGAACAATTGATACATGCTGTGGTACAGGCGCGATTGCGCCGAGTTGACCCGGCCATGCTCTCGTTCAATGCGCATATAGGGCCGCGAAAACAACGATGTGTTCAAACTCACGAATGCCGTCAGAGTAACCAGAAAGACATTGAACGGATCGATAAAGAACTGCTCATTTGCAGCTGTAATGCTGCCCTCGCTGATTACCCGCACCGTCAGTGCGCAAGCCGCGGCAAACGTCACAACACTGATTGCCACATTTGCTTCAGGTGCGAAACGACGCGCGCCGAAGAAGGCGAGGATCACTGCACCGAGGATCGGTGCCACGAGCAGCGCCAGAAACTCCACGTTACTTTTCCTCCCTGAGTTTTTCGAGATGATGCAGATCCAGGCTGTCGAACTGCTCGCGTATCTGGAAGAAGAACACGCCCAACACGAGCATGGCGACCAGCACGTCCAGCGCCACGCCCAGCTCGATAATCATCGGCATACCGTACGAAGCGCTCATCGCACCGAAGAACAAGCCGTTTTCCATGGACAAGAACCCCACTACCTGCGACATCGCCTTGCCACGTGTGATCATGGTGAGAAACGCCAACAGCACCACGGCTACCGCAATGCCAATTGCACTGCGAGTAGCAGTGTTTGCAAACTCCGCTATCGGCTGTGCGAGACCGAAAGAGAAAATGACAATCAGCAGGCCGGCCAGCATTGTTACGGTGATGTTGAGCAGCGGCTCGCTGTCCCAGTAAACACCGAGTCTCTTGATCAGGCGGTGTAGCACCCATGGCATGAACAGCGCCTTGAGCGACAGGGTGAGTGCCGCTGAAATGTACAGATGATTCTGCCCCGTGCGGACCGCCAGTAGCAAAGTGGCAAGCCCGAGCAACATGCCTTGCATCGCCAGCAATTTGACCATCGTCACGATGCGCCGCTGCGACAACATTGCAAATGATAACAATAGCAACAACGATGCGAACGCATTGAGCAGCTGCAGATCGATGCTTGAATTGCTCATGGCCTCATGCCCCTAACAGTAAATGCACGAGCAGGCCCAATACTGCCAGCAGGAAGGCTGTCGCCAGAAATTCCGGCGCGCGAAACACGCGTAACTTGGCAGAGACGGTTTCGATCACCGCCAACGCGGCGCCCGCAATCGCCAGCTTGCCAGCCAGGACAGGAATGGACGCAAGCAAGGTCCCAGGATTCGGTGAGTCTCCCGTTGCAAGACCCCAGGGCAAAAAGAGTGCGAAGCCGATGCAGGCATAGTTGAACAACTTCAGTGCTGCAGCCCACTCCATCAATGCGAGATGCCGCGCAGAATACTCAAGCAGCATTGCTTCGTGAATCATTGTGAGTTCAAGATGTGTAGCCGGATTATCTACCGGTATGCGGGCGTTCTCCGCCAACAGCACCAGCACGAAGGCCACGCCGGTAAACGCGAGGCTCGGGTACAGCGCAAGCGTCCGCGTCGCGAGCCCTTCCGAAATGGCGGGCAAGGCCGTACTCGCGGAAATCAGTGAAGCAACAAAGATCACCATAAGCAACGCCGGCTCTGCCAGAAAACCCACAAGCATTTCGCGGCGAGCACCTAAGGAACCAAACGCCGTACCTACGTCCATCGCTGCCAGTGAAATGAATACGCGTGCCGTGGCAAACAATCCAACCAGCGCTATTGCGTCAGCCGCATTTGAAAACGGTAAGCGCGTACTCACCGACGGAATGACTGCCGCTGCGCCAACCATGGCGCCGAACACAACGTAAGGTGCCACTCGAAAAAACGAGGATGCATGCGTGGCAAGCACCGCGTCTTTGTAGAATAGTTTTCGAATTGCGCGATAGGGCTGCAGGATGCTCGGCGCCGATCTGTTCTGAAGCCATGCCCTGCACTGATTGATCCAGCCGACGAACAATGGCGCTGCCGCCAGCGCTGCCAGCATTTCGAGTAATTGAGTCAGCCAGTCAAGCGGAGTCATAACACTAACGCCAGCAAGACCAGCAGGGTTACAAGACTGTAGAGCAAATAGGTCGCAATTCGCCCCTGTTGCAACCAGGCCAGGGAGGCGGCGATGCCTTGCACCAGTTTCGCCAGCGGCAAGTACAGCAACTGCCAAAAGCGGTCGCGGATCACGACCTGGTAATGCGGCGCGCGATCGAACGGTGTTGGCAGTTCGCGCAAGATGTCGAAAAATGGCAGAAAAATGTGCCGAATCGGTTGACCGAATCCTTCTGCAGTATCCTGCATCCGCGCATCGAGACGACCGAAGCCGCAATCCCATGGCGCGGCGCGGCGCGTCCGACGGTGATAGAAAGCACTGACCAACAGCACCGTGAGCGCAATCGTGACGCCAATCACGAGCAGGAAAAC
>JAHKKM010000122.1 GCA_020027645.1 Pseudomonadota bacterium
GATTCGATCGAAGGTCTGATTGCTTGCAAAGCAGTTCATGTCCGCGGTAATAACATGCAGGTTCGAGAGACCGCGCAGCTTTGCCGCTGCTTCGATAAACCGGCGCTGGGCATGGGAATTCGAAACGGCTGTAACCGAGCTTTGTGGATACATTTCGGCAACCCATAGCGAGAAGGATCCCCAGCCACAGCCAAGATCCAGAATCTGCATGCCGTTTTCGATTCCGGCGCGACGACAGGTTATCTCGAGAGCAGCCCGTTCCGCCGCATCGAGTGTTGTCGCGCCACTGTCCCAAAAACAGCAGCTGTACTTGCGATATTTTCCGAGAACCTCGGCGAAAAACTCCGGCGGAACCTCGTAATGTTGCTCATTGGCCAGTTCGGGCGTCAGTGCTATCTGGGAGCGGTTCATCATCGCGACAAAGGCGTCGATGTCCTCGTGCTGGTCCCGGCCCACGGGCAAAACCTGTCGCCGGCGCTGCTCGATCAGGCGGCGGATGCCAAAACGGATGGCCGGGTCCGGAACAAATCCGGATTCGGCAAGCTCTTCTGCGCTTCTCGTGAGTATTGACATCCGAACCGTCGCCCTGCCTGTGAAATCCGAGGCGCTATTCTGCCAGCATGATCAAGGTATTGCTCATCGATGATGACCGCAAGCACTCGCAACTGCTCAAGACCTATCTGAGCCAGTTCGGTATCGCACTGGACTGTGCCGCGGATGCGGACGAGGGCTTCAGACGGTTGTCCCGGTCAGACCCGGATCTTCTGTTGCTCGACGTCATGTTGCCAGGGCGGGATGGCTTCGATATCTGTCGCGAGGTCAGGCAAACGAGCCGCATACCGATCATCATGCTGACGGCCCGGGGTGACGTGGTCGATCGCGTGTCGGGCCTCGAAATCGGCGCTGACGATTACATCGGCAAACCCTTCGAGCCACGCGAACTGGTTGCGCGCATACAGAGCCTTTTGCGCCGCACCGGAAGTGCCGACGCGGGCCCGCGCCTGCTTCGCTTTGAAGGAATAGACATCGATACCGACGCGAGATCGGTCTCGGTCGACGGCGCAAGGATCGAGTTGACCTCGATGGAGTTCGAGTTGTTGGCGATACTGGCGAGGCGCGCAGGAAAGAAAGTGTCGCGCGATGAAATTCTGAACGATTTGCGCGGCATCGATGCGGCAATCCTGACGCGTGCTGTCGACATTATGGTCAGCCGCTTGCGGCAGAAGCTCGGTGACCCGATAAAGCCGCCGCGGTTCATCCAGACCATCTGGGGATTCGGCTATTCTTTCATCGCCCGGCGCCGCTCGGATGCTTGAACGACTGAGGCGTTCGCTGTCGTTTCGGCTGTTGGCCATTTTCCTCGCGCTCGCAGCACTTTTCGTTTACGGCACAATCCTTGCCATACGCTGGATCTACAGCAGTGATGATTTGCGCGAGCTGGTCAGTGGCCACCTTGCGTTGCACGTCGAATACGTGCGCCAGGACATCGGAGATCCTCCGCGGATCGAGCGCGCCATTGCGATTACGCGAAAGGTGCCGGTCGATATACGGATTGCCGGGCCGGACATCAACTGGGCGTCGGATCCGAATTTTCCGGAGATGAACGAGCTTCAGTTCGGCGCCAGTGAGATATTCAGCGAGGAACCGGATGCCTGGCTAAACAAGCTCGAGAATGTCGAATTCGCTGTGCTGGACAAACACCGCTTTCTGAAGATCGACGAGGGATCTTACGCTATTGTTGTGTCGACGCCGCGAATCGCCGATAAACCAGCAGGTCCGGTATTGCTGCCCATCATCGCAGGCAGCGGACTGATCTGGCTTCTCATTGCGTATATCGCGGTCAGGTGGCTGTTCAGCCCGATCGACTCCATTCGAGAAGGCGCAGCAAGGATTGGCAAGGGAGACTTCGGTCACCGGATTACCGGCTATCGCAAGGACCAACTCGGTGATCTTGCAGAGGACGTCAACAAACTCGCGTCAGATGTACGCGGCATGTTGGATGCGAAACGTCACTTGCTGCTCGGTATCAGCCACGAACTCCGCTCACCGCTGTCCAGATTGCGACTTGCCCTGGAGTTTTTACCGGACGGCAGTCAGAAAGAGGACCTGCGCGTCGAAGTTTCAGAGATGGAACAGATAGTCGCCACCCTGCTCGAGGCTGAACGGCTGAATGCCCGCCATGCGCCACTGAACCGAACACCGGTGGCCGTGCGTGAGCTGGTTGACCAGCTGATTGCCAATTACTTTGAGCGCGAGGCGGACAGAATCGAAGTCAGGTTTGCGGATGATTCGGTTGTCGCCAACGTCGACGATACCCGCCTGATCCTGCTGATCAAGAATCTTCTCAGTAATGCGCTGCGCTACTCCGATGCGAAAGCCGGACCGGTAACGCTGCAGGTCGCCGTGGAGCAGGGCGAGCTGGTGATACGGGTCCGGGATCACGGCCCCGGATTCTCAAAGGAGCAGGCCGAACATATCGGCGAACCCTTTTTTCGGGGAGACCCTTCCCGGACCCGGCAAACCGGCGGCACAGGCCTTGGTCTCTACCTCGCAAAACTGGTCGCGGAAGCGCACGGCGGCAGCCTGCAACTGGACCGGAGCTACGACGCCGGTGCCTGTCTTATCGCAAGGCTGCCTGCGTAGTAGCGCAACGTATCTGCCTGATAATCGGAAGGAATAACGGACTCTGGCGGTACTCTTGAGTCCGGGTTACGATTGGCCGCGAACATTGCGCCTGTTGGAAAAATAATAATGATGCGGGCGGTAGCACTTTCACTTCGGCGCTCGTTGCCTGTTGTTACAGCGACGACGGCTGCGCTTTGACCTGAATCCGGCGTCGAATCATGATCTGGCATCTATCTAATACAATAGAAAAAGGACGGTTAACATGAAAAAGCAAGGCGCAACGGTTAACGTTGACGGAAAGCCCACCGTGCTCTGGTATTTCACTGGCAAGGTATTGTCATCGCAGAAGCAAAAGGAGACTCAGATCAGCAGCCAGTCCTACGGTACGCAGGGCAACTCACAGGTCCATGTGTCGTCCAGCACGGTTGATCACCATGAATTTTTCCTTGCCGACGAAAGCGGCAAAGAGGAAAGCTTCAAGATGATCGATTTCGATTTTCCGTGTCGTCAGGGCCAAACCATGTCTGTTGTTTGGGGTGTGCCAGAAGGGGCCGGCTCTGGTCCGTTTTTGCACGTTCGCAACCACAACACGGAAGAATCGCATCAGATCAATCCGAACTATATCGCCACAACGTTCCGGAAACCGGGCTGGATGATCTGGGGTAGTGGTCTGGGCCTGGTGATCGTCACCAGCCCGGTTCTCGGCCCGGCATGTATGCTTACGATATTCATTCCCTTCTTTTACTTCCGCTGGCGATCGCGCAAAGCAGCCAAGGGACTGCTCGCGAGCAAGGAACTGACCCAGCTTGACGGAGAGCTCGCTCGCATCAAACCAATGGCTGCCTGATCGGGGGTGCAGTCAGTCGGTATCGATGTACCGTTCCGTAATCGGCCCGTAGGCATCGATACGGCGGTCGCGGAAGAACGGCCAGCCGTGCCGGGTCCTGCTCATTTCGCCGAGGTCCAGCTCCTCGACCATGACGCATTCCTTGTCGACCGGTGCGCGGCAGAGGATTCTTCCGTCCGGTGCGACCATGAAGCTCTGTCCCCAGAACTGGATACCACCCGCGCCGCGCGGGTCCGGTTCAAAACCGATGCGATTGACCGCGACCACGAAACATCCGTTGGCGACGGCATGTGAACGTTGCATGGTCTCCCAGGCCTGGTGCTGGTTGACGCCAAACTCGTCCTTTTCTTCCGGATGCCAGCCTATCGCCGTCGGATAAAAGAGGATTTCGGCGCCTTTGAGTGCCGTCAACCTTGCCGCCTCGGGGTACCACTGGTCCCAGCAGATCAGCACGCCAAGTTCAGCCTTGTCGGTATTGAAAGTCTTGAAGCCGAGATCGCCCGGCGTAAAAAAGTATTTCTCGTAGTAACGGGGATCATCGGGAATGTGCATCTTGCGATACTTCCCGATATAGCCGCGCTTGCCGTCCACCACCGCAGTCGTGTTGTGATACAGGCCTGGCGCGCGCTTTTCGAAAAGGCTGACGATGATCGCCACATCGTGGCGGGCCGCGATTTTGGCAAATGCCTCCGTGCTCGGACCGGGTATCGCCTCGGCGAGCGCAAATTGCGCCGCGTCTTCACTTTGACAGAAGTACCGTGAACGAAAAAGTTCCGGCAGGCAGATCACCTGCGCGCCCTGGCGGATAGCGTCCTCAGTCAGTGCAAGCGCCTTTTTCATGTTCTCGTCGGGATTGTCGGAGCAACTCATCTGCACCAGGCCAACCCTGACTGTCCCCGGCTTGTCACCTTTCTTCATCGCGTTCTTCTCCTTATATACGGCCGCGGGGGTCGATATAGGTTTCTTCCTTGAAGCAGGCCATGTACTGATCGAGTATTTCCATACCGCGTTTTGGCCGGACTGCGCCGGACTCGATCTTTTCCTTAATCAGGTTCTGCATGCGCCGTTGCAGGTCATTCGGAAAGTATTGCACCTGGGCCAGGATTTCCTGCACCTCCGTGCCAGGGATGACTTTCTCAACCCAGAAGTTGCCTTCTTCGTTGGCATCGCCATAGATGTGCGCTTCGGCAACACGTCCAAAAAGATTGTGCGAGTCGCCCATGATGTCCTGGTAGGCGCCCATGAGGAAAAAGCCCAGGAAGTAGGGCTCCCCCGGTCGCAAGGGATGAAGTTCGAGAAACTGCTTGTCCGGGTTGGACGATACGTACTGGCTGACCTTTCCGTCCGAATCGCAGGTCAGGTCGACCAGCAGCGCACGCCGTGTCGGCCGCCGGTCGAGGTGATCCAGCGGCACGATCGGGAAGGCCTGGTCGATGGCCCAGTGATCGAGCATCGACTGGAATACCGAGAAATCGCACAGGTATTGATCGATCAGCTTGTCCTCGAGCTCGTGCATCTCCACGGGTGGCGGATCCGGGTCGATAACCCGCAAATGTCCAAGAACGGCCGAGCAGCTGCTCCAGTACAAACGCTCCACGAGTGCGTTTTGTTCGAGCGTCAGGTAGCCCATGCTGAAAAGAGTGGACGCTTCGCTGTGCACCTCGACCACGTCATGATATGCCTCAAGCAACTCGCCGAGGTCCAGGCTGCCCTCGGCTGCGGCACGAAGCGATTGCAAGATCTCACTTAAGGTGCGGGCCATGCGATGCGAGCCCTTCGGCGCTTTGTAGTCATCCGCGACCCGGTCTTTCTGGTATGCGCCGAGGGTCTCGACGATCAACACCGAGTGGTGCGCTGTAATCGCCCGGCCGCTTTCCGAAACCAGCACCGGGTGCGGAACATTGCGCGTGTCGCACACTTCCATGATGGCCGAGACAACCGCATTGGCATATTCCTGCAGCGAATAGTTGATGCCGCCGTCGGATCCGCCGGAATAGTTGACGCCAAGGCCGCCACCGACATCCATGTAACGAATGGGCAATCCGCGATTCACCAGTTCGGCATAAATCTGTGCCATTTCCTTGGCGGCCTGCTTCAGTTGCTGAATGTCGGAAATCTGGCTGCCCAGGTGAAAGTGCAACAGTACGAAGGAGTCGCCGGCGCCGGACGCTTCCAGGCGCTCCACCAGTTCCAGGAGTTCGGGCAGCGAGATGCCGAACTTGGACCGATAGCCTCCCGAGTCGGCCCATTTGCCGGATCCACCGGTCCTCAGGCGGATGCGAACGCCAAACTGTGTCTTGCCATCCGAATCGGCGGCCAACGCCATCAACTGCTCGAACTCGCCGAACTTTTCCATGACGGGAACCACGTTCTTCCCCAGTCTTTGCGCGGCCAGGATCAGCGACAGCATGGTCCGGTCCTTGACACCATTACAGATCAGCAGCGTTTCATCCGACGCCAGGTGCGGCAGGCAGGCGATCAGCTCCGTTTTGGATCCGCATTCGAGACCAAGGCCGTAGGGCGCGCCGGCGTCGAGGACCTCTTCGACGACTTCGTGCAGCTGGTTAACCTTTATCGGGTAGACACCGCGGTAGACATTCTTGTATTCGGCGTAAGCAATGGCTTCCGCAAACGCTTCATTCAGCCTGCGAACGCGGGCACGCAACACATCCTGGAATCGCAACAGCAGGGGAAAGTTGATATTGCGCCGGCGCACTTCCGCGACCACATCCATTATGTCGATGGTCAACGGATCGTTGTCGAAGGGTTTTACGGCGACGTGACCCCTCTCGTTGACCACGAAGAAGCCGTCGCTCCATGCCTCCAGGCGGTAGAGTTCGGCGGCGTCGTCCGGCGACCAGGCAATCTTGGTGGGCATCGACCGACTATTGCTCGAGAACGCAAGCGAAAATCAAGGGTGCGACTATGGTCGCGTCGGACTCGATGATGTATTTCGGCGTATTCGCCGACAGCTTGCCCCAGGTGATCTTTTCATTTGGCACAGCGCCAGAGTAGGAGCCGTAGCTGGTAGTCGAATCGCTGATCTGGCAAAAGTATCCCCAGCGCGGCGTGTCCGATTTCCGCAGATCCTGTTGCAACATCGGCACCACGCAAATCGGAAAATCGCCGGCAATGCCACCGCCGATCTGGAAGAAGCCGATCGAGGCACGTGCTGTCGTCTTCTCGTACCATTCTGCCAGCATCATCATGTACTCGATGCCGCCGCGCACGGTGTGTACGTTCTTGATCTCGCCGGTAATGCAGTGCGACGCATAAATATTGCCGAGCGTCGAATCTTCCCAGCCGGGCACGATGATCGGCAGATCGCGTTCACAGGCAGCGACCAGCCAGCTGTCCTTCGGGTCGATCTGGTAGTGCTTTTTCAGCTTTCCGGACTTCAGCATCTGGTACATGAACTCATGCGGGAAATACGCTTTGCGTTTCTTGTCGGCCTCGAGCCACAGATCGAGAACGACGTGCTCGATGCGACGAATGGCTTCCTCCTCCGGAATGCAGGTGTCGGTGACGCGATTCAGGTGCCTGGCGAGCAAGGCTTCCTCATCGTCAGCCGTCAGCTGCCGGTAATGGGGAACGCGAACGTAGTGATCGTGGGCAACCAGGTTGAATATGTCCTCCTCCAGGTTCGCGCCGGTACAGCAGATCGCATGTACCTTGTCCCTTCGAATCATTTCTGCGAGCGACAGGCCGAGTTCCGCAGTACTCATCGCTCCCGCCAGCGTCATGAACATGACCCCGCCTTCATCAAGATGCCGGACATAGCCGTCAGCGGCATCGATCATGGCAGCCGCATTGAAATGACGGTAATGGTGATGTACGAAGTCGCGGATGGCGGTCATTGGACTGGTCTCCCTCCTGGGCCGGAAAGTCTTCAGAGTGTCGGCGACGGACGCGGCATCGTGGCACCGCTTGGTCCGCAGCATGCCGGATTTCCTGCAGGCCTGTATTAAACCACAGGAACCTGCTGTGTCAGGCAGTGAAATGTACCAAGGCCGAGGACGAGGTCGGTGCAATCGATGCCGATGACTTCGCGGCCAGGGAAACACCTGGCCAGCTTCGCCCGGTTCGGCGCATCGGCCGGATCGTTGAAGGCCGGCATCAGGACGACCTTGTTGCCGATGTAGAAATTTGCGTAACTGGCCGGCAAGCGATCGCCTTCGAACTCCACCGGCCGCGGCATCTGGAGCTCGATCACCGTGAGCGCTCGCCCGTCGTCCAGGCGCACGGCATCCAGGCGCTCGCGATTCTCGGCCAGAGGAAGGTAATTTTCATCGTTCCGGTTGCGCTCCACCACGGTGACGACCGTATCTTCGGCGACGAAT
>JAHKKM010000005.1 GCA_020027645.1 Pseudomonadota bacterium
ATGCACTTATGCGGATACGCGACAGTTTTTCTCCTACCGTCGTGATGGCGAATGTGGCCGGATGTGCAGCTTCGTTTTTCGAAATCCGCCTTGAAATGAGGCTATCCGGCGCTATCTCCTGCGCAGTCAAACAACACGACCGCGGGTTCCTGTCATGAGAATGGACAAGCTGACAAGCAAGTTTCAGATGGCGCTGGCCGAGGCCCAGTCGCTCGCCGTCGGCCAGGATCACCAGTTCATCGAGCCGGTGCACGTCATGGTGGCGCTGCTGGACCAGCAGGGCAGCTCGGTCCGGGGTTTGCTCACGAAGTCGGGCGTCAATGTAAACCTTCTGCGCTCCCAGCTTGGTGTGGCGCTCGACCGGCTGCCGAAGGTCGAGGGAACCGGCGGCGACATCCACATCGGCAACGAGCTCACCAAGCTTTTTAATCTGACGGACAAACTCGCGCAAAAACGCAACGATCAATTCATCTCCAGCGAACTGTTCGTACTGGCGGCGCTGGACGACAAATCTCCCCTTGCCACTGTCCTTAAACAGGCCGGTGCCGTGCGTGGCGCCCTCGAGAAGGCCGTCGACGAATTGCGCGGCGGGCAGCAGGTGAATGACCCGAACGCCGAGGACACACGGCAAGCACTGGAGAAGTACACCATCGACCTGACCGAGCGGGCTGAACAGGGCAAGCTTGATCCAATCGTCGGCCGGGATGACGAAATTCGCCGCACCATACAGATTCTGCAGAGACGTACCAAGAACAACCCGGTGCTGATTGGCGAACCCGGAGTCGGCAAGACCGCGATTGTCGAGGGTCTCGCACAGCGCATCGTCAACAACGAGATTCCGGACGGGCTGCGCAACAAGCGAATTCTGTCGCTTGACATGGGTGCGTTGATCGCCGGCGCCAAATTCCGTGGTGAGTTCGAGGAGCGACTGAAAGCGGTGCTCAACGATCTCGCCAAACAGGAGGGCCAGATCATCCTGTTTATCGACGAATTGCACACCATGGTCGGTGCCGGCAAGGCCGAAGGCTCGATGGACGCGGGCAACATGCTGAAACCAGCGCTGGCACGCGGCGAGCTGCATTGTGTCGGAGCGACGACGCTCGATGAATACCGGAAGTACCTGGAAAAGGATGCTGCTCTCGAGCGTCGTTTCCAGAAAGTGCTGGTCAACGAACCCACGGTCGAGGATACGATAGCCATCCTTCGTGGCCTGAAGGAACGCTACGAGGTGCATCACGGCGTCGAAATCACCGACCCGGCGATTGTCGCGGCGGCAACACTGTCGCACCGGTATATCAGCGACCGCCAGCTTCCGGACAAAGCCATCGACCTCATTGACGAGGCTGCATCGCGCATTCGTATCGAGATAGATTCGAAGCCCGAGGTCATGGACCGGCTGGAACGCCGCATCATCCAGCTGAAAATCGAACGCGAGGCGCTGAAAAAGGAATCGGACGAAGCATCAAAGAAACGCCTCGAGGATATCGAGACTCAACTCGAGGATCTGGAACGGCAGTATTCCGATCTCGAGGAGGTCTGGAAGGCCGAGAAGGCGGCGATGCAGGGTACGGCGCACATCAAGGAAGAACTGGAGCGTACGAAGCTCGAACTGGAAACGGCGCACCGTGCGGGCGACCTCGGGCGCATGTCCGAGTTGCAGTACGGGCGCATTCCTGAACTGGAAAAACAGCTTGCCGAGGCCATGAAAGCCGAGTCGAAGGAAACGACTTTGCTGCGCAATAACGTTACTGAGGAAGAAGTGGCCGAGATCGTCTCCAAGTGGACCGGCATCCCGGTGTCGAAAATGCTGGAAGGCGAGAAGGAAAAGCTGTTGCAGATGGAATCCATCGTGCAGAAGCGCGTCGTTGGTCAGGACGAGGCACTGACGGCAGTTGCCAATGCCATCCGCCGCTCAAGGGCGGGGCTTTCGGACCCCAGGCGGCCAATCGGCTCCTTCCTTTTCCTCGGTCCTACCGGCGTTGGCAAGACCGAGCTGACCAAGGCGCTGGCCGGATTCCTGTTCGATACCGACGATGCGATGGTGCGCCTCGACATGTCCGAATTCATGGAAAAACACTCGGTTGCCCGACTGATCGGAGCGCCGCCGGGTTACGTGGGATATGAAGAGGGCGGTTATCTGACCGAGGCCGTGAGGCGGCGTCCGTACTCCGTGATCTTGCTCGACGAAATCGAAAAGGCGCACCCGGACGTGTTCAATGTGTTATTGCAGGTTCTGGATGACGGGCGCCTCACCGACGGCCAGGGCCGGACAGTGGATTTTCGTAACTGCGTCATCGTCATGACCTCGAATCTGGGCTCGCAGATGATCCAGGAGATGGCCGGAGAACAGAACTACGCGGCGATGAAACAGGCGGTCATGGAAATCGTGTCACAACATTTCCGACCGGAGTTCATCAACCGGGTAGACGATGTGGTCGTGTTCCATCCACTGGGACGGGAACACATTCGCAAGATTGTCGATATCCAGCTCGGTTATCTGCACAAACGCCTCGCCGATCGTGATATGACCATTGTGTTGACCGATGCTGCGCGCGACAAGCTGGCGGCGGCCGGATTCGATCCGGTGTATGGCGCACGGCCGTTGAAGCGGGCGATTCAGCAGCAGGTCGAAAATCCGCTGGCGCAGGAAATCCTGCAAGGCCGGTTCAAACCCGGAGACACAATCGAAATCGGTGTCGCAGATAATCAACTGGAGTTTCAGAACGCAGCCTGATACTTCTAAAATGCGCTGTGGCTTCCGACCCGGATTCCGGTCCTGATCAATGAGTTATCTGGAGAATTGTGCATGCCCATTTATGAGTATGCGTGCAAGAATTGCGAACACACGCTGGATGCATTGCAGAAAATCAGCGACGATGCGTTGCTGGAATGTCCCGCTTGCGGGCAACCGCAATTAAAGCGCCTGATTTCGGCACCGCGATTCCGGCTCAAGGGGTCGGGCTGGTACGAAACGGATTTCAAGAAGGACAAGCAACGTAATCTCTCGAAAGGCGAGGGGGAAGCCGCGACAGGTTCTAAGTCCGAGTCGTCCGATACGTCGTCAGGTGGTGACAAATCTGGTGGTGGCAAGTCCGATGGTGACAAGGCCGTTGTCGAAAAGAGTAAGGCGAAAACACCCGAGAAGTCGGGTGACAGCAAGGCCAGTGCAGGCAAGACCACCGAAAGCAAGTCTGAGTAAGGATGTAAGCTGAATGAAACGTCTGCGCCGATACCTGGTCGCCGGTATTCTCATCTGGTTGCCGCTGAGCGTCACCTTCCTGGTACTCAAGTTCCTGATCGACCAGATGGACAAGAGCCTGAACTACATCCCGGCGCAATACCTACCGGAAGCGTGGCTGGGATTCCCGGTTCCAGGACTTGGCGCAGTGTTGACACTGCTGGTGTTACTGATTACCGGTTTGCTGGCAGCGAACATCGTCGGCCGTTCCGCCGTTTCGCTGTGGGAAGCGATGCTGGTGCGCATTCCCATCGTGCGCCCTATTTATTCGGCAGTAAAAAACTTTACCGAGGTCATATTTTCCGATTCCGGCCAGTCCTTCAAAAAGGTATTGCTGATCGAGTATCCGCGCAAGGGCATCTACAGCCTTGCGTTCCAGACCGCTTCACGCCTCGAGGAGGTGCAGCACCGGACAGCCGAAGACGTGATTTGCGTGTTCGTTCCAACGACACCAAACCCCACCTCGGGATTCATCGTCCTTGTGCCAAAAAAAGATGTCATCGAACTCGATATGAACGTGGATGATGCTGTGAAAATGGTCATCTCGCTGGGCGTGGTGGTTCCGTCGTGGAGTGGCGACCAGACAGGCGAGCTGCCGTTGAAGCTGCCGGACGACACGCAAAATCGGGGTCAGAAATCGGGGTCAGACCACCATTATCCAAAAATCGAGAATTAGCCACGATCGCCAGATAATGGTGGTCTGACCCCGATTTTCCTGACTCCGTACTTCTTGCAGCATCCACCACCAAATCGTAACATTCCGCGTCTTTTTCAGCCCCTCGAAGCCAGAAACCAGCATGCGCAGCCACTATTGCGGACAAATCGATGAGACCCTGACCGGACAGGAGGTCAGCGTTGCCGGATGGGTGCATCGGCGCCGTGATCACGGCGGCGTGATCTTTGTTGATTTGCGCGATCGCGAAGGGCTTTTGCAGGTCGTATTCGACCCCGATCGGCCGGAGATTTTCGCAGAGGCAGAACGCCTGCGCAGCGAATACGTGCTGCACGTCAAGGGCAAGGTTCGCAAGCGCCCGGACGGCACGATCAACCCCAATATGAAAACCGGTCGAATTGAAGTGCTGGCGACTTCGCTTACGACGTTGAACGATTCCGAAACGCCACCGTTTCAGTATGACCAGCAGGTGAACGAGGAGTCGCGCCTCAAGTATCGTTATCTCGATCTGCGTCGCGAACAGATGATGGGTAATCTGCGATTGCGTCATCGCGTGACCCGCGCCATGAGAAACTTCCTCGATAACAACGGTTTCGTCGACGTCGAAACGCCGATGCTTACACGCGCAACTCCGGAGGGAGCCCGCGATTACATCGTGCCCAGCCGGACGCACCCCGGAAAATTCTTCGCATTGCCGCAATCGCCACAGATCTTCAAGCAACTGCTGATGATGTCGGGGCTGGACCGCTACTATCAGATCGCTCGTTGTTTCCGCGACGAGGACCTGCGCGCCGACCGTCAGCCGGAGTTCACCCAGCTCGATATAGAAATGAGTTTCGTCGACGAGAAAATCGTCACTGACACCATGGAGGGGCTGGTTCGCTCACTGTTCCGGGATGTCATGCAGATCGAACTGCCATCGCCGTTTCCACGCATGACCTATGCAGATGCGTTGCGCCGCTATGGTTCCGACAAACCGGACCTGCGCATCCCTCTGGAGCTGATCGACGTATCCGACCTGATGGCCGGAGTCGAATTCAAAGTATTTGCCGGTCCTGCCAACGATCCGGATGGCCGAGTGGCTGCCTTGTGTTTGCCCGGCGGCGGCAGCTTGAGTCGCAAGGAAATCGATGACTACACAACGTTTGTCGGACGCTACGGAGCCAAGGGGCTGGCTTACGTCAAGGTCAATGATGTCACTTCCGGCAAGGATGGACTGCAGTCGCCGATTCTCAAGTTTCTGCCGGATGCAGCCATCAACGGTATCCTGAAAAGAACGGCTGCGAAAAACGGCGACCTGATCTTTTTCGGTGCCGACAAAGCGCGAGTGGTCAACGATGCGCTTGGCGCCTTGCGCATCAAGCTCGGCGTGGATCGCGGCCTGGTGGCGAAGGGTTGGGCTCCGCTGTGGGTCATCGAGTTCCCGATGTTCGAGAAGGACCAGCAAACCGGCCGCTGGACCTCCCTGCACCATCCCTTCACTTCGCCAAACACCGATGATCCACAGATTGTCCGGGATAATCCCGGCACTGTTCTATCCCGCGCTTACGACATGGTACTGAACGGCTCGGAGATCGGTGGTGGTTCGATCCGGATTCACGACCGTGCCATGCAATCGGCTGTATTCGATTTGCTCTCGATCAGCAAAGAAGAAGCGGAGGAAAAGTTCGGCTTCCTGTTGCGGGCCCTGACTTACGGCTGTCCGCCGCATGGCGGCATTGCTTTCGGTCTCGATCGCATGGTCATGCTGATGGCCGGTGCCGAAAGTATCCGCGACGTCATAGCATTCCCCAAGACTCAATCGGCCCATTGCCCGCTGACTAATGCGCCCGGCGAGGTGTCGGCCGAGCAGCTCAAGGAAGCGGGCATCCGCGTTCGCTTGCCGCGCAGCGAATAATCGCGGCGGCTGCAATGAACCGGCGGACATTTCGCAGACCGGTTTCAGTTCTGATCGTTGTTCATACCGAGGCTGGCGAAGTGTTGCTGTTGCGTCGCTCACAGCCTTTTGATTTCTGGCAGTCGGTGACCGGCAGCCTTGGCGAGGGCGAGAAGCATTCCGATGCCGCGCTCCGCGAGCTTGCCGAGGAAACCGGTTTATCGAATGAAGGCGTGCTCAGCTACGCCGGATTGAGCCGTCAGTTCGTCATCGATCCACGCTGGCGCCACAAGTATCAGCCCGGCGTGGTCGAGAACGTCGAATTCGAGTGGCGCTATCGACTCGACCGAATTGTGCCGATTCGCCTGCACGATGCTGAACATTCGGAATTTTGCTGGTGTCCGATCGACGAGGCCATCGAGCGCGTGTGGTCATGGACCAACCGCGCGGCGCTGGAGCAGTTGCGGCTCGAATTATCAACATGACCGCTGTTGTCTATGTTCACGGCATGTGGATGCCGGGAAGCGAAATGGCTTACCTCCGGCGTTATCTGGCGAAGCACCATGGTATCGATGGTCACTTGTTCAGCTATCCCTCAGTGCGCGCTACCCTCGATGAAAACGCGAAAATGCTGGCAGACTATGTGCGACTGCACAGTGCTGGCGAACGTCTGCATCTCGTCGGACACAGCCTGGGCGGTGTTGTGCTTTTGCGCATGCTGACGCTGTACCCGCAGGCGCCGGTCGATCGCGCAGTATGCATAGGATCACCGCTCTGCGGCTCGCGTGCGGCGATCGATCTCAGCCGGCATGACTGGGGTCAGGCCATACTCGGCAAATCAGTCGCGGACGGGGTCACCGGACGCCCCGCGAGTGACTGGGCAACCGGTGTCACCGCGCGACACGAGGTTGGCATCATCGCCGGAACGGTGGCGGCCGGCCTTGGCCGGCTGGTTACGACATTTGACGGGCCGAGCGATGGCACAGTAGCCGTGTCGGAAACAAAGCTTGCTGGCGCCAAGGATCACGTTTGCGTCACAACGAGCCACAGTGGTCTGGTGCTGTCAAAAAAAGTTGCCGAACAAGTCGCTGCCTTTCTGCAGCAGGGCGAGTTCCTGCGCACTTGAGGAATTAGAGTGACAGTAACCTTAATTCACTTCGCCCGAATTAGAGTGACAGTAACCTTAATTCGCCACTAGCAAACCCGCATCCGCAATTGGGCGAATTGAATTAAGGTTACTGTCACTCTAATTTCTCTAATTTCTTCAGTTTATACAAAACATCCAGCGCTTCTTTCGGCGTCAGCGCATCCGGATCGATCGCAGCCAGTGCATCCCGCAATGCGTCGGGCTCTGACTCCGTCGCTGATGTGAATTGCAACTGGGCCTGCGGCGTGTCGGCGTGCCGCTGTGCCTCGAGTGTCGCCAGGTAGGATTTTGCCCGGCGCACCACCACTTGCGGCACTCCGGCAAGGGCCGCCACCTGCAGGCCGTAACTGCGGTTTGCCGGCCCCGGTTTGACCGCGTGCAGGAACACCAGCTGGCCCTTGTGTTCGGTTGCATCGAGATGCGCGTTGGCGCAATCCGGAATTTCCGCCGACAGCGCTGTGAGTTCGAAGTAGTGCGTAGCAAACAGGGTGAACGCGCGCACCTTTTCACCCATGTAATGGGCTGCTGCCCAGGCCAGCGACAGGCCGTCGAAAGTGCTGGTGCCGCGGCCGATTTCGTCCATCAGAACCAGGCTCTGCTCGGTTGCGTTGTTCAGGATGGTGGCGGTCTCGGTCATCTCCACCATGAACGTCGAACGGCCGCCGGCCAGATCGTCGGATGCACCTATGCGCGTGAAGATGCGGTCGATCGGCCCGATGCGCAGGCTCTCCGCCGGCACGAAGCTGCCGATGTGCGCAAGGATGGCAATCAGCGCTGCCTGCCGCATGTAGGTCGATTTTCCGCCCATATTGGGACCCGTGATCACCAACAGCCGCAGCCGTTCGGACATCGCAAGATCGTTGGCGATGAATGGCGTATCGATCACCTGTTCGACGACGAGGTGTCGCCCACCGCGAATATCGATGCGCGGCTCATCGACAAAATCCGGCTGGCTGAGATTGAGTGCGGTCGCGCGTTCTGCGAAACAGGCGAGCACGTCGAGTTCTGCAAGGGCCGCTGAAGTCTTCAGCAACTCCGGCAATACTTCAATGAGCCGGTCCAGCAGTCCCTCGTAAAGTTGCTTCTCGCGATTCAGCGCACGTTCGCGAGCGCTTAGGACCTTGTCTTCGAACGCCTTCAGCTCGGGAGTGATGTAGCGCTCGGCGCCCTTCAGGGTCTGGCGGCGCGTGTACTCGTCGGGCGCCTTGCTAGCCTGTCCCTTGCTGATCTCGATGTAATAGCCGTGCACCCGGTTGTAGCCGAGCTTCAGTGTGGAAATACCGGTGCGCTCTTTCTCGCGCGCTTCGAGATCCAGCAGGTACTGATCGGCGTTGGTGGCGATGCTGCGCAGTTCATCCAGTTCTTCGTCGTAGCCATAGGCTATGACACCGCCATCGCGAATAAGCATCGGCGGATTATCGATGATTGCTTTGCTCAGCAATTCGCGCAGTCGTGGATGATCGCTGGTCTGACCACGCACGGATTGCAGCAATGGCGAATCGATTCCTTGCAGCACGTTGCGCAATCCGGGCAATTGTGACAGGGCGGAATGCAATTGCCGCAGATCCCGCGGCCTTGCGGAGCGTAGCGCAACGCGTGACAGTATTCGCTCCATGTCGCCGACACCGCGCAATGCATCTTGCAGGGTCGCAGTAATGCGGGTTGCCAGCAGTGTTTCCGTCGCCTGGCAGCGCGCCCGCAGGACATTTCGATCACGCAATGGCCGCTGGATCCAGCGACGCAGCAGCCGGCTGCCCATTGGTGTGCGGCATCGATCCATGATGCCGGCCAGGGTGTGTTCGTGATGCCCGGACAGGCTTTGCTCGAGTTCGAGATTGCGTCGAGTCGGCCCGTCCATGACGATCGCGTCATCGCGTTTCTCGACGGAAATCGCCTGCAAATGCGGCAACGAAGTCTTCTGCGTGTCATTGACGTATTGCAGCAGGGCACCGGCTGCTGCGATCCCACGCGGCATGTCGTCACAGCCGAATCCTGAAAGGTCGCGAGTACGAAACTGCGAACACAGCAATCGGGTCGCGCTGTCCAGGTCGAAGTGCCATGGCGGTCGCGAGGTCACGCGGATCTCGTCACGAACCCGGTCCGGCCGTGGCTGGTCCTCACTGCTGACGATTTCCGCCGGCCGCAGGCGTTCGATTTCACCCGCCAGGGCGTCCGCAGAGTTGACTTCAGTTAGGCGGAAACGGCCGCCGGCGAGGTCCAGCCAGGCGATGCCCGTCTGTTTTCCGTCGCTGAAAATCGCCGCGACCAGGTTATCGCGAGACTCGGGCAACAGCGCCTCGTCGGTCAGCGTTCCCGGCGTAACGATCCTGACGACTTGCCGGTCTACCGGGCCCTTGGCTTCCGCAGGATTGCCGATTTGTTCGCAGATAGCGACCGATTCGCCCTTGCGCACGAGCCTCGCGAGATAGGCCTCGACCGCATGATAGGGTACGCCCGCCATGGGTATCGCCTGGCCTGCCGATTTGCCACGGGCGGTCAGGGTGATATCGAGAATTGCCGCGGCGCGTTTGGCGTCGTCGTAAAACAATTCATAGAAATCTCCCATGCGATAGAACAACAGCATGTCCGGGTACTCGCGCTTGATACGCAGGTACTGCTGCATCATCGGCGTATGGATGGACCCGGGATCGGCGTTCATTGGAATTGTTGGTCGCGCTGGAAATGCGGGCCCAACATGCTAGCCTTTGGTGCATCCCAAGTCGATGCCACCGGGAACCGCCATCCGCAGATGAAAATCGTCCACGTCGAGACCGGGCGCCACTTTTACGGCGGTGCGCAGCAGGTGATCTGGCTGATTCAGGGGCTGGAAGCGCGCGGAATCGACAACCTCCTGGTGTGCACGCGCCACTCCGCGATCGAAACGGTGGCAGCCGATGCGGGCATCCCGGTTACGTCGCTGCCCTGTGCCGGCGAACTCGACCTGGCCTTCGTCTGGCGTCTGCGCCGGGTACTGAATCGCGAGGCGCCGGATCTTGTCCACTGCCACAGTCGCCGCGGGGCCGATTTTCTGGGTGGCCAGGCGGCCGCGATGGTCGGTCTGCCGGCGATAGTCTCGCGCCGGGTCGACAACACGGAACCTGCATTGATGTCCGCGTTGCGGTACCGGCGATTCGCGAGAATCATTGCGATCTCGGAGAACATCGCCGAGGTTCTTCGTGAGGCTGGGGTAAGTGACGATCGGCTGGTTGTGATTCGCAGTGCAGTTGACCCCAGGCAAATGCACCAGGAACCCGACCGTGACTTTCTTGAACGGGAATTTGCCATCGATACCGACGCATTCGCCATCGCCATCGTTGCACAACTGATTCCGCGCAAGGGTCACCGCTATCTGCTGGAGGCTCTCGCCTCACTGAAGGGCCGATATTCCGGGCTCCACCTTGAAATCTTCGGCAACGGCGTGCTGGAAGATAGTCTGCGACGACTGACCGCAGCACTCGGCCTGCACGATATGGTGCATTTCGCTGGATATCGCGATGATCTCGATGACTACCTGTCGAGTTTTGACTTGCTGGTACATCCTGCGATTCGCGAAGGTCTGGGTGTTGCGATGCTCAAGGCATCCGCAGCCGGCGTGCCGGTGATAGCCTTCGATGTTGCGGGTGCACGCGAGATCGTGGAGCACGAGCAAACCGGGCTGCTGGTGCCGTCCGAAGACAGCGAATCGCTGGCAGCTGCAATTGCGCGATTGATCGACGATACTGGGTTGCGCCGGCGCCTGGGGGCGAACGGACGTGTACGCATGCAGAAGGATTTCTCGATTGACAACATGGTGGATCAGTACGTGAAAACCTATCAGGCGGTGTTGAATGCCGGAAAGTGACGCACTGGACGAACTTGCGCGCGACCTGGTGCGTGAGCTTATCGAATCGGGCCGCAGCGTCGCGGCCGCCGAATCCTGCACCGGTGGCTGGATTGCGAAGTGCATAACCGACGTGCCGGGTGCCTCACTCTGTTTTTCCTATGGCATTGTCAGTTACAGCAACGGTGCAAAGGAGTCATTGCTCGGTGTGTCGCCGCGCACGCTGGAGGAGTTCGGTGCGGTCAGCGAGGCGACGGTGCGGGAAATGGCGGAAGGCGTCATCAAATTGAGTGGCGCGGATCTGGCTGTAGCGGTGAGCGGCATCGCCGGACCCGACGGCGGCAGCGCCGAAAAGCCGGTCGGCACCGTATGGTTTGCCTGGGCGGAGCGGCAAAAGCGCAAAACCCGTCTGCGGGTGCAGCGCCATAACTTCGATGGTGATCGCCTTGCAGTCAGGCAGAAAGCCGTCGTCACCGCACTGCAAGGGTTGCGGGAACTGCTGTGACAACAGAAAAACCGGGGTCAGACCCCGATTTGTCCAGGGATGTACCGATGCCTGAGCATTACGCAGTAAATCGGGGTCTGACCCCATTCTTCGTAAATCGGGGTCTGGCCCCATTTTCTGACCCGGTTTTTCCATGATTAGTCGCAGGCTGTTTTTTGCGATCTGGCTGACGGATCGGCAGCGGGACGCGTTGCGGGACGTGGTAAGGCCGCTGTTAAGCGGTATCGAGGGGGACTTCGTCGATCGCCGCAACTGGCACGTGACTCTCGTATTCATTGGAGAGTTTCCCGAAAAGGACCTGGCGCTCCTGAAGTCGGCGGTTGCAGATATCCGTTTCGAGCCCTTTCGGCTGCGTTTTGACCGCGCGGGATTCTGGCCGAGACCCAAGATTGCCTGTCTCGAGGCGGCGGTAGTCCCGGACGATCTGCAGCTCCTGGTCGGCCGCATTCGCCAGGCCGTCGAACCGCTAGGCGTCCGTCCGGAAGAACACAGCTATCGCCCGCATGTCACGATCGCGAGGCGTGCCAAGACATTCACTACGCAGCGCCTGGCGCGGGCCATCGAGCTGCAATGCAGTGACTTCACTCTGGTGGAGACAGTATCCGTACCCGGCGGCGTCCAGTACCGTCCGCTGAAACAATAGCTTCGGTGCGATTCTTCACACAAAGCCCCGATTTGGCACGCGCGGCGGCCTGCCGGGCTTCCCGATTTGTGAAATAATCACGGCCCCAATTCCCGGCAACAATGGCAATCGACACAATGGATGACAATCGCAAAAAAGCACTCGCCGCAGCACTCGGTCAGATCGAAAAGCAGTTTGGCAAGGGTTCCGTCATGCGCATGGGCGACGCCGGCGCACAGAAAGACATCGAGGTGGTGTCGACGGGATCCATCGGCCTCGACGTAGCGCTGGGTATCGGCGGCCTGCCGAGGGGCAGGGTGATCGAAATTTACGGTCCGGAATCGTCTGGCAAAACCACGCTGACGCTGCAGGTCGTCGCCGAGGCGCAAAAGCTCGGTGGCACCGCCGCATTCGTCGATGCCGAACACGCCCTGGATCCCAGTTATGCCGAAAAACTCGGCGTCAATGTCGATGAATTGCTGGTGTCGCAGCCGGATACGGGCGAGCAGGCACTGGAAATCACCGACATGCTGGTGCGATCCGGCGCGGTCGACGTCATCGTTGTCGACTCGGTAGCGGCCCTAACGCCGAAAGCAGAGATCGAGGGCGAGATGGGTGACTCGCACATGGGTCTGCAGGCTCGATTGATGTCGCAGGCACTCAGGAAGCTGGCCGGCAACATCAAGCGTTCCAATGCGATGGTTATCTTCATCAACCAGATCCGCATGAAGATCGGAGTCATGTTTGGCAGCCCGGAGACAACCACCGGCGGCAATGCGCTGAAATTCTATGCATCGGTACGCCTGGATATCCGCCGCATCGGCGCCATCAAGCAAGGCGAAGAAGTGATCGGCAATGAAACCCGCGTCAAGGTAGTCAAGAACAAGGTGGCGCCGCCCTTCAAACAGGCGGAGTTCGAAATCCTCTACGGCGAAGGGATTTCCCGTGAAGGCGAACTCATCGACATCGGTGTTGCACACAACATCATCGAGAAATCCGGTTCCTGGTACAGCTACGGCAAGGATCGCATCGGCCAGGGCAAGGAAAATGCCCGCGAGTACCTGAAAGCGAATCCCGAGGTCGCAGACGAAATCGAAGCGAAAATTCGCGCCAAGCTGCTGCCGGCCACGGTGGCCAGGAAACAAGAGGAATCGGTCGCCAAGCAGGCCTAGATGTCCGAGGCGAAAAAGTCCGTCAACGAGCTTAACGCCGATCTCTTCGCGCCCGGGGAGACCGGCGGTTTCGCGGACCCGGGTGATGCACGCAAGAAAGCCATGGACTACCTGGCGCGGCGCGAATACGGCCAGCGAGAACTCATCAGCAAGCTGACAGCGGCCGGATTCGAGGCACAGGTTGCCCTGCAGGCGGTCGAGCGGCTGACCGGGGAAGGGTTGCAAGATGACCGCCGATTCATCGAGGGCTTCGCGCAGTCCCGAATCAACCAGGGCAAGGGCCCCGTCCGGCTGCGTGCCGACCTGCGCCAGCGCGGGGTCGATTCCGGTCTGATTGATGAGGTATTGCAGGAGCTGTCTACCGACTGGCGCGCGTTGGCCAGCGAGGTACGACGCAAGAAGTTTGGTTCGGCCATGCCGCAAAGCTTTTCGGACAAGGCGAAGCAGATGCGTTTTCTGCAGTATCGCGGCTTCAGCCAGGCAGAAATCGAGTCGGCCGTGGGCGATCGTGGTGATGATTACTAGTTACCAGTAAACTACCGGGCCATTGACTTGGCCGGATCCATCCCAAAACCATTCTTATGAGAACCATGACCAGCAACGAGTTGCGGCGGGCGTTCCTCGAGTTTTTCCGCGAGCGCGGCCACGAGATTGTGCCGAGTTCGCCGCTCGTTCCCGGCAACGATCCGACGCTGCTGTTCACCAATGCCGGCATGGTGCAGTTCAAGGATGTGTTTCTCGGTACCGACAAGCGTAAATACAAGCGTGCGGTTACGTCGCAGCGTTGCGTGCGTGCCGGTGGAAAACACAACGACCTCGAGAATGTCGGCTATACCGCAAGGCATCACACCTTCTTCGAGATGCTCGGGAACTTCAGCTTCGGGGATTACTTCAAGGACGAGGCGATCAAACTGGCTTGGGAGTTCCTGACGCAGGTGTTGCGATTGCCGCCCGAAAGGCTGTGGGTGACGGTGTACGAAGAGGATGACGAGGCGGCAGACATCTGGCTGAAGAAAATCAAAGTCGATGCGAAGCGTTTCTCGCGCATGGGCATGAAGGACAATTTCTGGTCCATGGGCGATACCGGCCCATGCGGGCCATGCAGCGAGATTTTTTACGATCACGGTCGTGAGATTGCCGGTGGTCCGCCGGGATCGCCGGATGCGGATGGCGATCGTTACGTCGAAGTGTGGAACCTTGTCTTTATGCAGTTCGATCGCGCGGCCAACGGCGAGATGACGCCATTGCCGAAGCCCTCGGTCGACACCGGCATGGGACTTGAGCGGATTTCTGCTGTCATGCAGGGCGTGCACAGCAATTATCAGATCGACCTGTTTGCCAATTTGATTTCCGCCGCGGCCAAATCCCTCGGCGTCAGCAACGATGGTTCGAGTTCGCTGAACGTCATTGCCGATCATATTCGCGCCAGTTCGTTCCTGATTGTCGATGGCGTGTTGCCGGGTAACGAAGGACGCGGTTATGTACTGCGCCGGATTATTCGTCGCGCTATTCGCCACGGCAAGAAGCTCGGCGTCAGCGGCAGTTTCTTCTACAAACTGGTCAAGCCGCTATGCAGCGAGATGGGCGAGGCCTACCCGGAGTTGCTGAAAAAACGCGCGCACGTCGAAAAGGTATTGACGACCGAGGAAGAGCGCTTTGCCGAAACTCTGGATCAGGGTATCGAAATCCTCGACGCTGCGATTGCCGCGTTGAAGGGCAAGGTCATCCCGGGAGATGTTGTGTTCCGTTTGTACGACACCTATGGATTCCCGGTGGACCTGACAGCAGACATCGCGCGCGAGCGCGGTCTGACCATCGACGAGAAGGGCTTCGAGAGCCAGATGTCGGTGCAGCGCGGTCGTGCACGGGCGGCCAGCAAATTCGGCGCTGCAGAGAACGCATCGATTCAAACCGATGTCTGCAGTGAGTTTTCCGGTTACAAAGGCACCGAAGGCCAGTCGAAGATTGTGGCAATTTTCAAAGACGGCAAAGCCGTGAACAACCTGAATGCTGGGGACGAGGCAATCGTCGTTTTGCAATCGACGCCTTTCTATGCGGAGAGCGGCGGTCAGGTCGGCGATACCGGTGTACTCGAAGCGGCCGGCGGCACCTTTCGCGTGTCGGATACGCAAAAGTCCGGTGCTGCCATCCTGCATTCCGGCAAAGTGCAAAGTGGCGCCCTGAAGAAAGACGACGCGGTGAGTGCCCGCGTGGATGCCGAAAGGCGCCGCGCAACCATGCTGAATCATTCTGCAACGCACCTGTTGCACGCGGCGTTGCGCAAGGTGCTCGGCGAGCATGTCACGCAAAAGGGATCCCTGGTTGCACCGGACCGTTTGCGTTTCGATTTTTCGCATTACGAAAGCGTAAGCGCCGGGCAACTGCAGACGATTGAAAATCTGGTCAACGACGAGATCCAGAAAAACACGGCCGCAGAGACGAAACTCATGCAGTACAACGATGCGGTTGCCTCCGGCGCTTTAGCACTCTTTGGCGAGAAGTACGATGACGAGGTACGCGTGTTGCGCCTGGGTGATTTTTCGGTTGAGCTTTGCGGTGGCACGCATGTGCAGCGGTCCGGGGACATCGGGCTGTTCAAGATTGTTTCGGAGAGCGGCGTTGCCTCGGGAGTCCGGCGGATCGAAGCGGTCACCGGAAAGGGCGCACTGCGCTGGATCGATGCCAATCAGCAAAATCTGGATACGGTCGCAAGCTTGCTGAAAAGCCAGCGCGACCAGATTGTGCCAAAGGTCGAGCAATTGATCCGGCGCGCCAAGGAACTGGAGAAGGAGCTGGCCCAGACGCGGCAACAGCTTTTGACCGGCGGATCGTCCAAATCTGCAGAGAGTATCGTTGAAATTGACGGCATCAAGGTGCTGTCCGCACGCATGGATGGCGCGGACGCGAAAACGCTGCGCGATGCCGTCGACCGCTTCAAAGATCAGCTGCAGAGCGCGGTCATCGTTCTCGGCTCGATCGACGACGGCAAGGTCCGACTGGCTGCCGGTGTCACGCGAAACAATATTGAGCGGATCCAGGCCGGGGACGTCATCCGCCCGGTAGCAGAGCAGGTGGGCGGCAAGGGTGGCGGACGGCCCGATTTCGCCCAGGCCGGTGGCAGCAATCCGCAGGCTCTGGATGCAGCGCTGGCCTCGGTGCCAGCCTGGGTCACGGAACATCTGCGCCAGGCGCCCGGTCCCGTATAGCAGCGCGGATTTCAGGGCAGGCCAGCATCTGCTCGGCAGTTCGTCTACAATTACAATGCTTTAAGCGCAAATCAGGCGTAAAAAACAAAGAGCGATTGCTCGATGAGGCAGGAGTAGGAAGTCATGCTGATCCTTACGCGACGCGCAGGAGAGACAGTGATGATTGGCAGCGACGTCACCATCACGGTGTTGGGAGTCAAGGGTAACCAGGTTCGCATCGGCATCAATGCCCCCAAGGACGTGGCGGTCCACCGGGAAGAGATATACGAGCGTATCCAGAGCGAAAAGTCCGGCCAGGGCGCTGGCGCGTCGACGGAGAACAAGGCCTAGGTGCCTGTTCAGGCTTTACCTCTCGATTGACCATCAGTAAGATGCACGTCCTTTCGCGGCGGCCGATCTTCCGCGGCGGAACCAAAATTTGAATACGGGAGAGATGGCTGAGTGGTCGACAAAATCGCCGGGAGCGATTTTGGACGCTGGAGCGAAGCGACAGCGCCCGTAGGGCGAGCGCCAGGATGGCGCGAGTCAACGCGCACCCCGCGATCGCTGGCGATGAAGTAGCATAGGGTCGGGGCGGACTGACCTTTAGCAAATCGGATGATTTTGTAGCAGGGCCACTACCCGAAAGACGATCGACGGGTCATTGGTCTGCGGCACGATGACAAACATGATCACACGGAGAGATGGCTGAGTGGTCGAAAGCGCACCCCTGCTAAGGGTGTAAAGGTTAATAGCCTTTCGAGGGTTCGAATCCCTCTCTCTCCGCCACGATAAAGAATTTACAAACACCGCGCTGGTAGCTCAGTTGGATAGAGTATCGGCCTACGAAGCCGGCGGTCGGGGGTTCGAATCCCTCCCAGCGCGCCACTCAATAAAAAAGGGACCCAACGGGTCCCTTTTTTATTGGGCAGCGTTGTGGATGGAGATGAGAACCCCAGGTTCGACACAAATCGGCAGGACTGCCGATTTGGACCGCAGCGCGACCCGAGCACTCGCGAGGGCGAGGGCCATGGACGGCCCGAGTCAAAACGCACAGCGTTTTGGACGCCGCAGGCGCCCGTCAGGGTGAGGATCGCGCAAGCGATCCGAGTCAATCCCTCCCAGCGCGCCACTAGACAAGGAGGGACTCAGCGGGTCCCTTTTTGTTTTATCGTGCTGTGGATGAATAAGTGGCGACGCAAGTACAATGTATCCATGGATATTCTTCTTTCCTTGTGGGATGTGGTGATGAATCTGGATCGCCACCTGGCGACGCTGGTGCAGGAACACGGGACCTGGGTCTATGCGCTGCTCTTCGTCATCGTATTTTGTGAAACGGGGCTGGTCGTCACGCCTTTTCTGCCAGGCGATTCGTTGCTATTTGTCGCGGGCGCAGTCTGGGCGATCAGCGGAATGGACGCGCACTGGCTGGCGCTGACTTTTATCAGCGCCGCACTGTGCGGCGACAATGTCAATTACTGGATCGGCCACTTCCTCGGGCCCAAAGTCTTCAAGTGGGAAGATTCGCGCTTCTTCAACAGAAAGGCATTGGATCGCACGCATGCTTTTTATGAAAAGCATGGCGGCAAGGCGATTATCATCGCTCGCTTCGTTCCGATCGTCAGAACTTTCGTGCCTTTTGTCGCGGGTATCGGCCGAATGACTTACGCGAAATTTCTCTCTTTCAGCGTCGCGGGCGCGTTGCTGTGGGTGCTATCGCTGGTCTACGCCGGTTATTTTTTTGGTAACCTGCCTCTGGTAAAAGACAATCTTAGCGCGGTGATTTTCGGCATCATCGGCTTGTCGCTCATGCCGCTGGTGATTGAGTACGTGAAGGCTCGCCGTAAACAGGCGAGCGTTGTCCGGCTTCCGTAGGACCCCGCGGCCAAACGCAACGACGGCTTGTCCAAGACAGCCTTCAGAGAATAATAAGAGGGCGGAGTTTGCAATGAAAAAATTAATCTGGTTTAGCGTCGCTTTGCTCGGCGCATTTGCCTTGGCCGGTATTGCGTACCATCGCGGCGAAACCAGCATCAATGCCATGTGGATTATCGTGGCGGCGGCGTGCATTCACGCGCTGGGCTATCGGTTCTATAGCGCGTGGATTTTGGCCAAGGTGCTCACCGCGGATGCCTTGCGCGCGACGCCGGCATTCCGGTTGAACAATGGTCGCGACTTCGTACCCACGCACAAGTGGATCGTGTTCGGTCACCACTTTGCGGCCATTGCTGGCCCCGGTCCGCTCGTCGGGCCTACGCTTGCCGCGCAGTTTGGTTACCTGCCTGGCCTGATCTGGATCCTGGTGGGCAGCGTGCTTGGCGGTTGCGTGCAGGACATGATCATCATGTTTATCTCCACGCGTCGCAACGGGCGCAGTCTCGGCAAGATGGCGCGCGACGAACTGGGTCCCATTGGCGGCTACGCGGCGCTCATCGGCACCATCGCCATCATGATCATCCTGATTGCGGTGTTGGGCCTGGTTGTGGTCAACGCAATGAAGAACAGTCCGTGGGCAACCTCCACTGTGTTTGCAACCATTCCCATAGCCGTGCTCATCGGCCTCTATTTGCGCAACATTCGGCCAGGCCGGGTCATCGAAGGCTCGCTGATCGGCCTGGCGCTGCTGTTGTTTGCTGTGGTCGGCGGCAGCTGGATCAGCGAATCTCCCACGCTTGCCAACCTGTTCGACTGGGATGGTATCTCGCTCGCCTGGTTTGTCATCGGCTACGGATTTATCGCGGCAATCCTGCCGGTGTGGTTGTTGCTTGCGCCACGCGACTATCTTTCAACCTTCCTGAAGCTCGGCACTGTGGGGCTGCTGGCTATTGCCGTGGTCATCATGAGTCCGGAAATCAAGATGCCGGCCTTTACTCAATTTGTGGACGGCAGCGGGCCAGTGTTTGGCGGCAAGATCTTTCCGTTTGTATTCATCACCATCGCCTGTGGCGCGGTGTCCGGTTTTCACGCGTTGGTGTCGAGCGGCACGACGCCCAAGTTGATCGGTAAGGAGACCGATGTGCGGTTGATCGGCTACGGCTGCATGATGTTGGAGTCGTTTGTAGCCATAATGGCATTGATCGCCGCCACACTGCTCGATCCGGGCGTGTACTTCGCCATCAACAGTCCGGGAGGCATCGTGGGCGCCACCGCAGAAGTTGCGGTGCAAACGATTTCGTCCTGGGGTTTCCCCGTCACCGCCGAATACATGCACGACCTGGCCAGGACGATGGGCGAAAGTACCCTGTTCGCGCGTACTGGCGGTGCACCTTCTCTGGCTGTGGGCATGGCCAGCATCTTCTCGTCGGCGTTCGGGCAAGGCATGCTGGCCATGTGGTACCACTTCGCCATCATGTTCGAGGCAGTGTTTATTCTCACCACGCTTGATGCCGGAACCCGCGTGGGCCGCTTCATGATGCAGGACCTGCTTGGCCATGTGTGGAAGCCACTTGGCGAAACCTCTTCGTATCCGTCCACGATACTGGCAAGCGCCTTGATCGTCTCCGGTTGGGGTTACTTCCTGTATATCGGTGTGATCGATCCCAACGGCGGCGTGAACATACTCTGGCCGTTGTTCGGCATCTCGAATCAAATGTTGGCGGCAATAGCTTTGTCGGTGGCCACTGGCGTGTTGGTCAAGCAAGGAAAGTTGAAATACGCCTGGGTAACCAGCGTGCCATTGGCATGGCTCGCCATCGTCACGACGACAGCCTCCTGGGAGAAACTGTTTTCTCCCGATGTGCGGATAGGGTTCATATCCGGTGCCAACGATCTCGCCGCCAGGCTGGCCGCGGGGACATTATCCGAGGCGCAGGCCGCGGTCGCGCCAGAACTCATCTTCAATCAACGACTCGATGCCGTGATCACGGTGTTTTTTGCGTCGGTGCTGTGGATCGTGATTTTCGACATGCTGCGTGTTTGCTCGCGTGTGTTGCGTGAATTGCCGGTGCTGCCGTCATCGGAAGCGCCGTACGTACCCAATACCCCGGGAGTCACGGTGTGAGGCACAACTACAGTCGCGGAGGTGCCAACGTGAGCAAGCTTTTCGCACAATGGTGGCGTGTTCTCCGCACGCTTGCAGGCGACGATGCCTACGAGCGCTACTGTGCGCATCTTCGATCGCATCACGGTCGCGAGACACCGCTGAGCCGCCGGGCATTTTATTTGCGCGCTCAGCAGGAGAAGTGGAACGGCGTCAAGCGTTGTTGTTGAGGGGCCCCAGACAAGCCACCGGGCGGCGTCGATGATCGGGATTTCGTAATTACTCGGGCACCGGTAATCTTCCCAGGCGGCTCTCGCGCCAGATCATCAGCAGGTTCGAGGCTATCACCACGACGCCGCCCGCGAGCACCGCGGGCAATGGCCATTCATTCCAGATCATCCAGCCAAACAATGTCGCCCAGACAATGCCGCTGTAATTGAACACCGTAACAATTGCCGCTGGCGCATGGTGGAATGCAGTGGAAAGCAGCCACTGTGCGGCTGCTCCGGACAATCCGACACCGAAAAAGAGCGGAATCTCCGCCACCGTCGGCCGGACCGCAACGAACGGCAGGGGGAGCGCAGTTACAAGCGTGCCGATGACAACAAAGTAAAAGGTGACTGTCAAAGGGCGCTCGAAACGACCGAGGTATCGCAGCACGACCTGCAACGCCGCGTGCATGCATGCGGCAATCATCGCGACCGCGATCCCGAGTGTGTAAACATCTCCGGTCGGTTGCACCATGATGATTACACCGGTAAAGCCGATAATGACTGCCGCCCAGCGATAAGGACCCACTCGCTCGCCCAGGAAGAACACGCCAAGAATCGGGATGAACAACGAGGCCGTGAAAAGCAACACGGTCGTATCGGCCATGGGCATGAGCGAAAATGCGGTGAACGTGGTCATGAGTGAAATCGAGCCGAACAGGGCACGAAGGCCGACGACGGTGGGTTTGCTGCGAATCACCAGGATATCCCGATGGCCGAAACCAAAGATCAGGATCAGAAAGGGCATGCAGGCGATAAGATTACGGTAAAAAGCAATTTCGATGACTGAATGATTGACGCTGAGCAGCTTGGCGAACACGTACATGACGGTGAACATGAAATACGCGCCGGCGGCGGCGGCCATGCCGAGTACGACACGCTCCTTGTGTGTCTGCGCCGTTGACTCTGCCGGCATAGTGACTGTCAGATGACCGCGCCGAACAACTTGCCAACAGCCACCGTGATAGCCATGGCTGCAGCGCCCCAGAATATAATTCTTGCTGTGCTCACATAGACATTCGCGCCACCTGCGTAGGCGGCCAGGTACCCGAGTATGGTCAGAGATAGGAGTGTGCTGCCGCCGACAGCAGCCAGGACGTGGTTCGAAGGTGCGACCGTAACGGTTAAAAGTGGCAATGCGGCGCCAATAGAAAAGGTTGCCGCCGATGCCAATGCGGCCTGCACTGGCCGAGCCGCATGCATCGAGCTCAGGCCCAGTTCATCGCGGGCATGCGCGCCCAAGGCGTCATGTTGCATCAGTTGTTGGGCCACTTGATCGGCGAGGGCGGCATGCAATCCCCGGTCGACATAAATACGAGAGAGCTCACGATGTTCGAATTCCGGATTCGCCTCGAGCTCCTTGCGTTCGCGTGCCAGATCGGCCCGCTCTGTGTCGGCCTGGGAGCTTACCGAGACGTATTCGCCAGCTGCCATCGACATAGCGCCGGCAGCCAGTCCGGCGACACCGGCAATGAGGATGCTCTCACTGGTCGCATCGGCAGCAGCGACTCCCATGACAAGGCTGGCAGTCGAAATGATGCCGTCATTGGCGCCCAATACGGCAGCCCGCAACCAGCCGATGCGCTTCGAAAAATGAGTTTCTGCGTGGTGGTGCCTCACTGCAAATAGTCCTTTGGGCTGGCGATGACGTTCGGCGCAACAATGGTCTTGCAATATGCTCGTATGCCTGCCGCTTACTTGACCACCAGCTTGAACGCAAAGTCGGCCCGTGGATCGCCCGCGCCCGAGTTGCCGAGGAATACGTTCTTTGGATTGATCCGGATGTTGGTGACGGCAAGGTCTGTGCCGTTTGCATCGGCAACCGGTGTGTAAGTGTACGTTGCTCCGTTGTTGTTGGAAAACGATACATCGTCAGCCGGGGCGCCAAGCGAGACGAAGGTGTAGCTGAGACCGCTCGAAGGCGTGCCGTTGGTAAATCGCACGGGTCCGGCTGTGGGGCCGTCGAAGTTGACAACTCGCAACGCCATGTTGGCCGGCACCGCTTCGGTGATGACCAGCGACCCCGAATCAGCTGCGCCCGGTCCGGAGTTCCGCACGTTGGTCACGTTCAGCATGATCGCGCCGGGTATCGATTTCTGATTGGTCGTGTTATTCAACGGGTCGGAGAACGGCTGGGTCGTTCGTGTCACCGTAATGTCCGGGCAGCTGCCGGTCTGCACCGGACCGAAGGCGACCGTCGGCTCCGTAACCGGGCATTTGCGGCTGGACAATGGGATGTTGGCGAGCGACAGGGCAAGCCAGGGGCCGCCGGGTCGCTGGAACTGGGCGGTCAGGCCGCCGTCGCAACAATCCTCGAATCCGAGAATTCGCAAACTGTGGGTGCCCGCGGCCAGGTTGATCGAGCCCTGCAAGACTTCGGCGGCAGCATTCCAGTTGTTGTTCCACCACAGGTCGTTGTTCCAATCCTCTTCCAGCGCGATGTCGTCAACATAGAGTCCGCCGCCCCGACCGAAGTCCGCACCGTAGCGGAACTGCCAGATACCGGCCTGCGCGGGCGTTACCTCGAAGAACACCTCGGCGAACAGACCGAAGTCGCTGTCCCTGTCCGGGTTGAAAAGGCTGCGGTTGGTGACGCCGGTATAGGCATTAATAAAGGCGCAGCCGTAGCCGGCGACATTGGGATTGGCGGAATTGAAAGCCGCTTCGGCGGTCGCACGACTGGTCGGGTTGACGGTCGAGTTACGCGTATGAAACTTGAGACCGGGCTCGGTGAAGGTCGAGGGTGTCGATGTGCCTGGCGTGCCCGGCGGTGCGCCGAAGTAAAGGTAAACTGTAGTGCCCTGGTTCGGAATCGATGGCACGCGCACCCATACCACGGCCGTTTTGCCGGCAGCATTCCACTGCTCGATGAAATGATTGAGCAGGGTGACGTCATCCTGGGCAATGGCGCGCAGGTCTGCACCCATCAGGTTCCAGTCGAATTGCGCTGGGACGTTCAGTGCATTGAGGTTCATGCGCACCTGGTAGTCGGTCAGCGGTGCCCCTGGCGGCTTGGTAATAGTCGCCGGAAACCGGTAGTCCCAGCTGCAGTTCCACCATGCGCCGGCGGGCGCTGCTGCCAGCATAAGGAACAGAACAGCGAGCTGCTTCTTGATCACTTTGGTCTCGGACTTCAGGACTGCCGTGCCACAAATCATATCAGAGACCAGAGATGGTGCTGGTAGTGGCCGCCTCCGTTAAGATGAGTACGTCGTAACAATTTGCAGATGCGTGGATGACCTACCTCGAACAGGCGCTGGTCTACATAGGAGCCGCTGTCCTTGTTGTACCATTGGCCCGGCGCCTCGGTCTTGGGTCAGTCCTGGGCTATCTCGGCGCTGGTGTGATCATCGGTCCCGCAGCGCTTGGGCTGATCAGCAACGTTGACTACGTTCTGAATTTTGCCGAACTTGGCGTGGTGTTTCTGCTGTTCATCATTGGCCTTGAGCTGAAACCATCACGACTCTGGGTCATGCGGCACCAGGTATTCGGTTTTGGCAGTGCGCAGGTACTGCTGACGGCAGCACTGTTGTCCGCCTTGCTGGTGGCCGGCAGCTGGCAATTGCGTCCGGCGCTCGCCATTGGCTTTGGTATGGCCCTCTCATCGACTGCTTTTGTATTGCAATTGCTCGCGGAACAGAAAAAACTTTCGACAGAGTACGGTCGCGCATCCTTTGCTGTGCTGTTGTTTCAGGATCTCGCAGTCATTCCGCTGATTGCATTGATCCCTCTGCTGGCAACGGGACCCACCGAGAAGCTGGATGTCGGATCACTGCTTGTGAGTGTCGTTGCATTGGCTGCATTGATTGTCGGCGGCCGCTATCTGCTGCGCCCTGCGCTGCGGCTCGTCGCGAAGACCGATATCAGGGAGCTGTTCACCGCGGTTGCATTGTTGGTCGTGCTCGGTGCTGCAGCGCTTATGGAAAGCGTCGGGATGTCAATGGGACTCGGTGCGTTCATCGCCGGCATACTGCTGGCGGACTCCGAATACCGCCATGAGCTGGAAGCCAATATCGAACCATTCAAGGGCCTGCTGCTGGGACTGTTCTTCATCGCTGTCGGCATGTCGGTCAATGTTCAACTGCTGGTCTCGGAACCATTGAATATCATCGGGCTTACCATTGGCCTGATACTGGCGAAGGCGCTGGTGCTCTATGTCCTCGCACGCGCTTTTGGCCTGGAAAACGATGCATCACGCAGCATGGCCTTGATCCTGGCGCAGGGTGGCGAGTTTGCATTCGTGCTGTTTACGCTTGCACGAAATTCTGCAGTCCTGGATAGCTCGACGGTCGACATGCTGTTCCTGATCGTTACGCTATCGATGGCAGTGACTCCGATACTCTACTTGCTTGATGCCCGCATCTTGCGGCGCAAGCGTGGCAAGGAGACAGAACCGGTCTATGACGCAATCGAGGATCACGGCAATCCGGTGATCATTGCAAGCTTCGGCCGATTCGGCCAAATCGTTGGGCGCATCTTGAAGTCCAAGGGGATTGGTTTCACGGCCCTCGAATCAAACCCCGAGCAGGTCGAGGTGGTGCGCCGATATGGCAACAAGGTGTATTTCGGTGATGCATCGAAAGTCGAGCTGCTGCGCGCTGCGGGTGCCGGCAAGGCGCGATTCTTTGTGTTGGCCATAGACGACATCGAGCGATCCATTGCAACCGCCAAGACCGTGCGGCGTTACTTTCCCGAACTGCCAATTCTTGCCCGTGCACGAAATCGCCACCATGCACACTTGCTGATGGACCTCGGCATCACGATGATATTCCGCGACACCTTTCATGCAGGCATGGAGCTGACACATGACTTGTTGCAGCAACTCGGTGTCGACAATGAGGAAGCCGATCTCATCGTGAGCACATTTGCAAAACACGACAAGGATCTGTTGAAACGGCAACATGCAATCCGTCAGGACGAGAAAGTCATGATCCAGACAGCGCGGGAAGCGGCGGCCGAACTTGAGACGCTGTTGCAAGCAGACCGGCGTCGCGTCGACCGTAGCTGAGAGCACTTTTTTTCCGGAGGATCCGGTGACAAACCGTCGCAAAATACTGTACGGAATTGGCGGGGCCATCCTCGCGGCATGGGCATTGGTATCCTGGGTACCCTCACGGCGGCGATTGATCGTGGATGGACAGCGGGACGCCACGGGCGGCACAGCGGAAGACACCGAGGATGCCGATCGTTTGCTGCAGGACCTCTCCGAGCTTGCGGCGCGCGACTATTCCGAAGAGGGCGTTGCAGTATTCCTCGTGTGCGAGAACCTGGCAGGAATGGAGGACGGTAAATCCAGGCAGGCCTTCGTGCCATTGGCACTGAATCAACAGCTTGCCGGAGACTTCAATCGCTACGCCGGCATGCTGCCGCAACTGCGGCCCGAAGTGTCCGAGGCCGATGTTGCCGCACTGGTCGAGCTGCTGGCGTATCGCGATCTTGCTGCGGCCGACCGGGAGTTGCCCCCATGAGCCCGGCCGAGCGCTACCAAAAGCGCGCTGCCGAGATCGGCGAGCTGCTGTCAACACGCCCGCTGGTCCGTGCGATCAACTTTCATAACACGTCGCGGGATTCGGCTGAGGTCATCGAGAAGCAGCTCGCGCTTTGCAGCCGACACTTTTCGACAGTGACCGAAGACGATCTCGACGCGTACCTGAGTACCGGCCTCTGGCACAAACCGAAGCCTGGAATGATTCTCGCTTTCTACGAGGGATACCGGAATGGCTACGATGTCATTCTTCCTCTGCTGGAAAAATACCGGCTCACCGGGTGGTTTTTTGTCATAACCGGGTTCATCGACGCGTCACCGGTTGAGCAGCTGCAGTACGCGGACAGACACGGAATCGGTATGGGAAGCCGTGAGTACGACGATGGCCGGTACGCACTCAACTGGAATGAATTGAAGGAGCTCGACCGCTCGCATGTCGTAGCCAGCCACGCCCTGAGCCACGAGGAACTGGCACCCATGGATGAAGCAGCACAACTGGCGGAAGTTGTCGGCTCACAGGAGACTTTCGTGCGCAATCTCGGTCATCCGGTACGCACTTTCGTCTCCAGGGGCGGCCCTGCGTACGGCGACCACCAGGCCACTGACAGGCTGATTGATGCTGCCGGCTACCAGTTTGTGGTCTCGAATTTCCGCATCCAGCGCATCAGGGAATGGCCGTCGGCCGCGGCGTCCTGACGCATCGCTGTCAAACCCAGCGGCCGGATATCGTGTAATCTACGACCCAGCCGGGAGAGGGAGGGTACAGGGATTGTCGCTGTTTACTGAGTTACGCCGACGCAATGTATTTCGCGTTGCCGCTGCCTACCTGGTCGTCGGCTGGCTGCTGACCGAGGTCGCAAGCACCTTGTTGCCGATGTTCGGCGCGCCGGACTGGGTTGCCCGTGCCCTGGTCATCGTCATCGCTATCGCGTTCGTGCCCCTGATGATTTTTTCCTGGGCCTATGAACTCACACCCGAAGGGCTGAAACGCGAGTCGCAGGTCAATCGCGACGAATCCATTACCTGGCAGACCGGGCGCAAACTCGACATCGTCACCATCACTGCCGTCGTGCTGGGCATTGTGTTCCTGGCCTGGATGCGCCTGTCGCCGGATGTGCCGGCACCCGGTACCGACGCTGCGACTGCAGGACCGGTCGAGGCCTCGGTCGCCGTGCTGCCGTTTGTCAACATGTCCGGCAGCGCCGAAAACGAATACTTCTCCGACGGGCTCACTGAAACCCTGCTGCACATGCTGGCACAGGTGCCGGAACTCCGGGTCGCCGCCCGGACATCGAGCTTCGCTTTCAAGGGGCAGGACAAGGACATTCGTGAGATTGCTATCGCACTCCGCGTTGCACACGTGCTTGAGGGCAGCGTGCAGCGCGCTGGCGACCGCGTACGCATTACCGCTCAGCTCATTCGCGCCAACGACGGCTTTCATGTCTGGTCGGAAAACTACGATCGCACACTCGACGATATTTTCGGTATCCAGGACGAAATTGCGACCAAGGTCGGGAACTCACTGTCCGATTCCTTGCTCGGCGTACGCAACAAGGACATAGAAGGAGTTGCGACGAAGAATGTCAGTGCATATGACCTGTACTTGCAGGCGCTGGCGGAACTCGCGAAAGGATCGTACGGCTCTTTGCAGGAGGCCGAAGGCCTGCTCAAGGATGCCTTGTCCAAGGATCCGGAATTCCTCGACGCAAAAACCGAACTCGCACGCAATTACCTGGATCAGATGCTTACCGGGCTTGCCAGCGTTGACGAGGCTGTGCCCGCGGTCGAAGCTCTCGCAGGGCAGGTGCTCGCGAAAAGGCCGGGTCATGCCCGCACGACGGCGACCCTGATCTGGGCCCGGGACTATCGATCGTTTTTTGCCGGAGACCTCGGTGTCATCGAGACTAGCGTCGACACGCTTCGCGAGCTCACCATCGCCGAGCCCGGAGAGCTGGAGCCCAAACTGGTGCACGCGCGGTATCTCTCCTTTCTTCGACGGGACGAGGAAGCATTGCTGCAACTTCAGGAGGCCCGCGAACTCGATCCACTGAATCCGGAAATCTATTACGACATGGGTTTCGTCAACAATCGGAGCCGGGACTTCGAGGCGGCGCGTGCAGCTCTATTGCGCTCGCTCGAACTCGAACCCGCGCAACCGAATGTTCATGGCATGCTGGGCGATATTGCGCGCGCGACCGGTGACGGAGTCGATGCCCTCAGGCAGGATCTGCTGGCATTAAAAGTCGATCCGGAAGATCACGAGATACCGGCGCTCGTTGCGCAGTACCTGTACCAGCTGGGGCTGATCGAAGACGGTGACCGCTTTCGCGCGCGCGTTCACGCAATCGCGCCGACATCGGAGATTGCGCGGCAGACAGAATTACTACGCAGCATCAATGCTGACACGGAAGACCACAGTCTTGCGCTTGCCCGGCAGGTCATCGAGGAGGATGTCGGCAATCGGCAGGGTGGGTGGGTAACAGCGGCGGAGTACCTGCTCTGGACCGAAACAAGACGCGGCAACGCGCAGGCTGTGCTCGAGTATTTCGATTCACAGGTGCCGGGCTTCTCGGATTTCGATGCGCCGTCGATTCCACAGAAAGCGCTCGCGGCGCGTACCCGGGCGCTAGGGGCCTGGCGAGAGACGAAATCGCAGGAGGAGTTGATGCAGCTCGTCGGGAGGGCTTACGCGCCTTTCGAGAAGTCGGGATTCTCCTTTGCTGATGCACCACTCGCGCACGTTTCAGTACTGGCACTGAGCGGAGATACCGACGCGGCCATCGAAATTGCATTGTCGGACCTGTTTACGCGAGCGGTAACCGAATTCGGTGGCTGGCGCCGTTATTTTAAGCAGCCGCACCTCGCTGGCGTGGTCGCCGATCCGCGTGTGCAGGCTGAAATGGCGCGTTGGGAAAAGGAAGAAGCCGGACTCCGCGAGGAGCTGCGTGCCTTCCTGAGCAACTACTACAGCTCGGATTCCCGCAGCCTGTAACGGCCCCGTAACCCGGGGTCTCCCGTTTCGGCAGGTCGCCCGCGTTGCGGGCTCCTACAGATTCTTTCGACCCCAGCGTTTCCGGCAGCACCGCTGTAGGAGCCCGCAATGCGGGCGACATGTCCGGCGAAAACGGTAAACCGACAAGCGGCGGGTACGCCCGGACCAGCGGTTTCGTTCCGACGAACGGCGCCTTCGAGCCGACGAATAACAGAATTTTCCGGTCATTCCCGCGTCAGAATATCGACAGTCAGGAATGATTTTTCAGGAACGGGAAAATGGACTCAAACAAGGACAAATCGCGCAATGCGCCGTACAGTGTGCCGCCACAGGTGCAAATCGACCCGCGCAGCAATGTAAAAATCGTGCAATCGAAGTTCGTGTTTGGTGACGAACTTGCGATCGCTGACGATGATCGTGGTGGCGACCCTTACAACAACACCGGGGCGCATTGCATCATCAAGGCGAAAGACATCGCCGGCGAATGACGCAATAGCGTCAGTTGACATTGTTTCGGACCAGGAACATCGCCTTGTCCAGCGCGACGAAAAAGTCCTGGTAGGTCTCCGGCTGAGTAATGCCTTTCTCGCCAACCCGCGCGTTTGCCCGCACTGAGACCCGCTCTTCGTCTTTCGGTGCGACGGTCACTGTCATGCGCATATCAGAGACCTGCAGGCGTGTAGCGGTGACTATGCCAAGGCCCATGTCTGCCTGATCGATGGTGAAACCGAGATCCTGCAGTGTGGCGATTACCGCACGCATGGTCATGGGCTTGTCCAGTGCATCGTATTCTCTCGTCTGAACGCTGCGGATCTCCAGCGGCGCCGATTCGCCTGTCAGGTCATACGGAGTCGAAACACAGCCTTCCAACCCCATGAAAATCACACAGCTCGAAATCAATATTGTTTTACGCATTGTCGTTCACCTCTAAATAAAGGGATTTTGATAACTTCTCGAAAATCCTCTGGTATGCCTCCGGGTTATCGATCGCACTGCGCGACGTTATCTGCGACTGTTTGTCGTACGTGATCTGCTGAATCGTTATTCGCGTGACGAACTCGCCTTCAGAAGCGAGGCTCGGCAGCACCACAGTCGTTATCGTTATGACATGTTTGTCTGCAGCGAACTGACTTCCCCCGCAGCCGCACAGCAAGTCGAGGAGCAGGCGAGTAGTAAACTCGCTGGTCGAATCGGCATCGGAAACCTTGGATGCAGAAATGACCCCGAGCGGCGACTCGATCTGGTCGATGTTGTATTCCATGTCCTGCAAGGCAGCCGCCGTCGCCGCAAGAATCTCGGCTTCGGAAGTGGCAGTGAAAGTGCGCGTCTGCATGGCACGAATCTCGAGCGTACTTTCGGAAAGCCGCAGCAGGTCCGGATTGGGCTGCGTGGCACATCCCGCCAGTGCCAATGCTGCAGTCAGCAGCACGGCACACAGGCAGGTCCCTTTGTATTGCCGGTTACGCGTGTTCATCAGAAGCTCGATGTGTGGTACGAAAAGTCACGAACGCGCTGTGCCTCGTCGAACCGGATGATGACAGTCAATGTCCGCTGTGACGTCGACCGTGCACCACCGCTCATTGAGCCGACACCGGCGCCGCCACCCGAGCTGCCGAAGATCAGACCGACCAGGGTGCCGCTGCTGCGCGACTCGACCACTTCGGTCGAAATCTTGTCGTAGATCCAGCTTTCGCGACGCGTGTCATCCGACGTAACGATGTTGGGTGAGCCGAGAACGCTGGCGACGTCGGCAGCTGCCATGCCGATGCGAATTTCCTTCTGCACGGTGCCTACCGTTACCCGGTCGATCTCCTCGGCCCCGCGCACGTCCGCGAGATGCTGGGTAGCGCTGCAGCCGCTGATCAGAAGGCTTGCGGACAGAACGGCCGCGATGGTTTTGCTGTTGCTCATTGTCTGGTACTCCACGTGTTATGAAACAGGTGGAGCGGACAGTAGGGCGAGCCGGGCGGACGATCCTTAGGACTTGCGAAGGCTTTCCGGATTTTGTCCTGAGGAATTGGTGATGATGTAAGTTATTGATTCATCTTAAGAATAACTTTACCCCGGGCTCGGCGGCCGGTGATCGAGCCAAACGCAGCCCGGAAATCGTCCAGCGCATAGACTTCGGTAACGCGAGGCTTGAGCTTGCCGGTGGCGACCAGCGAACCCAGCTCCTGCATATTCTGCAATTGCGCCTGGGAGTTTTTTGCGGCCCAGGTACCCCACCAGACACCGACGATCCTGGCTTCTTTCAACAACGCAATATTCGCGGGAAAAGCAGGGATGTCGCCGCTCGCAAAGCCAACCACGAGGTAGCGGCCGTGCCAGGCCAGCGAACGATACGCTTCCAATGCAAGTTCGCCACCGACCGGGTCGTAAACGATGTCGGCGCCGTTGCCGCCGGTCAATTCCTTCACCGCATCACGAAGCGATGTTTTGCTGTAATTGATGGTGGAATCGGCTCCCGCTTCGGTTGCGAAAGCCAGTTTCTGATCGTTACTCGCCGCTGCAATCACGCGCGCACCCATGGCCTTCGCGATTTCGACAGCAGTAATGCCAACACCACCCGCGGCGCCGAGGACCAGTACAGTTTCGCCGGCGACAAGTTGCGCACTTTGCTTCAGCGCGTGGTAACTCGTTCCGTAGGTGACACTGAATCCGGCGCCTTGCTCGAAATCGAGCCCCGGCGGCAAAGCCATGACCCTCGATTGATCGACGGCACATTTTTCGGCGAATGCACCGCCCTGTGGCGTGACGATGACCCTGTCACCGACCGAGTAGCGGCTAACCTTTTCGCCGACGGTGGATACGACGCCGGATGCTTCGTTTCCGGGTATAAACGGAGGCTCGGTTTTGACCTGGTACTTGCCGGCAATAATCAGCACATCTGGAAAATTGATTCCGGCTGCGGCTATGTCGACAACCACCTGGTTTGCCGTCGCTACCGGATCGTCACGTTCCTCGATAACGAGGCTCTCGGGCGGGCCGTAGGCCTTGCAGACCAGCGCCCGCATCAGGCGATCTCGAACAGCGATGCTGCGCCCTGACCGCCGCCTATGCACATGGTGCAGACCACGTATCGTGCACCGCGACGCCTGCCTTCGATCAGCGCGTGTCCGACCATTCTTGCGCCCGACATGCCATACGGATGGCCGATCGAGATGGCACCGCCATCGACGTTCAACCGGTCGTTCGGAATGCCGAGCCGGTCACGGCAATACAACACCTGCACCGCAAATGCTTCATTCAGTTCCCACAGGTCGATGTCGCCCATTTTGACCCCTGTGCGTTTCAACAACCTGGGTACCGCGAACACCGGACCGATGCCCATCTCGTCCGGTTCGCAGCCGGCCACAGCCGTGCCGCGATAAATTCCCAGCACCCGCAGGCCTCGTTTCTCGGCCAGCTTGCTGTTCATGACGACGGCGGCCGATGCGCCATCGGACAGCTGGCTGGCGTTGCCGGCTGTAATGAACCCGTTCTCGCGTACCGGTTTGAGACTGCTCAAGCCATCCAGCGTGGTCGACGGGCGATTGCCTTCGTCGTGCTCCAGCGTGGTGTCTTTGATCGAGACCTTCCCGGTCTCCTTGTTCATGACGCTCATCCTGGAAGGCAAGGGTACGATTTCGTCAGCCAGGCGGCCCGCCTTTTGCGCGGCAGCCGTACGCTGCTGACTCTGCAGTGCATATTCGTCCTGCAATTCCCGGCTGACCGAGTAACGGCGGGCGACGACTTCGGCGGTGTCGATCATCGGCATGTACACGTGCTCGTGCAATTCCAGCAGTCGCGGATCCTTGGCACGAAAGATATTGATGTGCTCGGTCTGTACCAGGCTGATGGATTCCAGACCGCCACCGACCATGATGTCCACGCCATCGACAATCACGGTCTTTGCGGCCAGCGCAATCGCCATCATGCCGGAGGAGCACTGGCGGTCCACGGTCATGCCGGCCGTTGTCACCGGCAGGCCTGCGGCGAGCGCCGCCTGCCGGCCGAGGTTTAGTCCCTGCGTTCCCTGCTGCATGGCGCAGCCCATGATCACGTCCTCAATTTCCTCTGGATCGACGCCGGCGCGCAGGACGGCGTGGCGAATCGCATGTCCACCAAGCGTCGGTGCTTCCGTATTGTTGAATGCGCCGCGATAGGCTTTGCCTATCGGTGTGCGGGCGGTTGAAACGATTACAGCTTCGCGCATGGGTGTGTCCTTTGGCCGGCCATCACGCCGACAAGTCGATACCAAGTTTTGCGGCGCCCTGCATTGCAAACTTGCTCGACTGTTCAAAACCGCTTTGCAGTGCCTTCATGTTCTTGTCATTGCATATGGCACCCCAGGCCGCTGCGACACCTTCCGCGCTGAGTTTATCCGGATGCAGATTGACGCCTTCGGTCTCGAAAGCCTTGTACACGGCAAAGGAGCCACCGCCGGCACAGAGTACCGCGCGGCTCGGTGCATCCTGACTCGCCAGGAATACAACGCCGTGACTGACGGACTCGGGCGCCAGCAGGTCGAACACCTTTTTTGTCATCAATCCGTCCGTCATGGCGGTACCTGCGGCCGGCGCAAGACAGTTGACGCGGATGTCGTATTTCTGGCCCTCGAGGTGCAGAGTGTTCATCAGTCCAACCATGGCCATTTTCGCTGCGCCGTAGTTGGCTTGGCCGAAATTACCGTACAGACCGGTGCTCGAAGTCGTGAAGATGATGCGGCCGTATTTCTGCTCGCGCATGATTTCCCACACGGCTTTGCTGCAATTCGCCGAACCGATCAGGTGCACGTCGATTACCAGCCGGAACTCGTCCATGGTCATCTTGACGAAAGACTTGTCACGCAGGATGCCTGCATTGTTTACCAGGATATCGACGCGGCCCCATTGGCTCATGGTCTGCCGGACCATGTTCTCGACCTGCGCGCCGTCGGCTACATTGGCGCCGTTGGCCATGGCCTCACCACCGGCTGCGCGGATCTCGACGACGACATTGTCGGCGTTCTGCAATTTGCCGTTCGCGTCCGCAAGATCGTTAACCAGTACTTTCGCACCGCGTTTTGCGAGTGCCAGTGCGTGGCAGCGGCCGAGTCCGCGGCCTGCGCCCGTGACAATGGCCACCTGGCCATCCATTCTGATAGTCATGTTTATTCCTTATTGCTGACGGATTCCGGGGGCTTCACCGGACAATGTACATGGACAGTATCTCGGCAACCAATGCGGGCGTGCTTTCGCCCTCGATCTCCACGGTTACGGCGGTCTTGGTCAGCCACTGACCCGGTCTTTTCTCTGCCGCCTCGAGTAGCTTCTGACGCGAGCGGATGCGTTTGCCCACCTTTACCGGCGCAAGGTAACGCACCTTGTCGGATCCGTAATTGACAGCCATCACCAAGCCCTCCGGAACCATCGCGCTTTGCGCATTCAGGTATGACAGCAGCGACAGCGACAGGAAGCCGTGCGCAATCGGGCCGCCAAATGGTGTTCTTGCCGCCTTCTCCGGATCGACGTGAATAAACTGGTGGTCGTTGGTTGCATCGGCAAACAGATTGACCCGTTCCTGGGTGATTTCGATCCACGGGGACGGTTCGAACTCCTTTCCGACCATGCCCGGCAACTCCGATGCTTTAATCGTTTTCGCCATCGCTTGCTCCTTATTGAGCGGATTATTCGTTTTTCTCGGGCGTGACAGTGCGAAACACAGCTGCCATATAGTCGCTCAAGTCCTCGCCGATCTCTTCGGCGGATTCCGGTGCGATCCCCGCCAGGGTCCTGGCCAGGGATTTCTTGAACTCGAGCTGCATCTCGCGGGCAATCTGCACCCGTTGCGCCTGCGGCGATCCTGCACCGTGCATGGACTCGGTTAGGTAACCCACCGCATTCCGCCCGAGCGTCATGTTCTCGATCAGGCGGACGATGCGCAGCCTGTCCTCGGTCGCAATCTCCTTGCGTCCTTTCAGGTATTTGCGGATCAACTCGCCAATCGCCGGGTTCTCAAGATCCTGCTGCGATGGTGCCGTTGCTACAATGCCACCGGCAAGGTCCTGCGCCAGCCGGCCGATCTCGTACGGGATGCGGGTGACGTGATGCTTGCACACGTTGGCGATCATGTTGTCATTCTGATAAACGCCCGATTTCATTTTCGATGCCTGGTAACTGGAGGCGATGCCGGTGCTGTAAATGGTTTCGTTGAGATGCGTCATCTCGACCAGTTTGTCCTGGATGTGCGAGGCCTTTTCCACGCCGTTGTAGTCCGCAATTGCCGCTGCGGCACCGATCAGCACATCGCCGACGCCGGATTTGCAGACGTAGCTCCGGCGGTGATAGCAGGTGAAGCGCTCGACCAGCGTGGAGGCAAACTCGTATTCGCCGTCCATGAATATCTTGTCCCGCGGTATGAACACGTCATCGAAGATGACCATGGCCTCCTGCCCGGCAAAACGCGCATTGCCCGAGTCCATGTCACCGGGTTCCATCGCACGGGTGTCGCAGGATTGCCGGCCGTAAATGTAGGTTATCCCCGGTGCATCGACCGGTACTGCTCCGATTATGGCGAATTTCCTGTCCTTGTCGGTCAGGCGCAATGTCGGCATGACCAGCATCCAGTGGGAATTGATGCAGCCGGTCTGGTGTGCCTTGGCACCACGAATGTAGACGCCATCCTCGCTGCGTTTGCTGATGTGCACGAACAAATCGCTGTCATCCTGCTGGTGCGGCGCCTTCCCCCGGTCGCCCTTGACGTCAGTCATGGCGCCGCCGATCACGTAACCGCGGCTCTGCACCATCGCCACAAATTCGCGGAAGCGCTGGTGGTATGTCGTGCCATGTGCTTCATCGATGTCGAAGGTGACCGAATGCAGCGAATTGAGTGCATCCATGCCGACACAGCGCTGGAAGCAGGCTCCTGTCAGTTGCCCGAGTCGGCGCTGCATCTTGTTTTGCATCACCAGATCGGCCGCACTATCGGCGATGTGCAAAAAACGGCTGATACGTTCACCGGTGATCGGCGAAATGACCGACGCAAGCTCGGGATCGCGCAACGCCAGGTCGTAGGTCTCGGCAACCGCGTTGATCGATGGGCGAATGACCGGGTGCTCGACCGGATCATCGACAAGGGCGCCGAGATAGTAAATCGTCAGGTCGCGATCGCGCAGGCTTTCGATATAGTCGCTGCCGCTCCTGATCTGTGTCACCGAAACGTCATCCATGCCGGAATCCCGTCGCTGCTGCGGTGTGCAATTGTAACGAAAAAAGCGGCGAATTCTTGGCCACGTGAGTCTAACCGGCGCGTTCGAGTTCCTCGTGCGCTTCCAGCCAGTTCGCTTCTTCTTTTGCCAGTTGCCAGTTGACGTCGGCCTGTTCATCCAGCACCGATCTCAGTTCGTCCTTGCGGCCCGCCTCGTACAGCTCGGGCAGAGCCAGGCGATTTTCCAGCTCTTTTTTCCGCGCCTGCAGCGCGGCGATTGCGGCCTCGGCTTTTTCGATGCGGCGATTCAGCGGCCGCAGGCGCTGGCGTTGCTCGGCTTCGCGTCGTTTTTTGACCTTCCTGTCGTTGGCGATCGGCTCCGGTTCCGGGGCACGAAGCAAGTTGCTACTCAAGCGGTTCTGAGCCGCAAGCCACGCTGGATAATCGTCGAGGCTGCCTTCGAACTCGGATACCTGGCCGTCATGCACCAGCAACAGTTGATCGGTAGTCACTCTCAGAAGGTGCCTGTCATGCGACACGATGACCATCGCTCCGGAAAAATCCTGCAGTGCAGTAGCGAGCGCTTGGCGCATTTCCAGGTCGAGATGGTTGGTTGGCTCATCGAGCAATAGCAGGTTAGGGCGGTGATAAACGAGCAGCGCGAGTGCGAGGCGCGATTTCTCGCCGCCGGAGAACGGCCCCGTCGGCATCAGCACAGTATCGCCGGAAAAGCCGAATCCACCCAGGTAGTTCCTCAATTCCAGCTCGCGCGCCCGTGGCGCCAGCTCATAAAGGTGTTCGAGCGGTGTGCGTTTCGGGTGCAGCTGCTCGACCTGGTGTTGTGCAAAATAGCCGGTCTCGAGATCGTTGGCGCGCACAAACTCGCCGCTCTGCAATTCCAGTGTGCCCGCGAGCAGCTTGATCAGCGTCGATTTGCCGGCGCCGTTACGGCCCAGCAGTCCGATTCGATCGCCGGGCGAGAGACTGAGCCGGACATTCGACAAAACGGTAGTCGAACCGTAGCCAACGGCCGCGTGATCGATACGCAACAATGGCCTTGGAAGTTTCTCAGGCTCGAGCAGCGAGAAATGAAAGGGCGAATCGACGTGCGCGGGCGCAATGAGCTGCATGCGCTCCAAAGCCTTGATCCGGCTTTGCGCCTGCCGCGCTTTGGTTGCCTGGGCACGGAACCGGTCGATGTACGAGCGTATGTGGGCGACTTCGCGTTGCTGTTTCTCGAACTGTGACTGTTGATGCGCGAGCCGCTCGGCGCGGATGCGTTCGAATGCCGAATAGTTGCCGGAGTACAGCGTTGCGTGCCGGTTCTCGATATTGAGAATATGGCCGACGACGGCATCCAGAAAATCACGGTCATGGGAAATGAGCAGCAGCGTTCCGGGATAGTTGCGTAACCAGCCCTCGAGCCAGATGACAGTGTCGAGATCGAGGTGGTTGGTCGGTTCGTCGAGCAACAGCAGGGACGAGCGGCACATCAGGGCTCGCGCAACATTTAGTCGCATGCGCCAGCCGCCGGAGAACTCATCGACCGGCCGCGACTCGTCAGCGCTTGTGAATCCGAGTCCGTGCAGCAATTGCCCGGCCCGACTCCTGGCAGTGTAGCCGTCGACATGAGCGAACTCAGCGTGCAGGTTGGCAAGGGCCTCCCCGTCGTGATGCAGCTCGGCGTCCTGCAGCAGTTTCTCGATTTTTCGCAGTTCCTGGTCGCCGTCAAGCACGTACTCTATACAGGCGCGGGTATCCGACGGTGTCTGTTGGGCAATGTGCGCGATGACCCAGTCCGCGGGCACCTGAAGATCACCACCGTCAGCGCCAATCTCACCGAGGATCAGTGAGAACAAACTGGATTTCCCGCTGCCGTTCGCACCGGTAATGCCGACCTTTTGGCCCGCATGTATCTGCAGGCTGACCTCTTCGAGCAGCAATTTGGCGCCGCGGCGCAGTGCGAGTTGGTTGAACTGAATCATGGCGCGGCATTGTACGGGAAAATACTCAATTGGCAGCGCCAATCAGTGCAGCTGACTTGATTGCGACCTGCCCCTATACTGCCGCTGTATGAAATCGATCCATCACGAGACAGACGAACGCACATGCCAGTAATGCAGTCACAAAAGCAGAAACTTCACGCATTGCTAAACCGCGGTTTTAATTTGCTGGAGAAAGGCGATATACGCGCAGCAGCGGCCTGCTGCCAAGAGGCGATCCAGATCAAACCGGACCTCGTGCAGGCGCACTTCTTGGTCGGGCTGGTGGCACTTGAGGCAAAAGATCGCAAAAACGCATTCAGTGCTTTCGGTTCGGTGACCAAGCTCGACCCCGCACATGCAGCGGCCTGGGCGCATCTTGCAAAGCTCTACATGAGCGAAGGGCAGGTGAACCTCGCCGATAAAGCGTTGCGCGAAGCCAGGAAGGTAGAGTCCGACGATCCGATGGTCAACGATCTTCTCGGCACCGTCGCCTCGCTCATGGGCGAGTACGACGATGCAAGGCGATTCTATGAACGCGCGACCGGCAAAGCGCCGAAGCACACGCCGTTCCTGCAGAATCTCGCCAATAACCTTGTCTACCACGGCCTGACCTCGGACGCGCAAGAGATTTTCGAGAAAATCGTCGCGCTTCAGCCGGAAAGTCCGCAGGCGCACTGGTCGCTGTCGGCATCGGGCAAGGCAAAGGAGCACTCGCACATCGACCAGATGCATGAGCTGGCACAGAGAAAAGGCAATCATCCGCGATCACTGGCGTTCTACTACTACGCGATCGGCAAGGAATACGAAGACCTGGAGGAGTGGGACGCGGCGTTCGATGCTTTCAGCAAAGGCGCGGAGCAGCGCCGCATGACGGTCGAGTATGACGAGAACGCTGAAATCGAGATGTTCGAATTCCTTACGCAAAATTTCACGGCAGACTGGCTGGCCTCTGGCGAACGGGGCCACGATAGCGTGGCGCCCATCTTCGTTCTGGGTCAGCCTCGAAGCGGCACTACGCTCATCGAGCGCATCATCAGCAGTCATCCGCAGGTGCATTCCGCCGGCGAGCTGCAACAGTTCGGGCTGGCGATACGACGACTCAGCAATTATCAGGACCCGAAGCGATTCTCGGCCGGCCTGTTCCGGGAGGCGATGAAGCTCAATGTACGCAAGATCGGTGGCATGTACCTGGAGACCACGCGAAAGATGCAGGGCGACACGCCGAGGTTCATAGACAAGCTGCCGCAGAACTACCTGTACATTCCGCTGATTCTCAAAGCGTTGCCCAACGCGAAAATCGTGCACCTGGTGCGTGACCCCCGCGATGCATCGTTTTCGAGTTTCAAGCAGTTGTTTGCCGATGCTTACCTGCATTCCTACGATCAGCGCGAGATGGCGCGCCATCATGCGAGATACTGGCACCTGATGCGCAGTTTGCGCGAGCGCTTCCCGGGTCGCTTCTACGATATCTCCTACGAGGACACGGTGCGAAACCTCGAGCGCAACGCACGTGGCCTGATCGAATACCTTGCGCTTCCGTGGGACGAGCGCTGCCTCAGTTTTCACCAGCAGAAAACGGCTGTGTCGACGGCGAGTGCGGTGCAGGTTCGCGAGCCGGCCCATACGCGCTCGATCGGTCGCTGGCGACGATATGAAACACAGCTTGCGCCGATGCTCGAAGAGCTGCAGTCTGCAGGGGTCGAATTGCCGGATTGACAGCTGCTGCGCACGGGGAGAACAATGTACTTGGTCTAAACGGGTGGCAAGGCAGATCAACGCACCCGGCAAGATTCGATCTTTGTCCGAATAAGCGAACAAAAACAAGGAGATACGACATGCGTCGCGCATCCACGAGGAACAGGCACGAGCACCGCGGGGGAGCTACAGGATCGTCCGGAGTGCTGCTGCCAGTACCGAGGCGTTCGGCGATTTCGAAGGCCGTCACGGTCGCCATCATGACGGGAGCGCTCGGCGCCGCCCAGGCGCAGGAAATAGAGGAAATCACCGTTACTGCAACGCGACGCAGCGAATCGGTGCAGGACGTGCCGCTTGCGATCACGGCGATCAGCGGAGAATTCAGCCGCGATGTCAATCTGAATGACGTCAAGGACCTGGTGTCGTACACACCGGGTGTCACCGGCAACAGCCAGGACAGCTTTATCGACGCCATCAGCGTGCGCGGAATCCGCACCCAGGACTTCGGAGTCGGCGGAGATCCGTCGGCGGCATTTTTCAAGAACGAATTGTACGAGGGCCGCAACGGTTCGGCGGTCACCAGCCTTTACGACATCGACCGCGCAGAAATCCTTCGCGGCCCGCAGGGCTTCCTGTTCGGCCGCAACTCCATCGGCGGTGCCTTCAGCGTCCACACCAAGAAAGCCGACGTCGGCGGTGAGATGAGTGGCTACTTCGATCTGGATATCGGCGAGCGCAGTCATGCGGTAGGCGAGGGTGCAGTCAATGTGCCGATCAGCGATTCCTTCGCGATGCGATTCGCCGGCTACTACTCCCAGGAAGACGGCTTCGTCCATAATTACTACAACGACACCGACCTCATCGAGCACGAGAAAGGCGCGATACGCTGGTCGACGCGTTACGAAAACGATGCATTGAGTGTCGATACCACGGTCGAGTACGAGGACCGGCAGCAATCCGGTTCGGTGTATCGGGCAATAGAAACCGGCGATATCTGGGAGTCCTTTGAGGCGGCACTCGGTGACGTAACAATTCGTGGCGATAAGCGCGATACCGACAGCGACCAGTCGGGCGGCGACAACGACGATGCGACCATCCTGACGCTCGGCTTGCGCGTCGACTACGATCTTGATTTCGCAACGCTGACATCGCTGACCGGCTACAAGGATCACGATTACTACTACAACGAAGACTATGACGGCACGCCGTTGTCCATCGTCAATTACCGTCAGGACCAGACCGGCGATTACATCCAGCAGGAGTTGCGCCTGACCTCGGACACCGAGGGTGCGTTGTCATGGTATGCGGGCGTGTCGTTCTACCAGGAAGAGATCGATGCACGCTTCCAGTTCATGGGACAGGAGGACTATTTCTGCCAGTACTACGGCTATTATTACACTGGCACGAACTTCACCGGTTGCGTGGATTACTATGAGTACTACGACGGCTCTGTGTTCATCCCGAGCGCGGACGGCAATCTCACCGAGTCGGGACGCATCGTCGGCAAGTACACCGGCTGGTCCTCGTATGTCGATCTGAGTTACGAGCTGAATGACAGTTGGGACGTCGGCGTGGGCCTGCGCTATACCGACGACAAGAAGGACTTCACTATCAACGTGCCGACGCCGGTCAGTAATCTCGGCGCATATTGGGCCTACGGGTTCTCCACGGCCGGGGATATTACGGACACGAAGAGCTGGGACGATCTGCAGATGCGCTTCCTGGTGCGTTTCGAGCCGACCGACACGGCGCTGCTGTACGCGAGTTACACGGAGGGCTTCAAGGCGGGCGGTTTCGGCAGTTTTGCGTTGACGGACGCGGATGGCATCGGTATCGGCGGTAATACCACGGACGTCACACAGGCGAGCGGCGCATTGCCCAACACCTTCAATCCCGAAGTCGCGGATTCCTACGAGATTGGCTACAAGGACACGTTGGTCGACGGTGCCATGATCTTCAACGTCAACGTCTTCTATTACGATTACCAGGACCTGCAGGTCGTGGTCTTCGACGGCGGGGCGTCGAACGTCAAGAACGTCGGCAAGGTCAAGAGCCAGGGAATAGAGGGTTCGGTAACGTGGGCACTCGGCCAGAATTTCGACGTGTTTCTTGAATCGTCCTGGCTGGACAGCGAAGCGACCGAGTTGCAAAGCATCTGCGGTCTGTCCGACCCGAACGGGTGTGAAGGATCGCCGCTGTTCTGGGCGCCGGAATTTTCCGGAGCTGTCGTGCTTAACAGTTACTTCAACCTCGGGCAGGGCGAGATCAAGGCCAGTGTCGATGCAACCTTCGAATCGGAGCGCGGCGGCGGCTGGGAAAACCTGTCATCGACCAAGATTCCGTCGTATGCCGAATATGCATTTCGCATCCGTTACCAGTCGCCGGCGAACTGGGGCATCGGCGCCTACGTGGAGAACTTCACCGATGAATTCACCTACGATGGCCAGAACGTTAACGGCGGAATCAATCCCTCGCACTTCTTCGGCCATCGCCGGCCGCGTACGGCGGGAATGCGCTTCACCTACGAGTGGGAATAAGACCGGCGCCCAAAATCGGGGTCAGACCACGTTTTCGGAAATCTCGGGCATTACCGCTTCATCGGGAAACGTGGTCTGACCCCAGTTTTCCCAGTTTTCGAGAAAATGTGGTCTGACCCCGATTTTATTGCCGCTGAAAATGGTCTGAAAGCACCTGCGCCACACAGCTCGTCAGGCGTTTGCCGGTTTCGATGTGCAGGAACTCGTTCGGTCCGTGCGCGTTGGAGCTCGGTCCGAGCAGGCCGGTGACCAGGAACTGCGCTTTCGGAAATTTCTCGCCCAGCATGCCCATGAAGGGAATCGTTCCGCCCGTTCCCATGTACATCGATGGTTTGCCGAAGAAAGTGTTCGATGCCTTTTGCATCGACGCGACCAGCCAGTCGGCAATTTTCGGAGCATTCCAGCCGCCCATCGCGGAATCGACGTCGAAGCTGACCTTGGCCAGGCGCGGCTGATTACGTTCCAGTGCTTTCTTGATGGCGCTTGCTGCCTTTTTCGGGTCGCAGGTTGGCGGCAGGCGGAAAGACAGCTTCAGTGTCGTCTGCGGCAACAACACGTTGCCTGCATTCACCAGTGCCGGCAGACCGTCGGCGCCGGTTACGCTCAAGGTCGGACGCCAGGTATTGTTCAGCAGCAATTCGAGCGCCGATCCGGCCGGTTTTGCGCCCTTGACCGCCCAGGGATATCGCTTGTACACCGAGTCCTTGAGGACCTTCGCCGCTTTCACCGCCTGCTGCTGCCGTTGTGCCGGAATTTTCACACGCAGTGCAGCCGGCAGAAGTTCGCCGGTCGCCTCGTCCTCGACGCGGCTCAGTAACTGCCGCAGCAGACGAAAGCTCGATGGCACGATGCCACTGGCACTGCCGGAGTGCACGCCTTCGGTCAGTACCTCGACATTCAGTTTGCCGGTGAGATTTCCGCGCAACGAGGTTGTGCACCAGAGCTGGTCGTAATTCCCGCACTCGGCATCCAGGCAAACCACAAGACTCGGCGAACCTATCCGGTCCTGCAACAAATCGATGTAGAAGGGCAGATCGAAGCTGCCGCTTTCCTCGCAGCCTTCGATCAGCACCACGCAATGTGCGTGCGGAATGCCCTGCTCCTGCAAGGCGCGGATCGCGGTCAGCGAGCCGAACGTTGCGTAACCGTCGTCGGCACCACCGCGGCCATACAGTTTTCCGTTCTTGATGACGGGTTTCCAGGGATCGAGATCGTCCGCCCAGCCACTGAATTCCGGCTGCTTGTCGAAGTGGCCGTACAGCACGACCACTTCGTCGGAATCACCAGGAATATCGATGAACAGCACCGGCGTTCGTCCCTTGATCCGCACCACCTCGATCTGCATGCCTTTGATCGGTTGCTTGCGGCACCAGCCTTCGAGCAGGGCGATTGCCTGATCCATGTGTCCGCGCTTCTGCCAGTCCGGATCGAATGCCGGTGATTTGTTCGGGATCCTGATGTAGTCGCAGAGTGTCGGAACGATGGATTCATCCCACTGGCTGCTGATAAACGCTGCCGCTTTCTTGGTATTCATTTTTCTCGATTGTTTGCGTGTGGAGCGAATGAAAATACTGGCCTGAAAGAGTGAAGCATCCGGCAGCAGAAGGCAATGCTGGAGTCGGGCTGCTGCGAGCGGTAGGCTCAAAGACCTGGATAGGGGGAGGTCGGCTTGAGTAACGTGTTCATCAATAAAGTGTGCCTGCATGCGCCGATTCTGGCGCTGTTCCTGGGCCTGGTGTGCCAGGCATCGGGCGTCAGCGCGCAAATCGTGCGCATCACGGATACGGACGGTAATCCTGTCGCAACGGCTATGGTGAGCAGAACGATGGCCGGTACCGATATAGTGGACAGGTCGGACAATGGTTATTCCAAAGAAGGCGTGATCAACCGCGTGGCTCCGCGGGTTACCCTATTTACCGACAGCAAGGGCAGCGCGGACTTCGGTGTACCGCCGGTTGCCGGGGTGCAGAAAATTCGCGTGCGCGCGCAGGGTTATCGCGATGTGCTGGTCGAATTCCCCGCCACAAGCGGATTGCCGACGCTTGTTCTGGAAAAGATCAGCGATGCACGTGAGCTCGCCGAGAGCAAACCGTCAAACCTCTGGTTGTCGAAGCTGGACTTCTCATGGGCAGAGGACCCGGCGCAGGCGGAAGAGCATTTCCTGCGTCATTGCGGGTTCTGTCACCAGCAGGCCTCGCCGATGATGCGTTTGGCCCGAACGAAAGACCAGTGGCGCGACATTCTGGATCGCATGAATACCTACGGTGCCATGGCCGCCGAGGACCTGGTCGAACCGGCCGCGAGCGCGCTGGCCTCAGCCTACCCGGCCCTGACTGCTGCTTACGCATCCCTGCCGGATTTCGAGGCCTGGCATCCTGCATTGCAGGACGCAAAAATCGAGGAGTGGGCTATCGGCGACAGCATGTCGCAAATGCACGATTTGGTTTTGCACCCGAACGGCAAGCTGTACGTCGGAGACAATCTCATGGATCGTATTTACGAGGTGAATGTCGAGGACGGCAGCTACCGCGTCTTCAAGGTGCCGCATGCTGAAGGTATAAGGATCGGCGGAATACTGGGCGACCGCCTGAAGACCTATCCGAAAGCCGAGAATTATTCCGGGGTGCACTCATTCGCGGTCGCACCGAGCGACGGGCACATCTTTTTGACACCGTCGATGCAGCGCGAGCTGATCGAGTTCGATCCGGAGTCCGGCGAATTCTTTCACTATCCGATGAAGGAGGGCTTTTATCCACACACCATCCGCGCCGACGGGCAGGACCGCATCTGGTTTACGCTGGCGCTGTCCTCGCAGGTCGGCATGTTCGACCGCCGCAGCCGCTCGTTCACTTTTTACGATCTGCCGCCGCGTGGGATCAAGGAACGCGTTGTCCTCTGGATCGTAAAATACAAGCTCGCCAGCGGTGACATATCATCGCCGCCAGACTACGACTGGGACAGCAGCGGATTCCCGATGCCGTACGGCATCGATGTGTCGCCGGTGGACGGTTCCGTGTGGGTTGCACGTCTGTATGCCGACGACATCGCACGCATCGATCCGGAATCGGGCGAGCTGCAGCTGATCGAAACGCCATTTGCGGCGCCGCGGCGCGTGCGCACCGATGCAGAAGGAAATATCTGGATCGCCGGCTTCTCGAGCGGCCTGATTGCGAAATACGACCCTTTGCAGAAAAAATTCTCCACGTTCGCTCTGCCGTTGACCCATGAGACACCGTACGCGCTGAACGTCGATCGTAAGCGCGGAGTCGTCTGGGTCAACGGAAACCAGTCCGACAGCATCATGTCATTCGATATCGAACGCGAAGCCTGGCGTGTGTATCCGCTGACACAACGGCGGAGTTTCACGCGCGATATCGAGATTGCGGAGGATGGCAGCGTCTTCACCAGCAACTCGCATTTTCCGAGCTGGATGATCGAGGACAGCCAGCCGACGCTGATACGCGTGAGCCCGGTACCTTCGGATGCGGACAAGGCCGCGCAGCTAGGGGCTGCGCTTTACCAGGCTCAATGCGCAAGCTGCCACAACAATCCGGAAACCAAGGCGCCGTCTCTGGCAACGATGAATCAAATGACCGTATCGCGTATCCTGCAATCCCTCGAATTCGGGCGCATGCAGGTCCAGGGCTCACTGATCAGCGCTGAGGAACGCTTACTTGTTGCAAGTTACCTTGCAACCGCAGGCAGCGAACAACGCGATGCATGGATCGCGGACCGTGCCTGTCAATCCAAGGCAGCGTTGAACGTCGTTTCCCAGGAGCACAACAACTGGGGCTTCGGTGTCGAGAATCGCCGCGCAATGGATAGCAACGTCGCCATCCATTCACATAATTTGCAAGACCTCGAGCTCAAGTGGTCGCTGGCCGTTCCGGGCGCGACCGAAATGCGCTCGCAACCGGTTGCATCCTCCGGCGTTTTGTTTCTCGGCACCTCGAACGGAAATTTGCTGGCGCTGGACCAGGACAGCGGCTGCGTCCATTGGCATTACCAGGCCCGCAGCGGCATACGCTCGTCGCTGAACCTCGAAACGACCGCGGACGGTATTGCCACCCTGTTTTTTGCCGACGACATGGCCAACGTATACGCGGTCTCGGCAAACGACGGCTCCTTGCGCTGGCGCCAGGCACTGCGATGGTTTCCGACCACGGTGATCAGCGGCTCGCTCGCTTTTCACGACAACCGGCTGTTCGTACCGATTTCTTCGTTCGAGGTGGCGATTGCGGGACTCGACAATTATCCCTGTTGCCGTTCGCACGGCGGTGTGGCTGCGCTGAACGGAACCGACGGCGGCCTGCTGTGGGAATACCGGACGACTTCCCACGCCGCTGTCACAGGA
>JAHKKM010000022.1 GCA_020027645.1 Pseudomonadota bacterium
TGCGCTTGGCCTCGGGCAGGTAGATTTCGATCCGGTAGTGGAAATCAAACAGGCGTTCGGTCCGCGGGCGGCACCAGACCAGCGGATCAAAGGGCGACAACAAGGCGCAGGATTCGATGCCGGGCGGGATGACCGCTGTTGCCGGCACGTAGGCGGGCTCGGCCCAGCCATCCACGCGTACCGGGCGCAATGCGCCATGCTCCTCCAGCTCGCGCAATCGCTGCCGCGCCTCTGGTACCGGCAAGCGGTAATAGTCGGCAAGGTCACTTGCAGTAGCGACGCCAAATGCCCCAGCGGCGAGCAACAGCAGTTCGCGTTGTGCGTCGTCTTTTTGGATCAGCTTTGAAAGCTGTTGCGAATGGATCAGTCTCTCCGGGAGATCGTAGACGCGCTGGAAATTGGGCAGCCTCCTGGCGACCGCCAGTCGGCCGAAGCCGAAGTGATACTCGAGCGCCGAGCGTGCAACCGACCGATGCCAGTCGCCAGGCTTGCGTTTCGGCCCTTTGACGGCTGGCAAATCGGTCGCTGTAATAGCGCCTTTTTTATTTATTATTTCAATTACTTCTGATAAATACTTCGCCTTCTTTCGAAATTGCATTATCGGGCTTCCCGGGTATGGCCTGAACTCGTCGCGACGAAAGCGCAACAGTGGCCATGCCTCCATCGGGACGACAGATGCCTCGTGTGCCCATTGCTCGGTGAACAATCCCTGCTCGTAGACCAGCCGATCCAGGATCTGGCGGTCATACGCGCCGAGCCGTGAGTAGACAACGAGGTAGTGCGCCGGAACGAGTACATTGACGAAATCGAGTTGCAACAGGCCCAGTCGCCGGATTACCCGCTCTATATCGTTCGTGCCGGGCGGGATCGTAGCCGGCGCCTTCGCAAACCCCTGCGCTGCGAGCGCCAGCCGCCTGGCCTCGGCAATCGACAGACGATCAGGCACCATCAATCGGGGGTCCTGCTTCCCTGCCCGTTTGTTGGCACGGCTATTGGCACGGTTGCGCCGGAGCCGGATGCCAGCCGCAGCATGACCGACGAGACCAGTGCATAGCCGAGGACCGCGATCCAGGTGGCGGCGTTGCCGACAATTGCCGACGACGTCATGGTGATCGCCAGCACGCCGAGTGGCGATATGACATTTAGTCTGGCCAGCTCGAAGCGAATTGCGTGGTCCCTGCGGTCGCTGATCATCCCCAAGGTATACAGTTGCACCCACAACAGCAGGCATGGAATTACGACAACCCCAGGGCCTTGCATGGCATACAGTTGTCCGATCCAGAGAATTCCGGCCACGGCAATGACGAACTGCGCGACGACGTAGTACCTCAAGGCCCGTGTGAGCGGCGGGTCGTACTTGCGAAATGTGCTGATATCGGACCGGTACTTGGGATAGCGCGTCTCGACATCCTGCGGCCGCCAGCCGGTGCGCCGGAACCAGATTCCAATCTTGTCGCGCCAGCGCCGGGTGCGTACTGCATCGAACCACAGGTACGCATAAACCTGTACATTTGCCCAGAACGGGTTCCAGCTGGCCAGCGGTTTACGCACGCCAAACACCACCGGCTCCTCATCGAGTTCTTCCTGGAAACTGCCGAACAGCCTGTCCCAGAGGACAAGGATGCCGCCGTAATTCCGGTCGATGTACTTCTCATTCTGCGCGTGATGCACGCGATGGTTAGACGGAGTGACAAGAATATGATCGAGCACGCCGAGTTTGCCGATGTGTTGCGTGTGGACCCAGAACTGGTAGATCAGATTCAGCGAATTGACTGTGATCAGGACCTCCGGAGGAAAGCCGACAAGAAACAGGGGCAGGTAGAAGATCCAGTTGAACAGGAATCCGGTGCTGGTCTGCCGCAGCGCGGTGGACAGGTTGTAGTCCTCGCTTTGATGATGCACCGCGTGCGAGGCCCACAGGATCGATACCTCATGCCCGCAACGGTGTGACCAGTAGTAACAGAAGTCCCATGCCACCATTGCCACCAGCCACAACAGCAGGCCGCTTACCGACGTGTCGAACCAGGCCAGCGGCATATCGATCAGGGCAAATTCCTGAAAGGCGTACGCCGATATGACAGTCGGCACGATCTTGGTGAAATAGCCGAAAGTCGTGCTGAGCGTGCCGGCACTGAGACTGTTAATTGCGTCGGTGGCGCGAAAGTAGCCGGTACCCCGGATACGATCGACAACTAGCTCTATCAGCAGGGCCAGCAGAAAAAACGGCACAGCGATTGCAATCAGGTCCATATTGTCTGTTCGCCGGGAATTCAGAACGCCAATAGTACCGGACATTATGCCGATTATTTAGGTTACGATTTGAGCCGCACGGCAACAGGCCTTGACGATGGCATTACTCTCCAAAGCGGAAATCGATATCCTGCTCAGCGCATTGGAAAAGCTGCAGGAAGGATTCAGTCACCTGCCCGATTTTTCGCCTGCCGCAGACCATGACAGGATCAAGGATGTGCTCATGCAGGTCGCAACCCGCATGCAGCAGAACTACCCGTATCACCACCCGCGCTACGCCGGACAAATGCTGAAACCGCCGCACCCCGTTGCACGGCTGGCTTACGCACTGTCTCTATGGATCAATCCGAATAACCATGCCCGGGACGGCGGCATCGCAAGCTCCATGATGGAAAGCGAGTGCATCGCATCGATCGGAGCAATGTTTGACCTGAGCAATCCGCTGGGACACCTGTGCGGCGGTGGCACGATGGCCAATCTCGAAGCATTGTGGGTCGCCGGGAAGCTACATCCGGGCAAGACCGTACTGGCGTCGGCGCAGGCCCACTACACCCATTCGCGCATCAGCGATGTGCTGGCGCTGCCGTTCGAAGCGGTGCCGGTTACGCCTGACGGCTGCATGGATGTGACGGCACTGGAAGCCAGGCTGACCAAAGGCGACGTGGCTGCCGTGGTGGTAACCATGGGCACCACAGGTCTCGGAGCGATCGATCCCCTGCCCGAGGTCCTAAGGATTCGGCAGCGGTACGGATTCCGGGTCCACGTCGATGCCGCCTATGGAGGGTACTTCACGCTTGCGGAAGCTCTCCCGCCGGCTGCCCGCCTCGCATTCTCGTGCATTGGCGAGGCCGACTCGATCGTCATTGATCCTCATAAACACGGACTGCAGCCATACGGCTGCGGTTGCGTGCTGTTTCGCGATTCTTCGGTGGGCGTACTGTACAAACACGACTCGCCCTACACGTATTTCAGTTCGGCTGAATTGCATCTGGGCGAAATCAGCCTCGAGTGCTCACGACCTGGCGCCGCGGCGGTTGCATTGTGGGCGACACAGCAACTGCTGCCTATGAAGCGTGGCGGCGAATTCGCCGCGGGGCTGAATCGCTCGCTGCTGGCCGCGCAGGAACTGTGGCGGCGCCTGCAGGCCAGCAAGCGATTAAAGGCATTGATGCAACCGCAGCTGGATATTGTAGTTTTCGGTGCAAGGTCCAGTAATGCCCGTGACGCCAGCGCGCTGGCACGCAAATTGTTCGAGGAGGCCGCAAAGCGCGAGCTGCACCTGGCGCTGATCGAATTGCCGCCAGAGTTGGTACGGCACTACTGGCCGGAACTGGTCATGAATCGTGGCACAGTCACCTGCATCCGTTCATGCCTGATGAAACCGGAACACCTCGATTGGATCGACGATATCTGGTCGCTGCTGGAGTCAGCCGCCCTGGCTTTGCATGAGTGACCGCAGCAGCGCAGCACCGGCATAGAAACAAGCAAGTCCGCCAATCATGGTTGCGCACATATAGGCGAATGCGGACACAACCTCACCGCGTTGCATCAAGGTGCTTATCTCTACGACCAGCGCTGACAGCGTCGTGAAACCGCCGCAGAAACCGACAGCGAAGAACAGCCTGTTCTGCTGTGCAATAAATTCGCTTTGGCTGAACCAGCCGGGATTTGCCAGCAGTTGCACCACCAAGCCCATCACGAAACATCCGATCAGGTTCGAGGCGAATGTGCCAAGCGGCACAACGATGATGATACGGGCGAACAAGAGCGACATCGCGAGCCGCGCCATGGAGCCGAGTGCGCCGCCAAGGGCAACCAGCAGAAACGACATCATCATGGTTGTCATTATTGTTCGCCGTCAAGTCTGCAGCTTTCATGCCACCCTGAGGCGCTGCAGAGTCTCCCTGTATTCCCGTTCAAGTTGCATGACCAGGTCGTGTACGGATGCAATGCCGTCGATTGTACCGACGCCCTGCCCTGCGCCCCAGATATCGCGCCAGGCTTTCGCGCGTGTGTTTCCCCCACTGCCGAAATTCATCGACTTGATATCCAATTCGGACAGGTTGTCCGGGTCGAGTCCCGCATTTTCGATGCTGCCGCGGAGGTAGCTGCCATGTATGCCGGTGAAGACCAGCGTGTACACGATGTCAGCGGCGCTACTCTGCACAATCATCTCCTTGTAGCTCTGCGGTGCATTGGCCTCCGTGCATGCGATGAAGCGTGTTCCAAAATAAGCGAGGTCTGCACCCAGCGCGCGAGCGGCAACCAGATCGCATCCGCGACTCATGGCGCCAGCGAGGATCAGCGTTCCATCGAAGATCTGCCGGATTTCTTTGGCCAGCGCGAAAGGACTCGTGGTGCCAGCGTGTCCGCCAGCGCCTGCACAGACCGCGATAATGCCGTCGACTCCCTGGCTGATCGCTTTCTCTGCGTGGCGCAGATTGATCACGTCATGGAAAACAACGCCGCCGTATGCGTGAACCGCTTCAACGACTTCAGCCGGAGGTCGCAAGCTGGTAATGATGATGGGGACCTTGTACCTGACGCAGACCTCGACGTCGTGGCGCAGTCGGTCATTGCTCTGGTGCGAGATCTGGTTGACGGCGAAAGGCGCGACCGGCATGTCCGGATGGGAAGCGGCGTACTCCGTCAGTTCGCTTGTGATTCGTTGCAACCACGATTCCAGCATGGATTCCGGCCGGGCATTCAATGCCGGAAACGAACCAACGATTCCTGCCTTGCATTGGGCTATGACAAGCTCTGGTCCGGAGACGATGAACATCGGCGCCCCGATCAACGGGATTCGGAGCTTACCCTCGAGAATTGCCGGAAGTGCCATCAACTACTCCATGCCGACAGGCAAAAACGCCCGCATGCTAGCACACAAGCTGCGGAACTCCGCACGTGACTGCGGTCACATTTCATGCATGCAGCCGCTGCTAGACTGCCTCAATGAAAAATCCCGGTACCCCGGCTCAAAGCGGTGAAGACGCCGCGCAACGGGCCATCGATGCACTTCATGATGTCAATTTCAATGCACTGTCTTTTGTGCAGTTGAAACGACTTGACACGGCGCTTGCCGATGCGAGCCGGCGCGTTGCATCGGAGACAGGCCGTCGTGCAGAAAGCGACGCGCAGGGTGATACCGTGCGAGTGGCGATACCACCGTCTCTCGACCGTTAGAAGCAATCGTTACGACGACTAAGATGAGCCTGCCTGGGCCGTCATGAAACTCGCCTCGGAATCCGCAATCAGGGTTCCGTCTGCGAGGCGAGCCTCACCCTTGAGAAGCACCAGCCTCTTGCGCCGGCTTTCGATCCACCCTTTCAGGAATATTGTGTCGCCGACCGCCAGCGCCTGCCGATAGCGTATTTCGCATCGTGCCGTATGTGCCTTGATGTTTTGCAGGTAAAGGACATTCGCCATGACATCGTCAAGGGCGGAAAAGATGATGCCGCCGTGCACGGTATTTTCGTAGCCCACATGATTGACGGTTGGCCGGAACTCGCCGTTGCAGATTCCCTCAGCCAGGACAAATCGTATATGCAGGCCGACCGGATTTTCCGGGCCGCAGGCGAAGCACATTTTCGCTTCCTCGATGGAAATCGCTGATGACAATGGCTGTTCCTCCCTCGCTGCCAGCCAGGCCTTTAAGGCTAAGGTACCTGCTGGTCGATCAGGATGGCCAGCGGATCGTTCGAGCCGTTGCGATGTGTCAGGCTGCCGAACCAGTCGCCGCTCTTGGCTATTGGATCGCCGGACATCGAGACCCGGGCGATTATTTCGAGCTCGGCAAAGGCCGAGGGCACGCGGCCCGGGATCATCGCGTCCGAATCGGAAAGTGTGACGACCGCCGGCAATTCGGAAGCGCGCCGCCGCACTGCCGCAATTGGCGGCGACGGTTGAGCAGGATCGCGTGCGATGACGAAGACCGTCGCGTCTGGTCCTACCACCGTCGAGGCATTGTCGCCCAACGCAATATTGATAGTGACGACCGCTCCGGTTGTTGTTGCAGTTGCAGCTACAGTACTCTCGACCGGTGGCAAGGATTCACCCCGCAGCTCCGCGATACGCTGCCGCAAAATGTCTTCCACGTTCTTTGGCGTCGAGGTTGCAAGCAATGCCTCCCAGCGATCGGCTCCGAGCAAGGGCTCGCCCCGGTTGATGGCCGCCAGCCCGCCATAAAACAAGGCCTTGGGATTGGCCGGCGACAACGATAGCGCGGTTTCAAACAACTGCCCGGCGCGTCCGGTGATGCTGCTTTGATCGTTCATCAGTACGGCTTCGCCGAGATCGGCCAGGGTTTGCGCGTCGCGTCCGGATTCGAGCTCGATTGCCCGCTCGAAAGCGGTAATGGCTTCCGCCAGCCTCCCCATCGTGAAGTAGGATCGGCCGAGCATTTTCCAGCCAGCCAGATCCTGCGGATTCCTCTCGAGGCGCGCCGCCAGCGATGTGACCATCTCTTCGATTTCCGGTGCGACGTTCTGCGAATTGCGCGCGTCGGGACTGCCGATTTGCAGGTAGACGAATGGCGCCAGCGCCATCGCTGCGACCACGATCGCCGCCGCCATCGCCGACAGTCGCGTTTTGAGGCGATATACCGGCCACAGCAGGAACACGGCGGCGACTGCGAGCATCAGCGCGAACAGGAACCACAGCATCGATCAGGCCTGCGACTCGTCTATCGACTCTGCGGCGTCATCGACGGGCAGCGACATGCGCCGCCTGACAACCCGGAATGCTATGAATGCACCGAATCCAATGAACACTACCGGAGCGAGCCACAACACCAGGGTCTTGCCGGACATACGCGGCCGGTACAGCGCAAACTCGCCATAACGGACGACAAGGAAATCAAATACCTCTGCGTCGGTCTTGCCTTCCTCCAGCATGCGCCGGATCTCGCGCCTCAGGTCGTCGGCAAGGAACGCATTCGAGTCCTTGATGGTCTGGTTCTGGCACTTCAGGCACCGGACCTCGGAAATAATTTTTTCGTATCGCGCTTGCAATGCCGGGTCCTCGAATGCCTTATCCGCATCGATGGCTGCTGCATGCGATACGAGCAGCAGGAGTCCGGCAATACAAGCAAACAATCTCAAGTGGGGTCCCCGGCCTGCGCACTGAGGCGAGGCACAAATTCCTGATCCCACACTTGACGATTCAAGGGACCAAGATATTTGTAGATCACGGTACCGTCCGCACTGATCAGAAACGTCTCCGGTGCGCCATAGACGCCCCAGTCGATGCCGGCCGTACCATCACCATCGTAGCCCGACGCGACGTATGGATCACCGAGCTGTAGCAACCATTGCTGTGCATCCTCGCGCCGGTCGCGCCAGTTGAGCCCGTATATCGGGACGGTCCCGCTGCTCGCCAGCTCCAGCAGAAAGCCGTGTTCCTGGCGGCAGCCGACGCACCAGGTCGCCCAGACATTGACCAGCACTACTTGCCCGCCGAAATCGGCATTGCTCACGCGCCGCGCCGGGTCCTCCAGTCGCGGCAGGTCGAATGCGGGTGCCGACTTGCCTATGTACGGAGACGGCAGGATCGTCGGGTCCTTGTTGAGCCCGATCATGAAAACGGCGATCATGATTAGGAATACGACGATCGGAACTACATAGCGGGTCATCAGGCCGGTTCTCCTTCCAGCGCAACCGATCGTTCCGCTTCTGTCACACGCAAGCGATAGCGGCGATCGCTGGCGGCGATTGCGCCACCGAGTGCCATGACCAGAGCTCCAAGCCAGATGAAACGAATCATCGGCTTGTACTGGATACGCACGCTCCAGGCGTCGTCGCCGAGTGGATCACCCAGTGCCACGAACAGATCGCGGTTCCAGCCCGCATCGATACCCGCTTCAGTCATCGGGCTCTGCTGCACAAGGTAGGTGCGCTTTTGCGGCCGAAGTTGGGTGACAAACTCGCCATCGCGGCGAATGTCGACCTCGCCTTCGAGCGCGCGGTAATTCGGCCCGTCGAGCTGCCGCAGCCCGCGCAGTTCAAATTCGTAACCGGCTACCTCGATACTGTCGCCCGGCGCCAGCCGGCGATCTTCCTCGACGGTAAACGCCGACACGATCGTTACCCCGAGCACGAACAGACCGAGCCCGAGGTGCGCAACCGACATGCCGAGCGCAGCTCGTGTTATCGGCGCGGTGCCCGGCGCTCGGCGCAGGGAACGGAGCGGTTGCAACAGCGCAACACCGATGATCCAGAAGGCAGCAACGCTTCCGGTGGTTACCAGCAGGCCGAACCTGCCATACACCAGTACCGGCACAAGGCCGCCGATGACGACAGCGGCGATAGCCGGAATCCGCAGCTGCGAAGTAAGCGCCTTCCAAGGCTGATGCCGCCATGCCGTATGCATGCCAAGCCCGACCAGCAGGATCAGCGGCACCATCGGAATGGCAAAGGCAATCCGGAACCACGGCGGACCGACGGAAATCTTGCCTGCCTCGAAGACTTCGACGACCAGCGGCGCCAGCGTGCCGGCAAGGATCAGCGTTGCGGCAATGACCAGCAGCACGTTGTTCAGCAGCAGGAAGGTTTCTCGCGACAGCGGCCTGAATCCTGCGCTGGAATCCAGCTTCGGTGCCCGCCAGGCATACAGGATCAGCGCCCCGAGGATCACTATCGAGAGAAATCCGAGAATAAAGCGCCCGCGGGCCGGATCCGTTGCAAATGCGTGTACCGAAATCAGGATTCCTGATCGCACCAGGAAGGTTCCGAGCAGGCTCAAAGAGAAGGCGGAAATCGCGAGCAGCAGGGTCCAGCTCTTGAACAGGCCGCGTTTTTCTGTAACGGCCAGTGAATGAATGAGCGCGGTGCCCACCAGCCACGGCATGAAAGAGGCGTTCTCAACCGGGTCCCAGAACCACCAGCCGCCCCAGCCCAGCTCGTAATACGCCCACCAGCTTCCGAGCGCAATTCCGACCGTGAGAAACAGCCAGGCCATGGTGGTCCATGGCCGCGTCCAGCGGGCCCAGCGTTGATCGAGCTGTCCGCTCAGCATTGCTGCGATGGCAAACGCAAAGGCGACCGAGAAACCGACGTACCCGGTGTAGAGTATCGGCGGATGAATGGCGAGCCCCGGGTCCTGCAGCAGCGGGTTGAGGTCTGCGCCGTCGGCCGGTGCAGGAATCAGCCTTTCAAAAGGATTGGACGTGAGCAGGGTGAACAACAGGAAACCACAGCTCAGCAAGCCGAGCACGCCCATCACCCTCGCCGAAAAAGCAATCGGTAGATCGCCGCTGTAACGACCGACCGCCACGGTCCAGATCGCGAGAATCAGGGTCCACAACAGAAGTGATCCTTCGTGCGCTGCCCAGACCGCCGAGAATTTGTACATGTCGGGCAATGCCAGTTGCGAATGATTGGCAACGTAGAGCACCGAAAAATCACTTTCCAGGAACGACCAAGCAAGGCAGGCAAAAGCAACGCCGACAAACAGCAGCTGACCAAGTGCCGCAGGTCGCGCAACAGCCATCATTGACAGGTCGCCGCGATATGCGCCGGCGAGCGGTAACACGGACTGGCAGATCGCGAGAGACAGCGCGAGGATCAGGGCGAAATGGCCGATTTCAGGAATCACGGCGACGTGCCCCCGTTTTTCGCAGCTTCCGCAGCCTTGGCGGCAGCGTGCTTGGCCAGCGTCTCGGCCACTTCCGGCGGCATGTAGTTCTCATCGTGTTTCGCCAGTATCGTATCCGCCATGAACCGACCATCGTCGCCGAGCCGGCCGTGGGCTATGACGCCCTGACCTTCCCGGAACAGGTCCGGTAACACCCCGCTGTAGGCAACCACCAGTTCGGACTTGAGATCCGTGAGGGTGAATTCAAGCTCGAGTTCACCGCGCTTGCGCTTCACGCTGTCTTCGAGCACCAGCCCGCCGACGCGGAAATTTCGATCATCCGGCGCGTTGCCTTTCGAAACTTCGGAGATCTCGACGTAGAACATCATGTTGTCCTGAAATGCCCTCAAGGTCAGCGCCGCGGCAATTGCAACGCCCGCCACCGCCAGGCCGACCGCCAACATGCGTTGCTGTCTTGGCTTCATTCTTTTGTCTCCATTGCGTGAATCTGCGCGCGAACCTGTGCGCTTATCTGTGCGCGGATGTCATTCAAGACGCTGCGATGGCGACGTCGCGCCAGCACGGCACACATGACCACCACTATCACTGTCAGTCCCACGGAACTCCATACGTAGGCGCCGTATCCGCCCATGGCCAGAGTTTCACTCATGGCAGGGCCTTCGCGCCAGCCACCAGCTCAAGAACCCAGCGTGCGCGCCGCTCCCGATAGAGCACTTCGCTGCGCACTCTGTGCAACAGCAGTGCTCCGAAAATCAGCGTGAAACCGAGGATATTTATGAGCAGCGGATTCAGCATTTCCGGAGGCATTTTTCCTGCCATTACAGTTTGCCCCTGGTGCAGCGATGTCCACCAGTAAACAGAATAATGAATGATCGGGATATTCACCGCTCCGACCAGAGCCAATACGGCGCTGGCTTTGTCCGCTTTCGCAAGGTCATCGATCGCCGAACGCAGTGCGATGTAACCGAAATACAGGAACAGCATCAGCAACTGCGACGTCAGCCTTGGATCGCCCCACTCCCACCAGGTTCCCCACATCGGCCTGCCCCAGATCGATCCGGTGGCAAGCGCAAGAAATGTGAACCAGGCTCCAAGCGGCGCCGCAGCAGCGGCGACCGCGTGTGCGAGTTTGATGCGCCAGATGAGGCCGATGGCGGCCGAGATTGCCATTATCGAGTACGCCATCATGGACAGGTACGCGGTCGGGACGTGCACATATATGATGCGGAATGCGTCCTTCTGCTGATAATCCATCGGCGCCTCAAAAAGACCGTTCCAGCTGCCGTACGCAAACAACAACAGGCCGGCGACGGCGAATATTCGGATGAATGCCGGGGCGATGCGATAAAAATGTGGCGGTGACGCCAGCTTGTGAAAAAACGTCCACATGATGTCAGTTTTTACTCATTGCTTATTTTCAGGGCCGCAGCCGTTGCGAAAGGTGAAAGCGCGAGCGTGAGCATGCAATAAGCAGCCAGAAAATACACACCCGCCACGGCCGGATCTCCCGCTACCGCCAATGACACGGTGCGGGCGCCAAAGATCAGCACCGGCATCGCGAGTGGCAGGATCAGCAGACTTAAAAGCGCATTGCCGCGATTCAGGCCCACAGTCAGCGCCGCGCCGATCGAGCCGAGCATGCTCAGGCTCAGGGTACCCAGAGTCAGCGTCAGAACCAGTAACCACATCACAGTCGCGGGTAACCGAAAGGTCATGGCGAGCAAGGGTGACATCAGCACCAGCGGCACCCCGGTAACCAGCCAGTGGGCCAAAGCCTTGCCGAAAACCAGCAGAGGCAAGGGCTGCGGACTCAGAATGAGCTGATCCAGGCTGCCGTCCTCGTAGTCCGAAAGGAACAGTCCGTTCAGGGCCAGCAGCGTCGCCAGCAGCGCAGCAACCCACAACACGCCGGGACCGTTCAGCTGCAGTTGCTGCTCACTGGGCCCGGTAGCAAGCGGGAAAAGCGTGCAGACCATGGCGTAGAACACCAGCGGGTTCAGTGCATCACCGGGCCTTTTCCAAGCCAGCAGCAAATCGCGCCTGATGATAGCAAGCAGCCCGGCCACCAAGTCCGGTTCCGTCGGCGCCATTTTACTCATGCTGGTTTTCATCGCAGCTTGATCCGCCGTGTCGGCGCCGAGATGTCAATGGCGTGATGGGTCGCGACCACGCAGAGACCGCCCTGTTTAAGCTTTCGCTCGACCAAGTCCCGCACCAGTGCCTGCCCGGCAGTATCGAGATTGGTGAACGGCTCATCCATCAGCCAGAGTCTCGAGGCAGAAAGCTGGAGCCTTGCGAGTGCAACTCGTCGTTGCTGGCCCGCCGACAAAGCACGCAGCGGCAGGCTTTCCAGCCCCTTCAGCCCAAGCCGGTCGAGGACCTCGTCACTATTGTCGCCGGCACTGCCCCGAAGCCGCGCGTCGAAAAGCAGATTTTCAACCAGGGTAAGGTCGTACTTCAGCCCGAGGCGATGCGACAGCCAGGCCATTTCCGCGCACAGCGTCTGTCGGTTCTGCAGCGTAGGTTCGCCGCGCCAAAAGACTGCGCCGGCATCGAGCGACAACAATCCGGCAATCGCGCGTAACAGACTCGTCTTGCCACTGCCATTGGCACCTTCAACCAGCAGCATTTCGCCCGGCGCCAGCGCAAAACCAAGGTCCTGGAACAGGCAACGCTCTCCGCGATACAGGCGAAGGTCTGTCGCAGAAAGCAGCTCGGTCAAGGTGTTAGCCGCCATTGTCTGCGATCAGCGACGCGCTTGCATTGACGCAATACATCAATAAAAACTTTATATTTCATTGCATTATAAATGTTTCTTGAAGTAGCTTAGCGGCAGTCACCCATGGCTCCCTGAAAGCTAACGACACGGCCTCAGCCCGTTTGCAGCAGCCTTTGCCTGGTCGTAGACTGTTTGACCCGGTTATCAATCAAGATCAACAAGAATCAAAGAAAGTAACTGTATCAGAATGAAAAACCGGGACTAAACAGAGTTCAAACAAATGGAACTTGCTGCAGCTGGATTGCACGAACAGCCTTTCCGTACTCACGGGAAATCGCTGGTGTATGTCGCATACGCAGCACAGGAGTCGGCAACCCGTTTCCTGAAGGATACGGCAGAGCACGCGCACGGACTGGGCCTTTTTCAGGGCCCGCGTCTGTCCGGGAAATCGACCATTATTCGCGAGTTCGTCGAAGCGCTTGACCGCGACACGGCGTTTGCCGTGGTCGATGGCGCCGGACTCAATACCGCATCGTTCCTGAACAGTGTCCTCGGCCAGTTCGGCTACGAGCTGCAGTTCAATTCCACCAACGAACTGATCAACATGTTGCGCGTATTCGCCTTGCAGCAGGCGGGTCGTGACCGGCCTCCCATGCTCATTGTCGAAAACACGCATGCCATGAATCCCAGTGCGCTACGCATGCTTTGTGAGCTGGCCGAGTTCAGGCTGAGACACAGAAGCGCGCTGAAAATGGTACTTGCAAGCGACCGCTCGATCGAGGCGATTGTGAGTGCGCCGGCGATGGAATCGATCGGCTCCCGCCTGACCGGTAATTTCTTTCTCGATCCGATGTCCGCCGACGAAACCCGGGATTATCTGCATGCCAAGTTGGGCGCTGGCGGATGCGTCGCCCCCGAGGCAGTGGTCCCTGACGATGTGTGTGAGCAATTGCATGTGTATTCCGGCGGATGGCCCGGCGTAGTCGACCGGCTTGTGTTGCTTGCTTTGGCAAGGGCACCGGCCTGCCCTATCCGTGCCGACCACATCGAGCGACCGCTGTTGCCAGGAACACGGCCGACAATCCTGCGGGATTCCCTCGTGGCGACGCGCGATACCTATGCCGGACCGCCGCGGCTGTTCCTGACCTTGCATGGCAAGACACTGAAGGAAATCAATATGGAGCGACCCCGGTTGTTGATTGGGCGCTCGGATCACAACGACCTTTGCATCAACAGCAAATACGTCAGCAGGCACCATGCGCTGCTGGTACGGCATGGGCGCGCAACATTCCTCATGGATCTCAACAGCACCAATGGCACCTATGTCAATTCGAGCCGTGTATCCAATCACGTGCTGCAGCACGAGGACGTCATTTCAGTCGGTCAGCACGGTGTGAAGTTCATTGACCCTCAGGCTTCCACCAGTGCAGATCTCGATGGCACGGGCTTTGAGGATACGGTCATCATGAAGAATCTGCAGGACATTCGCAGGCTGCTGGCCAGGGAAAATACCGTGTCGCTGCCAATACCTGAATCCGATGCATCGGATACGGATGTCGGGCGAAATTCTGCCTGAGCCCTGCCTCAGTTCGTCGATCTCAATGTGCTTGAGATCTCACGCTGCATTTTCTGCCGATGGAAATTTTCCTTGAAATGCTTGCGGCACATCGACACGTAACGAGTATTGCCGCCGATTTCGACCTGTGAACCTTCCGTGATCGCATTGCCATCGGCATCCAGTCGAACGACCATCGTCGCTTTAGAGCCACAATGGCAAATGGCTTTCAGCTCGGTGAGCACGTCACTCCATGCGAGCAGGTATTGGCTGCCCTCGAATGGCTCGCCGCGAAAATCCGTGCGCAAGCCATAAGCCAGCACCGGGATACTCAAGCGGTCCGATACTTCTCCAAGCTGAAATACCTGCGCCTTGGTCAGAAATTGCGCCTCGTCCACCATGACGCAGTGCAATGGATCTTCCTGCAGGCAGGTTTCTACGATATCGAACAGATCGTCCGCACGGTTGAAGGTGGTGGCCTCGGCTTCGAGACCGATACGCGAAGTCACCCGGCCGACTCCGTAACGATTGTCGACGGCAGGCGCCAGGATCAGCGTGCTCATGCCGCGCTCCCGGTAGTTATAGCTGGACTGAAGCAGCGACGTGGATTTTCCCGCGTTCATCGATGAGTAGTAGAAATAGAGTTTTGCCATATATTGCACCTGGCAGTGGCAAGGTCCGCGCTATTTTATGCGCTTGACCCTGACTGACCTGCGATCATTATCAATCAGTATCTTGTAACCGAAAAAATCCTTGCGCAACGTGGCGGAAAATACGCACTCGCTCTCGCGCAGGTGATCGCCACCGGTCCGCTTCCAGACCTCCCCATTGTCCAGCGTCAAGTAGGTATCGCCAGCCTTGTTGATGCGGCAGCTGCTCACCGCTACCCGAAATTCCTCAGGTGGCTGGTAGCCACTGACAGGCACATTGGTGGGGGCCGAGGTTGCAGGCACAGTAGCTGTTGTCATCGCGGCGCCCGCTGCGGCGACTGCGGTCGTCGATTCTGCTTTGCCGCTTGCAGCCGCAGCGCCAGTGTTGCCTTCTTCGGCCAGTGTTTCTTGGCCGAGAGCCTCGTAACACGCGATGCGAGCCGCTTCCTCAACCGTCTTTGCGCAAGACTTCAGGCGGTCTAGGGTTTCATCGGACTCAGCCGCTGCTGCGGACGCAACGCTGAACACAGTGGTAAATGCGATGACGAAAAATAAATAAATTCTTTTCATGGGATTCCATTCTTTGTTGGTGCCCGGGGCGGGAGTCGAACCCACATGACCTTTAGGGTCAACGGATTTTAAGTCCGTAGCGTCTACCAGTTCCGCCACCCGGGCCTGCGGACGTAAATGGAGGCTAGGGTCGGAATCGAACCGGCGTCCACGGCTTTGCAGGCCGCTGCATGACCACTCTGCCACCTAGCCGGAGGCACTTATCCAAGGGTTTCCTGGCAAGCTGGCCATACTACCCTATCTGGTGCGCGCTGCAGTATACCGGCGGCCACGGCGGAATCAATTTCACTGCCATCGGACATTCATCACACATTCTTAAGTGATTCCTGCGGATATCTTCAGGCCAGCACCTGGGCTCACTTGCATTGTTTATCGACCGGCATTCCGCCGGTGAATGACAGATGCAATGGAGATAATCATGCACACTTCAACTTTCCTTAGATGGCAGGCGTTCGTGCTTCTTGTGGCACTTGTGCTGGTCTCACCGGACCCCTCCCGTGCCAGCGCGGGAGCGGCCCAGGGGGACAAGTCCCGCCCCGAGGTCTTTGTCTTTGGTGACAGTTTGTCTGACCCAGGAAATTTCTTTGTTTATACCGGCATGGTGTCGGTCGCGCCGTATGACGTGATCCCGAGTGCGCCCTATGACATCCTCGGGCGTCAGTTCAGTAACGGCCCGACCTGGGCACAGGCTTTTGCAGTTCGGCTTGGTTCACTGAAATCTGCATTGCCCGCGTTCCAAAATCCAGTGAAGTTCAACAATTTCGCGTTTGGCGGAGCTCGTGCCCGGGCCGGCGGGCAAGTACCTGGTGCGGCGGAGCAGCTGGGCTTGTTTCTTCAGGCGCACGGCAATACCGCGCCCGCCGAGGCACTGTACGTAGTGCAGTTCGGAGGCAACGATGTTCGGGATGCTCTGGAAGCAGCGTCCAGCAATCCTGCGGCGGTACCGCAGATCATTACCGAGGCTATTACCGCGACCGCAACTACGATTCAGTCGCTGGCAATCGCCGGTGGCCGCCGGTTCCTGGTTGCCAATGTCCCGGATCTCGGTCACGCCCCTGCGATCAGGATGCTCGGTCCAGCGGCGGTGAGCGGTGCTCGCAATATTGCCAGCCTGTATAACGGTTATCTCGAGGGCACATTGCAGCAGCTGGAAATTGCCCTCGCTCCCCTCGGAGCGAACATCGATCGGCTGGACCTGTTTGAGTTCATCAACTCCGTGGTCGCACAACCGGAGTCTTACGGACTGAGCAATGTGACGGACCCGTGTCTCACATTCTTTGTTCTGGTGGACCCAGTTTGCGAAAACCCGGATGAGTACCTCTTTTGGGATGGCATTCACCCAACCCGGGCTGCGCATCGGCAGCTCGCGAAGACTGCCGTCAGGGTGATCAAGACCGGCGCGCAATAGGGCAAAGGCAAGACCCGATCACGGGCTGCAAAGACTCAGCCCGTGATCCTTTGCTCTTCGAGTACCTCAAGGTCTTCGAGCTCGAGGGCAATTTCGCCCGGCACAGACAAATGTTCGTTCTCGTCACACGGGACGTAAACCAGCCCATCAGGGCGAACAACGGGTTCATACCCCTTTTCGATGAGAAAACGAATCTCGTCGACGGAAGTCGGGCCTTGCGAAATCAGTCGCACCAATTCAAAGAACTCGGCTGCGGCGCCGTCGAACCGGACTCCGGAAATGTCCTGACGCGCCAGCATCGCGGCGTAAGTCAGTCCGGCATTGATGTTGCCATCTTCATCGATCGCCATGCCCGCTGCGGCAGCTCTCTCCAGGGGCATGGATCGGCTGTTCCTCCGGGTCCGCTGGCGCCAAAGTATCGCCAGTCCCGCGATAACAAGTATTGCAACAATTGCTGTCACTGTGGTCATGGTCGTGATCCGCAAAAAGGAGCAGGAACCATAGAGAGATGTTGCGTTTCCTTCTTGTCCGGCGGACTCAGAAAATAGGCAAAAGGCGGCAGCCATCGTGCTTGGGTAGATACTGCAGAACGACCAAAAAACGCGACGCGCGATGCACTTTGAATCTATACTGACCGGCAATTGACAAGTGCCCGCAAGACAGCGGGCCTCGGGGGATGAGAATGCGAGTCATCATTCTGGCAATGGCCCTGCTGCAACTCACGCCAGCGGCAAACGCCCAGGTCGCGCCGGAAACGGTTCGCGAGGCGACTTTGCCGGCGCCACAGGACAGCTGGTTTCTGGTCAAGGATTGGGATGCTGCCTACCTGTTCGACAGCAACAGCGGTGACATGCAAGGCTCGCTGACTGTGAGTTGGTACACGCCGGCGGTCGAGCCGAATATTCCGCGAAACGAGTTCTATGCTGCCGAGTCTTTTTACTCTCGCGGTGTGCGTGGCGAGCGCACAGACGTATTGACCATATTCGATATCACCAGCATGACGGCGAAAGCGGAAGTTGTGCTGCCGCCAAAGACCACGCCGCTGTGGTTGCGCAATTACATCGGCCTCCTCGGCGACGAACGCCATGTCATCGTATTCAATATGACACCTGCACAATCGGTCAGTGTCGTTGACGTGATTGACCGGGAGTTCGCCGGAGAAATATCAACTCCGGGCTGTGCGCTGATCCTGCCGGTCGGCGATCGGTCCTTCGCCATGATTTGTGGCGATGGTTCCGTCCAGCTGATTCGGCTCGATGAAAATGGTAGCGAAGTCAATCGCAGTCGCAGCAAACAGTTCTTTTCCGTTGACGACGATCCGGTGTTTGACCAGGTTGCTCGTACTGACTCGGGCTGGATCCTGGCATCGCACGAAGGTCTTGTCATTCAACTGGCAGTGTCCGGGGACGACATCAAACTGGATAAGCCATGGTCGATGTTGAGTTCCGAGGACATTGCGGAAAGCTGGCGTCCCGGCGGTCGGCAGATGATGGGCTTTCACCGGGGGTCCAGAGTGCTCTATGTACTCATGCACAAAGGTGGAATCGACACTCACTATGAGCCCGGTGAGGAAGCCTGGTTGCTCGATATCGACAGGAAAAAACGCATTGGTCGTGTAAAACTCAAGGTGGCTGCCGAGGCGATACAGCTGACCCAGGAGACAGCACCCAAGATGTTGACGATCAATACCGACGACAATGTCGATGTGTATGACGGGCAACTGCTGCGGCACCTGCGTACGATAATCGACCCGTCACCGAAACCGTTGTATCTGCAGACACTAGGTCGCCATGATTGATCCACTGATTCCGCGCATCATCGCCGTCGGCTTCAGCCTGATCTGGTTCGGCGCTGCCTGGCACAAGTTTGCCGCACGCCAATCGTTTCGCGCGGTGCTCGAGGACTACCGGCTGCTACCCGCTGCATCGCTGAGCGTCCTTAGCTGGTTGGTGCCCTCTGTTGAAGCGACCCTGGCTGCCGCCTGGCTTATTGCTTTGGCGCCGGCCGCAACGGTTACCGCAACGTCCGCACTGCTCATCGCCTATGCGACGGCAATCGCAATCAATTTGCGGCGGGGCCGCGCATACATCGGTTGTGGTTGCGGTTTCTCGCCGGGCGCCGACGACCAGCCACTGTCATGGATGCTGGTCCTGCGTAATCTTTTGCTCGGCGGCCTGGCACTGGTTGCCTTGCTGCCGCAGGCTCAGCGCTACCTGGGTATTGCCGATCATGCCTTGCTGGTTCTCGCTTTGCTGGTGTTGGCGCTGTTACACGCTGCGGTAATGCAATTGCTGCGCAACCGCACTGCATTTCGCTCGTGGAGTGAAGCGCATGAGTGAGACGCTGCTGGTCTCCAACATCATTCTCTGGTGCCTGGTCATCGGGCTGGTCGTGATCGTCATCGCGCTTGCCAGGCAGGTTGGCCTGTTGCACGAGCGGGTCAGCCCGGCGGGAGCCTTGATGCCGACCACTGGACCGAAGGTCGGCGAACTGACAACGGCTTTGGACCTGCAGGGCCTGAATGGCGAGCCGGTTCGGCTGGGGGGCGCAAATCCCGAGGGACGGACTACCCTGGTGTTATGGATTTCGCCAACCTGCCCCGTGTGCAGGGCACTGGTGCCGACCGCGCGTTCGCTGGCCACACATGAACGATTTCGACTGGTGTACGCCAGTGACGGTGGCAAGCCGGAAAGTCACCGGGCCTATGTCAAGACTCTCGGTATCGAAAAGTACCCGTATGTTATTTCACAAGCCCTGGGTATCAGTTATGCCGTCAGCAAGTTACCGTTTGCCGCGCTCATCGGTGCAGACGGCATCCTGAAGAGCAAGGGATTGGTCAATACCCGGGAGCACCTGGAGAGCCTGGTTGTATCCATGGAGACCGGCATAGAGTCGCTGCAGGACTATGTGCGTCTCGCAGAATCAGAATCCGATCGCCGTTTGACGGAGCGAGCTTCATGAAAATAGCAAAGCTGATCGACAGGGCCTGGCATTGGCTGGATACGAGTGCGAACAGGAGCAGTCGGCAATTGGCGCGACGCACGTCGCGACGCAGTTTTATCGCGCGACTCGGGACAGCTATCGCTGGCATGGCCATGCTGCCGCTGTTGCCAGTGATTCGAGCTCTTGCCGCAGAGAGCCTGACGGAAACCGGGGACCCGAAGAGCTGCGATTACTGGCGCTATTGCGCGATCGATGGCAGCTTGTGTTCCTGTTGCGGCGGCTCGTACACAAGCTGTCCTCCGGGCGCCGAGCCATCGCCGATTAAATGGGTTGGCACCTGCCGCAATCCTGTCGATGACAAGGACTACCTGATTTCCTATAACGATTGTTGTGGCAAGACCGCATGCGACCGTTGCGGCTGCCAAAACACGGAAAGAGAGAAGCCGGTGTATTTTCCGAGCAAATCCGGTGCGGTGCTCTGGTGTTTCAATACCAAGAACCGGGCCTATCATTGCACGGTTGCCGCAGTAATTGGCGAGGCATCCGAGGGCGGCTGATGTTGTTGCCACTGTTGCCACTAGTACGATGGTCGGCAGTGCTCGCAATTTGCCTTGTAGCCTCCGAGACCCGGGCAGACGCTGGCACGAATCCCCGCGCGAATCCCCGCACGAATCCCCGCGCTGATTACCTGCTGCATTGCAGTGGCTGCCACCTGGCCGATGGTCGCGGCGCGCCGCCGGAGGTGCCGACACTGATTGCAGCACTCGGGCCTATCGTGGCAAGCCAGGAAGGCCGTGACTATATTGTTCGGGTCCCCGGCGCATCGCAGACGCCGTTGACGGATGAGCAATTGGCACAGGTAATGAACTGGGTACTGACCAATTTCAATGCCGATACCCTCGGGACGAATTTCAGGCCTTTGACCGGGAATGAAGTAGGCAAGGCACGCCGGCGTGTGCTTGCCGATCCGGTCCGCTACCGCAAGACCCTCTGGCCCGAATACGATTAGTTGCCATCGAAAAAAAGCCCCGCAATACGGGGCCTGATTTTCTGGAGCGGGTGAACGGGCTCGAACCGTCGACCTGTACCTTGGCAAGGTACCGCTCTACCAACTGAGCTACACCCGCAATTTGCCTGCAAATCCGCAACCAAATCTTGTGCCGGTGATGGTACCACCCGGCCGGTGCAATTTCGCGGAAGGGCGCAGATTGTAGCCGCTCATCACTGACTGTCAAGGACCATGGTTTCCGTGTTGCCCCGGGAAGCTCTCGCCGGTCGGGCCTATCTAGTCAGTTGTATTACTTGTCGTGTTGCATTGCCGGCCAGGCGGCCCGAAGGTACACGAACATCGACCAGAGGGTCATGCCGACGGCAGCCAGCAGCAGCAAAAATCCAACACTGTAGATATCGATACCGAGGATCGGCTCTTCGTACACCATGAAGGCGATGCCAAACATCTGCAAGGTGGTCTTGACCTTGCCTCCCCAGGACACGGCAACGTTGGCACGTTCGCCGATCGTCGCCATCCATTCGCGCAAGGCAGAAATCGTAATCTCGCGACCGATGATGATCATCGCGATAATGTCGACGTACCAGTCCGGATCCTGTTGCACCAGCAATACCAGCACGATCGCAACCATTAACTTGTCGGCAACCGGGTCGAGGAACTCGCCGAATCGGGAAACCTGCTGGTACCTGCGTGCTACGTAACCGTCGAACAGATCCGTGATGGCGGCGATGCCGAAGACGATTCCGGCTATCGGTCGCGCGTACGGCAAGGGACTGAAAAAGCAAATGACCACCACGGGAATGGCGGCTATTCGGATGAGCGTCAGAATATTTGCCGCGGTCAGTTTCACGATTGTACCTTTGGCCTCAGACGCCAACATCTGCATGCAAATCGTTGTAAATCTTTTCAGCCAGCGTGCGGCTGATTCCGTGCACCTTGACCAGATCATCGATGCCTGCTGCCTTGATGCCCTGCAGGCCGCCAAACTGGCGTAACAACTCGCGACGTTTCTTCGGTCCAAGGCCGCTGATTTCTTCAAGACTCGAGGTGTTCCTGGCCCGGGCTCTCCGGCCGCGATGCCCGGTGATGGCGAATCGATGGGCCTCGTCACGAACTTGCTGAATCAGGTGCAATGCCGGCGAGTCCGGCGGCAGTATAGTGGGCCTGCTTTGGCCTGCCAAGAACAGCTGTTCCATGCCGGGTTTTCGAGTCGGTCCCTTGGCGATCGCGACAAGCTGCATGCCTTCAAGTCCCAACTCGTCCATGACGGTCAGTGCTTCCGCCAGTTGCCCCTTGCCACCATCGATCA
>JAHKKM010000123.1 GCA_020027645.1 Pseudomonadota bacterium
GGCACTGACATCGTTGCCCGCGGTCACCCCGAAAATATAGTCGCCGGCCGAATCGGCTGTCACCCGGCTCGCGGTTTTGCCAATGACAACGACCAGTTCACCTTCGAAGTGCACATTGGTCGCCCCTGCCGGGTAAATGATTTCGGCACCCGGTCCGATAATGCTCGTCGGCAGTTTCAGGAAAATCGGCGGGAAGGCAGGCAGAGCCTGGTCGGCAAGATGGCTGTCAAAGTTGAATCCGACAGCAAAGACTTTGGATGGCACGGCCGGTGCCAGCAATTGGACGTCGCCAGCTTTGACCGTCAATCCTGTTTTCCTGCCGTTATCCCAGGGAGCAGCGTCCAGTTGATGGATAACTTCTCCATCGCGTTGCCCATAGCTCACCGAGGTTCCATCCGTGTATCGCACAAATCGGCCGACATCTGCGGCAACGCCGTTGATCGACCAGGCTGCGAGGATCACGCCCGCAAAAACCCGCACTAATGACGACATGGTCTGTCCCCCGGATCGTTTGGCTTTGTTATTACGGGAATACTCCAAGTCTTTGCAGCACAATGCAAGTGATCATTCCGCGTGCAGCCGCGGTGCGTGCCGGTCAATGGACGTCGCTGTGCAACGTTGTAATCCTTAAGGAAAAACTGCATCGTAGCTGCCTGAAGCCTGTCACTGCTCTCTGGTGGGGGAGCAGACCGGATAACGGAGGAAGAACAGCTAGCGATGAGTCCGATCGATTGGGGAATTTGGTCGTTGGTGCCCTTGCTGGCGACGCTGTTGCTTGCCTTCACAACACGATCCGCGTTGATTGCAATGCTGGTCGGAGTCTTTGTCGGTACGCTGATGCTGGGGATGGCACCCGGTGCGGGCCTGAACCAGTTATTCCAGTCGTCGCTCGGCAATGGCGATTTCATATGGATTTGTGAAATCGTCCTGTTGATCGGCGTGTTGTTTGAATTGTTCCGCAAAGCCGGCGTCCTGTCCGCGCTGGCGCGTCGATTCGCCGGCGGCAACAAAAGTCGGCGCGGCGTCGAGTTGACGACCTGGGCCATGGGCCTTGTCATCATCGATGATTATTTCAGTCCGCTGCTCAGCGGAGCAGTCATGCGGCCCCTGTCCGACCGCGCTGCGATACCGCGGGAGAAACTCGCCTTCATTCTCGATTCGACGACGGCACCGGTCTGCATTCTTGTGCCATTCACCGCCTGGGGTGCTTACCTTGCCAGCCTGATTGCGGCTCAGGGTGGTCCGGTCAGCGGCATCGATCAGGGCCTCGCGGTATTCATTGCGGCAATACCCTATAACTTCTACCCGATACTGATGCTGTTGTTCACGCTGCTGATGTGTGCCGGACTGATGCCGGACTTCGGACCGATGCGCCGGGCCGAGCGACGTGTACGGGAAACGGGGCAGCTGCTCCGGCCTGGCGCAAAGCCACTCTCGGATGTCGCGGAGGTGAACAGTGAGCCAACCGGCAGCCGCGCTGACGGCAAATCAGCGTCGTTGCTGCTGGAACTCCTCGTGCCGGTTCTGTTGCTGGTAACCATTGGCACCTGGACACTGATGGCGACCGGCTCGGTCAAAATCGTTGAGGCGTTCCTGGCCGCGGACGCCTATTTGATAGCTGTACTCGCTGTTCGCGGCCGGTTCCGCAGTGTCGTCGAGGTTGCGGACCTGCTGGTCGACGGAGCCAAAGGCGTCGTTGCCGCGTTGCTCATTGTCGCGCTGGCCTATGCCTTGAATGCTGTGACCGACCAGTTGGGTGCCGCAAATGTCATTATTGAACAATTCGCCGGCGACTTGAGTGCCAATACACTGGTGGTCCTGACCTTCGTGATCAGTGCAATCGTCTCGTTTGCGACCGGGACTTCATGGGGTACCTACGCATTGATGATGCCAGTGGCATTGCCGGTTGCGTTCGAACTGAGCGCCGGGGCAATCACGCCGCTGGTGTATCAGACGGTGGCAGCCGTCGCAGGCGGCGGCGTTTTCGGCGATCATGCGTCGCCGGTTTCGGACACGACCGTCCTGTCGTCATTCGGCGCGGGCAGCGATCACATGGATCATGTCTTTACGCAGTTGCCGTATGCACTCGCGGTCGCTGTTCTGACGGTGCTGTTGTACCTATGGATCTAGACAGGATTATCGAACGTCGCGGCACCGACTCCTACAAGTGGGATGACAACGAGCGCCTGTTCGGTCGACGCGACCTCATGCCGTTCTGGGTCGCCGACATGGATTTCGAAACACCGGCGCCGATACTCGATGCGATTCGTGACAGATGCAGGCACCCGGTGCTTGGCTACGGCATTCGTTCCGAGGCTTATTTTCAAGCAGTCATTGACTGGTTACGCGATCGGCATGGCTGGAATGTGCCGACGGAGTGGCTGACGTTTTGCCCGCCAGGATCGATCGTTGGCATCAACGGGCTGATCACGAAGCTGACTGAGTCCACAGCAAGTATTGTCGTGCATATGCCTGCTTATGGTCCTCTGACGGCACTGGTCCGTGATAACGGCCGGCACCTCATCGAATGTCCGCTCGCGGAACGCAACGGGCGTTTCGTCATCGACGAAGTCGATTTGGTTTCTCGATTGAAGCCCGATACGCGGATGATTATTCTGTGTAATCCGCACAATCCGACCGGTCGCGTGTTTACGGCGCAAGAACTCGGCGTCATTGCACGTGTCGCCGAGGAGCGCGATCTTCTGGTTGTTTCGGACGAAGTGCACTGCGACCTCGTGCTACCGGGGCATCGCCACATCCCGTTCGGCACGCTCGGCGGCGGCAGATCGATCACCGTGATTTCCCCGAACAAGACTTTCAACACGGCCGGCATTCCGCAGGCGACGTTGGTAATTCCGGACCCCACCGTTCGGCAGCAGTTCCGGGCATACCTGAACACCATGCAGCTCAATCATGACAGCACTTTTGGCGCGGTTGGCATGCTCGCTGGTTACCGCTATTGCTCGAGCTGGCTGAACCGCGTCATCGACTATGTCGCTGCCAACCATCGTTTTGTCGCGGACTGGCTGGCGAAGAATCTTCCGGAATTGAAGAAAGTCAGTGCGGAGGCGACCTACCTTGCCTGGCTGGATTTTCGAGCGACGGGCTTGAGCGAAGTCGAGATCATGCACAGGCTGGTGCATAAGGGCAGGGTTGGCCTTTATCCCGGTACGGATTTCGGCGCAGCCGGTGTGGGGTTCTTCAGAATGAATGTTGCTTGTCCGCGGGCACAACTGGAGCGCGGTCTGGAAGGGATTCGGTCTGCGCTAATGGCGGAGAGGGCAATCCGCCCGATCGGCTAAACGAGCGTCGCTGACCTCTGCCGAATGGTCTTTGGTGCGCTGACGTTTATTCGCCCAATAGGCCGGCGCGGATGATGTGCCAACCACCCATTGCTGGCCTTCAGCATTGGTCAAATGTCATACCATGCCATGAATTTGTTGGCAGCAGCGACCCAGGGGACTAATCTCTAAAACAATTGCAGCCGTGCCGAAGGCAGTCCTTGTCCTTATTCGTTGAACTCAAGCGCCGCAACGTGCTCCGCGTTGGGGCCGCGTACCTCGTGGGGGCGTGGTTGCTGGTGCAGGTATCAGCAACTCTATTTCCTCTTTTTGGTTTGGGCGATACCGCTGTCCGCAACGTGGTAATTCTGCTCGTCATCAGCTTCATTCCGGCACTCATTTTCGCCTGGGTATTTGAGATCACCCCCGGAGGCCTGAAGCGCGAGAGCGACGTCGACCGTGGCCAGTCCATTACTCCGCATACCGGCAAGATTCTGGACCGCATCATCATGGTGGTGCTGGCGCTCGCGCTTGGTTACTTCGCGTTCGACAAGTTCGTGCTGTCTGAATCCCGGGAAGGCACGATTGCCGAGGAAGCCCACCAGGCGGGCCGCACCGAGGCGCTGGTGGAATCGTTCGGCGAGAAATCCATCGCGGTGCTGCCGTTTGTTGACATGTCGAGTAACAAAGATCAAGAGTATATGTCTGACGGCATCGCCGAGGAATTGCTGAACCTGCTGGCCAAGATCCCCGAATTGCGGGTGATCTCGCGTTCCTCGGCCTTTTCATACAAGGGTAAGCACATCAAGCTGGCGCAAGTTGCAAAGGAACTGAATGTCGCCCATATCCTGGAGGGTTCCGTGCGTAAGGCCGGCAATCGGGTGCGCATCACGGCGCAGTTGATCGAGGCGCGTTCCGATACCCACCTGTGGTCGGAGACCTACGACCGCACGCTGGACGACATCTTTGCCATCCAGGATGAGATCGCCGCCAAGGTGGTCGAGCAACTTAAGATCACGCTGCTGGGCGAATTGCCGAAGGTCGTGCAAACTGACCCCGAAGCCTTTGCCCTGTTCCTGCAGGCCCGTTACCTGGGTCTACAGTTCACCGCAGAAAGCTTTGAGCAGTCGAATGCGCTCTACGAGCGGGCCCTGGCCATCGATCCCAACTACGCCGCCGCTTGGGCCGACCTGGCCAGGAACTGCATCAATCAGACGGTTAATGGCTTGCGCCGCATTCACGATGGCTACCCACTGGCCCGAGAGATGCTGCAGAAGGCGCTGGCCCTGGATCCAAAGCACGCACCGGCCGAATCCCGCCTCGGCTGGATCGCGATGGTCTACGACAACGACCTTGCCGCCGCCGCGCGGCACATGGAGCATGCCCTGATGCTGGAGCCGGCCAACCTCGACATCATTAGTAACGCCGCCATGTTGCTTTTAAACCTCGGTCGCCTGGACGAAGCCATTGCGCTGCAGCAATACGTGAACGCCCTCGATCCGGTGAGTCCTATCGGGTACAGCAATGTGGCTTGGTTCTACCGCTTAGCCGGCCACTGGGACAAGGCGATCGCATCGGAACGCACCAATCTGCAGCTCAGCCCGGGCTACATCGGAACTCACTATGCCATCGGTGTGGTGTTGTTGTTCAAGGGCGAGGCGCAGGCAGCACTGCAAGAGATGAGACAGGAGCCGTCCGAACCTTACCGCTTGGCCGGGCTGGCTATGGCGTACCACGTGCTGGGCCAGGCAACCGAGTCCGATGCTGCGCTGGAACAACTGATTGCGAAGTACGAGGTTGAATGGGTCTACCGTATCAGCACGGTGATGGCGTTCCGGAATGAGTCCGATCGGGCGTTTGACAGACTGGCCAAGGTGGTGGAATACAAGAGTGATGGCGTGGCAATAGTCCCATCCGATAACCTGTTTTCTAAGCTCCATGGCGACCCGCGTTGGTTGCCATTCCTGGAAAGTATCGGCAAATCGCCTGAGCAGTTGGCTACCATCGAGTTCAAGGTGACGATTCCAAAATAAGGTGGTGAAGACGCTCATGGCAACAAGTGCCTGTCGCCGCCGGACCGATCTTTTGCGATTACGGTGGGCGAACCTTTGGTCCGGAATCCAAAGTTAAAGTATTTGATGGCGGAGAAGGCAATCCGCCCGATCGGCTGATCTAGCGTTAATGACGGTCGCGCATTGATCTTTTGTGCGTTTTCATTGCTGTGCCTGGTAGGCCAGCGCGGATGGCGGAAAGGGTGGGATTCGAACCCACGAACCCCGTAAAGGGTCTCCGGTTTTCAAGACCGGTGCATTCAACCACTCTGCCACCTTTCCGAACTATTGCCCCTGCTTATCACACAGCAAAAAGATCAATCCGCGCCTCTCAACACATTGTAACCCCTGCATCGCGGGCGGATTGGCGGACCGCGGATTCTGCTTGGCTCCAGGGCGAGATTCAACATTCACCTTGAAAAACACTCGAGGAGCCTTCAAATAGCTATTCGAGTGATGATTCCGAACCATCTCCCGCGGGCTTGGTCCCAGATTGCATGCGTCATACCCGGTGGACAATCTCAGGAGATGCCGTGAACACACCAAAATTGGCTCTGGCACTTATGGTACCGATGTTATCAGCCACCAGTGCGGCGCAGCTCGCCGATCCGGCAGTCGAGAGCGCGGCTCCGGCTGCAGCCCAGCCCTCCGACCTGCAGGCCTTTCCCTGCCAGCACCAGGAGCGGTTCAGGGCATTTGATTTCTGGCTGGGCGAGTGGGAAGTGCGCACGGCTGACGGCCAGCTGGCTGGCCACAACAGTATCCGCTCGGCGGAGCGCGGCTGCCTGTTAACCGAGCACTGGACCAATACGTCCGGCGGCACTGGCATGAGCATTAACTACCTGGACACAATCACGGATAAATGGGTACAGGTATGGTTGGCAGAGGGGGGAAGTCAGATAATCATCAGCGGCGGCATGACCGACGAGGGAATGAATTTGGTCGGCACCCTGCACGAAGTCAGTGACGGCAGCACCGTTCCGTTTCGTGGCCTTTGGACGCCGTTGCCGGACGGAAGGATCAGGCAGTTTTTTGAGCAGTCGAACGACGGCGGTGCGACCTGGGTTCCGTGGTTCGAAGGATTTTATTCCCGCACCAGCAAAGACTAGAGGAGTAGTAACTGTTGAATGCACATTTCAGTAAGCGGCAATTGCCAGCAGGTAATCCATTGGCCAATGCACTGGTCGTCATCGTCGGAGCGTTGGCAATTGGCGCGTCCCTGATCCTGGGTGTTGCTGCGCTCATTGTGCTCGGCAGCGTCGTATTGGTATTTGCCGCGCTGGTTGGCATTCGCGTTTGGTGGTTCAATCGGCGCCTTTCGCGGCAGGTCAGATCTGCAAATCGGCACTCCGGCGCGCAGCAAACCGAGATCATCGAAGGCGAGTACCGCGTAATCTCGTCCGTGCGCACACAGGATCCGCGTCCCCGACAATAGTCAACGAGCACAAAAACTCGTAAGCTCGGCTGCATGCGTAATGGCAAGTCCGAGAAAGACCGCAGCAAGCGCCGGCGACGGCGCATATCGATCGTCATCGTCTATGTGGCAATTGCCGTTGGTCTGGCCTGGTTTTTCGAATCACAGGCAACGACGACCGTCATCTTCGTCAGGCATGCCGAAAAGGATCTATCGATTCCGGACGACCCACCCTTGTCGGCGGCCGGCAGAGAGCGCGTCGCCGAGTTGACACGACAGCTGGTCGATGCCGACGTCGTCGCTGGAATTGACGCCATTTTTGCATCGCCGTTCCTGCGTACAAGGCAGACCGCAGAACCCCTGGCTGAAAGGCTGCATTTACCGATCCAGAATTACGACCCGGATGACAATGAAGCTGTACTCGCGACTATTCTTAAGAATCACAAAGGCAAGATTATTCTGGTGGTCGGCCACAGCGACACGATTCCGACGCTGATTGCCGACCTTGGCGCCAGCAAGAAGGTGCCGCCGATCGCCGACGACGAGTACGACAATATCTACCTGGTATCCATTCCATGGTTTGGCAAGACC
>JAHKKM010000124.1 GCA_020027645.1 Pseudomonadota bacterium
AGAAAGGACGACTGCAGTCTGGCGGTCGGTACGCTGAATCGTATCCGCCGCATGACCGATGTGAAAATTAGCGACCGTTCCCAGCGTGATTCGGCTTCCATCGGGCGTATAAAGCGGCAAATCGGCCAGTTGTTCGATGCTCTGCTTGTCGTTCTCACGGAAAGCCAGCCGTACGCCCACCTCGCCCATTTCTCCACGGAATTCACGCAGATTCTGCCCGCGCATTGCGATTGCAATTGAGCCGGCGATCTGCATTGCCGTAAGGCCAGCCGCATCGGCGCGCGTGCGATCGATAACGACCCGCACCTCGCGTTCGCCGAGTTCCGCGTCCGACCTGACATCCTTCAGCCCGGGAACGGAGGCCAGGGTTCGCACCACGTCGACCGCGAGCTCATTGAGGCGCGACGTTGAATCGCCGGCAATCTGCAAGCTGAAACCGTCACCACCGCCTTCCTGGTCAAATTCAAAGCTGGGTTTTCCAATCGCAATCACAGGCAGCTTCTCTTCGATTCGCTTAATGATCTCCTTGGTCGACAAGGTGATGTCGTCGTCTTCTTTTAGCAGGATTACCGACTCTGCACGCCCCTTCTCGTAATAACTGTAAACCGACCGGATATCGAACTGTTCCTTGTTTTCGAACAGGAAGTCTTCGATCTGGTAGACGGTTTTCTCGACCAGTTCCAGAGGATGCTGGCCTTCAATGTTGTAAGGCATGTAAAGGCGCCTGCCTGATTCCTGCGGAAATGCATCGAATTTCACCAGCTTCAACGGTATCGGCAGAACTCCGATGACACAGGTCAGCAGGATGCCAAGGGCCGTCCGCCACGGGTGCTGCAATATCCACTCCAGGCTTCGTGCATACCTTGTCGTCAGGCGCGGCAGCCAGTCAGCCTCTTTTGGTACCGGCAACATCGGCACGCGTGCAGCAAGCATTGGCACCAGTGTCTGGGCAATGAACAGGGATGCCACCAGCGCAACAATGATGGTAACCGCAACGTGCGTCATGAAGACGGATATGTCGGTCTTGGTGCCGAACATGATCGGCACGAATACAATAATCGTGGTTGTCGTTCCCGCAGTAACCGCCAGGCCAACCTCACGTACACCGCTCATGGTAGCTTTCAAGGGTTCGGTCGGGTTCATGGCCCGGTGCCGAGAGATGCTTTCCATAACCACGACGGCGTTGTCGACAAGCATGCCAATGGCAAGCATTAGGCCCATCATCGTGAGCATGTTGAGGCTCAGGCCGGCGAAGTACAGCGCCCCGAGTGTAATCGTCAATGAGAACGGTACCGCCGTCGTGACGATGAGCGTGGTCGTGAGCTGGCGAATGAAGGCGTACAGAACGACAATGGCCAGTAAAGCCCCGATAATGCCAGCATGCAAAAGGTCACCCAGTGACTTGCGGACGCTGTCACCCTGATTCTCAAGCTCAAAAATCTTGATCCCCTGCATCTGTGGCAGCTTGCTTATTTTTTCGACCTCCTCCATTACCCGATCGGTGACTTCGACCATGTTGGCGCCAGTCGACTTGCTGACCTGCACTCCTATGGCATACGAACGGTCCAGGTGTCGCCCGTACTCGCGGTCCGGACTGCGCAGCTCGACGCTCGCGACATCGCGCAGTCGCAGATTGGCGTTGTCGATGACAATATTGCGGATCTGCTCGACTGACGTGAACTCACCCTTTGGTCGCACGCTGAATCGTTGACCGCCTTCGGTAATCCGACCGGCGCTGACAGCGAAATTGCTACGCTCGAGCAGTTGTCGCAATTGTTCGAGATCGACTCCATGTGCAGCTATGCGGTCGGAATCGAGCAGAATTCTTATTTCCCTGGGATCCACGCCGTGCAATTCGACTTTTGATACGCCTTCGATGCGTTCGATTCGACGTTTCATGAGCCGGTCAAGCATGTCGTAGCTGTCGGACAGGTCCCGGTCGCTGGAAATTCTGAGCTGAAGAACTGGTTGGTCGGCGAGCGATCCGGTAAAGATGAAGATACGGCGAATATCGGCAGGCAGCTCGTGGCGTATGCCATCGACCTTGGCGCGAGCTTCGATGCCCTTCGCTCCCATGCTCTGATCCCAGCCGAACTGGAGGAACACCTGCGCCTGATTCTCGGTCGACGTCGAGGACATCTGTTCGACGCCGGCGAGAGTTGCAAGCGCTTCTTCAACCGGACGCGTGATCAATCGTTCGATTTCCTCGGGCGTTGATCCCTCGTACGGTATCTGGATAAAGATGCCGGGAAACTCGATGTCCGGGAATTTCTCCATGGGCAGCAGGCGGGCCGAGATGATGCCGACGAGAGCGAGTGCTACGAAAACGACCACGGTCGTGACCGGCCGGTGCAATGCCATGTCGGTGTGATTCATGGGCGTCAGCTGCGCGCAGGTTCAGTCAGGGCCGGAATCGACTCTTCGGAGACCACCCATTTCTTTCGATCGATTAGCGAGTAGACAACCGGGATGACGACCAGCGTCAGAAGTGTTGAAACTGTCAGGCCGCCGATGACAGTTATGGCCATCGGTGTACGGACCTCGGTGCCCTCTCCAAAACTGATAGCCATAGGTAACAGGCCCAGCACGGTTGTCAGTGTCGTCATCATGATCGGGCGCAAGCGTGTGCGGCCCGCTTCCATGATTGCAGCCGTCTTCTCCACGCCTCTGGATCGCAACTGATTTATCTTGTCGACCAGAAGGATCGCGTTATTGACGACGATTCCCGCCAGCATGATAACGCCGATAAATGCAACAACGTTGATCGTGGTTCCTGTCAGGTACAACGCGAGCACCGCACCAACGAGAGCCAGCGGAATGGTAAACATGATGACGAACGGATGTATCAGTGACTCAAACTCCGACGCCATGACCAGATAGACCAGGAAAACGGCTAGTGCCAGTGCGAACTGCATGGAGCGGAATGAGTCCTGCATTTCCTCGTTCTGCCCGGAAACCATGGCCGTAATTCCGGAAGGCATTGGTGTGGCGTCGATAATAGCCTGGGCCTCAAGGACCGCAGCGCCCAGATCGCCATACCTCAGGTTGGCGGAAATTATTGCCACGCGCTCCTGCGCCACACGGCGAATCTCGGCGGGGCCTCTTGCGACACGAATTTCCGCCACGGCTTCCAGCGTGACCGGTCTTGCCGCCGCCGGGTTGACGATCAGCTTGCGAAGCTCATCGATGCTCGCATGCTGCGTATCAACACTTCGAACCAGCACATCGATTTTTTTGTCTCTCCAGGTGTAGCGCGTCGCCAACTCGCCCCGCACATTCGCAACCACCAGGTCAGCGATGTCACGTACGGCGAGCCCGAGAGCCGCCGCCCGTTCCTGATCGAATATGATCTGAATTTCCGGGTTACCCATTTCGATTGTCGTTTGAATATCCGTGAAGCGTCCGGATCTGGTCATTTCCTGAACCAGGACCTGGTTGACCGAATCGAGGCTCTCAAGTTCAAAGCCCGCAATCTCGATCTGTATCGGATTGGCAAAGGTCATCAACGACGGCCGGCTGAATTCGTGCTGCACGCCGGCAAGCTGCGCAAGCCCTTCACGCATCTTGCCCATAGTGCGGTCTTCTGCCGCCCTGCCGGACCCGGGTTTGAGAGTAATGCTCAATGTTCCGGTATTTTCGCCGGAATCTACCGGATTCGCGTCAAGCCGGTTGCCCGTACCCGCAACCGAGTAGCTGATGTCGACGTCCTCGATCTTTGCCGCCGCAGATTGAGCGACCTGGATAGCGCGATCCGTCTCGGTGAGCGGAGCACCGGGAGTCAGGCGCAGGTCGAGATTGAATTCACCCTGTGCAAGCTGCGGGATCAGTTCGGTGCCAAGTTGTGGCACAAGAAGCATGCTGGAGAAAAATATGGCCGCGGCGCCGGCAACGACAGTTCGCCGGTGCGCCAGGGACCACTTTAACAGTGGCGCATAACGCCGTTCGATTGCCCTGTACAGGGTCTGCATCAGCCAGCTGGGGACCCACAAAAGGACCCAGAACACCCATTGAACCATGCCGAACAACCACGCGAAGAATCGAACGACTGCCGCGGTGGCGCGGGTGAACCTGCCGGCAACCGATTGCTCGCCAGCACCTTGTGTATCCTGATAGCGGGAGCCGGTGCCAAGCGCAGCAAGCATTGGTATCAACGTCAAAGCGACGATAAGAGAAAGTACGAGCGAATACGTCACAGTCAATGCCTGATCGCGGAACAACTGGCCGGCAACTCCGCTGATGAATACCATCGGAAAGAATACTGCTATGGTTGTCAGTGTCGAAGCGGTAACGGCAGCTGCTACTTCTGCTGTTCCTTTTCTCGCTGCCTCAAGGACGCCAAGTCCTTCCTCCTCGCGCTTTCTCACAATGTTGTCCAGTACCACAATGGCGTTGTCGACCAGCATGCCGACCGCCAGCGCAATACCACCCAGGGACATGATGTTCAGAGATACTTGGTTGGTGTACATCAGCAGGAATGTGCCGATAACCGATACCGGAATGGATATGGCAATGATAGTGGTGGCTCGAGCCTCACGGAGGAATCCATACAACACGATGATGGCAAGAATTCCACCTGAGATTGCCGCAGAATTGACGTCGTTTACAGCTGATGTGATGAATTTCGACTGATCGTACACTTTGACCAGCTCGAGGTTATCCGGGAGCGACTTGCGAATGCCTTCCAGTCGTTGATCGATGCGCTTGGCAACCTGGACTGTATTCGCGTCCCCCTCCTTGTATACCGCGAGTTCGACCGACTCTCTGCCGTTGATCCGGGTTATTGCTTCACGCTCTTTGAATCCGCGCGTGACGGTCGCGACATCCCGCAGGTAGACAGGCCGATCGGCAACATTCGCAACGATGGCATTGGCAAATTCCTCGACCGTCTGAAACTCGTTTATCGTTCGAACCAGGAATCGCTGACTGCCTTCTTCAAGGCGGCCTCCGGAGAGGTTGACATTCTCGGCGCGGATGCGCTGCGCAATTTCCTCGATACTGATACCGAGCTGCGCCAGCTTTTCCTGGTCGACCTGAATTTGAACTTCGTCTTCGAGTCCGCCGCTGACCTTGACCGCTGCAGTGCCTTCCTCGGCTTCGAGATCATTCTTTATCCGGTCTTCGGCCAGCCGGCGTAATGCCTTGAGGTCGGCCTCTGTAACGTTGGCCGGGTCCGCAGGATCCTCGCCAGCCTTGCCCAACAGGCCGAGGCGCATTATCGGTTCGGACGACGGGTCAAAACGCAGCAGCAGCGGGCGATTGGCCTCCAAGGGCAATTCGAGGATATCGACTTTTTCCCGGACATCGACTCCGGCAAGGTCCATATCCGTGCCCCAGACGAACTCCAGCGTAACGTCGGACTGCCCGGATCGGGAAACCGATCGCACCAGGCGCACATTTCTGACAACGCCCACTGCTTCCTCGATAGGTTTGGTCAGCAGGTTTTCTACTTCAAACGGTGCGGCGCCGGTCAACTCCGTTCGGATCGTGATCGTCGGGTAGGCGATGTCAGGCAACAAATTGACTTTGAGTCGTGTGAGCGAAACCATGCCAAACAACACGATAGCCAGCGTAAACATCACAATAGTGACGCGGCGTTCCGTTGCGATTTCTATCAATCGACGCATCTGTCTTTTCCTGAGTCGCGATTTTGGCTAGTCGGACGGTACTGTGGAATTCGCAGCGCTTTCACTTTCGTTTTCGCTGTCGGCACCCGCACTGAGCACGGAAACCTTTGCGCCCTCCTTGAGGCCGGCCTGGCCGACGGTAACGATGTTCTCGCCGTCGCTCAGCCCGTCGGTGATCTCGACGAAGCCGTTCTGCGCATATCCGGTCACCACGGTCCTGCGATGTGCCACATCGTCCCCAATGACAAATACGGTCGTCGTGCCGGCCTCATCGACAATGGCACTTCGTGGGACCTGCAACGCGTTGGCGTGGATGTCATAGACAATATTTATGCGACCAAACATGCCGGGTTTGAGCCGCTGGCTGGGATCGGTCACTTCGATTGTGATCTTGAATGTGCCGGTCTCCGGGTCGACCACCGGACTGACTCGTGCAACGGTTGCGGGAAAGTCGGAGCCGGCAATCGCGTCAACCTGGATGCTCGCGGATTGCCCGCTTTCGATTCGCCTGTACTCACGCTCGGGCACGTGTAAATAGGAAATAAGAGGCTCCAGGCTCGTCACCTGAAATGTTGGTGCGCTGACCTCGATGGTGTTGCCAACCTTTATAAAGCGTTCTGAGACCGTACCATTGATCGGAGCACGGATCTCGGTATAGCTGTACTCGAGGCTTGCCAGATTGTAGCTGGCTTCGAGAGCTTCCATTTCGTACTTAATCTTTTCGAAATCGCCGGCGCTGATTAGCCCGCGTTCATTCAGGTCGACGTTGCGCTGGTAGTCCCGCTGGAGCTTGTGCAGATTGGCTTCGGCCTGTGCCATCTCCAGCCTGAGTCGGTCGCCGTCCAGCACCGCCATCAACTGGCCTGACTTGACGATGTCGCCTTCCTCAACAAGAATTTTCCGCACCTCGCCGCCAACCTTGGCGACAACGACCGCGTCAGCATAGGCCTCGATCGGGGCCGTGCCGGAATACATTGCATACACATCGCTTCGAGTAGGTATCGCAATCTCTACCGGAATCGCCGGTGTCTCTTCTTTTTTATCGTCGTCCTTTTTCTCGGTCGTCGTGCTGTCGCCATTCTGGCAGGCAGTCAGCGCAAAACACGCGATCACGATTCCAGGCAAAAGTCGCCCAGTACCCATGCTGTTCCCCTTATGCTCTCCGGACTCTAACTGCGATGGAGCGTTTTCTTCCTGGACGTAATTCAGCCCGTCACCTGGTCCGACCGGTCAGCGCTTGCAAGCACCTTGCTGCCATCGCGAAGACCTGTTTGACCGGAAACGATGACCTGCACGTCCGGTGTCAGTCCATTAAGTATTTCAATCATTTCCGCCGACTCGATTCCGGTCGTGACCGGACGTCGTACTGCAGCGCCATTCTCAACCACGTAGACGACGATTTCATTGTCCTCTTCGACAATAGCCGTTTTTGGGATTAGCAGCGCTGCACTGTGCTTTTCATAGGCCACGCTGAATCGTCCAAACATACCGGGAGCGAGATCGCGATTTACATTGTCAATGTAAGCCGTAGCCCGAAATGTGCCGTTACGCGGATCAATTGTCGGGCTGATGCGGGCGATCTGTGCTTCGTAAGACATGCCAGGCATGGAATCGACATGCACGCTCGCCAGATGCCCTGCGGAAAATTTGCTCAATTCGGTCTGTGGAATCTTCAGGTGAGCGACAAGTTTTTCT
>JAHKKM010000125.1 GCA_020027645.1 Pseudomonadota bacterium
TTCGACGGAGATCGAGTCAAAGCTCTTATCGAGCTGCGCCTGGACCAGGCGCGAGATATCGACTCCGTCGCTCGATTGCCTGTATTTCTCTGCGGCCTCGAGTGCTTCATCGGCCCAGCCGATGCTGGTGTAGCTTGCGCTGGTAAAGTAAAGCATCAATGGCTCGGGCTCAGCCGCAATGGCTCGTTCCTGCCAGAATATTGATTTGTCTATCCGGCCGGATTGGTACTCGATAAACGACAGGTACCGGTAAATCATCCCGAGATCCGAGTATAGCGATTGCATGCGAAAAAGATGACTGCGCGCTTCATCGTAAAGTCCGAGTCCGAAGTAGGCGTTGGCAAGCCCGGAAATGGCCAGCGTATTCAGCGGATCCAGCTCGACGACTTTCTCGAACCCTTCGCGCGCTTTCGCCGGTTGCCTGACGTCGAGATAAATCGACGCCAGCCATTGCAGCGCGAGAATATTGTTCGGATCCAGGCCGACAGCCCGTTGGTAGTATTCCATCGCGCGCGTCTTCGCATCCGGATCACTTGCCGTCAGCGCACGCAATTCCTCGACCAGGCCGGCGATTGCCAGGGTGTCGGCTGACGGCTCTCCGAGGTTCAACGCCTTTTCGATCGCAGTGCCTGCTTCGCGAATGGCTTCGTCCGCACGCACGTCGCGGGAATTCCAGTACTGGATCGCGACTGCATGCGCATAACCGGCGAGGTATTTCGCGTTGGCCGGATCGAGTACCGAGGCCTGCGCATACAGCTCGCGTGCGCGGCGCACATCGAAAAGCGTACGCCGGGCCATGGCAGCCTGCGCAATAAGATAGAGGTTCTGTGCTTCGGCACTTTTCTCGCTGCCGGCCGGAGAGGACCTGGCCGTTCCGAGGATCTTCGTCTGCAACGCTTCGGCAACGTTTCGTGCGATCTCGTCCTGGATGACAAAAATATCGCCATCGCTGCGATCGTAGGTCTCGGACCAGAGATGGAAACCGTCGTCGGCCTTGATCAGCTGCGCAGTGACGCGCAGGCGATTGCCCGAGCGCCGCACGCTGCCCTCGAGGATATTGGCGACCCCCAGTGCATTGGCGATAGTACGCAGGTCCTCATTCTTGCCCTTGTAATAGAACGCCGAGGTCCGGCCGGCCACTTTCAGGCCTTCGATCTGCGCCAGTACGTTCAAAACCTCTTCGGAAAGTCCGTCGGCGAAAAACTCGTCATCCTGCGACGCCGTCATGGCAACAAAAGGCAGTACGGCGATGGATTTACTGTTGGCTGACGGAGTTGTTTCTGCAGTACTCGCTTCTGTTGCGGCGGTGACGGGCGCCGAATCGCTCTCCGGTCGGGATACAAATCGATCAGCCACGACGACACCGAGCAGGACCACGACCCCTGCCACCGTAATGTAATTCAGCCGCCGGCCGGTATCCGCCGAAATGCTTTGATGATCGGCGACGTTGCTCGTCTTTTGCAGGCCTTCAGAAGTGATCTCGTAAACCCACGAGACAATGATGACCACCGGAAGCCCGATCGCCAGAACCGCAGCGATGATAGTGTCGAACCAATCCGGCAGCGACAGCGCATCCTCGAGTCCGCCCGCGACCTGCAGGAGAATCCAGCCCAGCACGATGTAGGCCGCCACAGCCCGAAACACGTTTCGGCGTTGCAGTTCCTTCAGGTATCCGGCCATGCATCAACCCGCAGTTGCAGTGTAATTCGGTGAGGCATTATTCATGGGCAGTCAGCCATACGCAACTGACTGAATTGGCAACGATGTCTTGACAGTCGCAGGCTACCAGTGACCCGTGTTCTTCATCGATGCCCACGGCTCCTGAACCGGCAATGAGCCATCACGCTGCAGCAGCTCGATGGATATGTTGTCGGGTGAACGCACGAAGGCCATGTGGCCATCGCGTGGCGGGCGATTGATTGTCACACCAGCGTCCATGAGCTTTTTGCAGGTGTCGTAGATATTGTCCACGGCGTATGCCAGGTGCCCGAAATTTCTGGCCTCGCCATAGTCTTCAGCATCCCAGTTCCAGGTCAGTTCGACCTGTGCATTGTCATCTCCGGGTGCTGCAAGAAAAACCAGGGTGTATCGGCCGCCCTTGTTCTCAGTGCGCCTCAGTTCCCGCAATCCGAGCTTGTTGCAGTAGAAGTCCAGCGATTCATCGAGGTTGCTTACGCGTACCATGGTGTGAAGATATTTCATTGTTGTTTCCGCCGGTTGAATCCGCTGCCATTATAAGACCACAATGTGCGCCGATTTGCTGCCCCGGACCGCCCGTGCATCGCATCCGCGCAATAACCCTGGACCTTGACGATACCTTGTGGGAGATCGGCCCTGTAATCCGCCGTGCTGAAGCCGAACTCTGGCTGTGGCTTACGCAGCATTATCCGCGAATTCCGCAACGGGTTTCTCAAGACGAGCTGTCGGAGATTCGTGCCAGGGTTGTCGATGAGCATCCGGACAAAGGTCATGACTTCCGCTTCCTGCGAAAACAGGCTTTAACCCGGGTTGCACTGATGTCAGGCTATTCGGCAGACCTGGTCGAGCCCGCATTCAATGTGTTCGATACTGCACGCAACCAGGTCGAATTTTTTCCGGATGTGCTGCCGGTGCTCGAGGCATTGACATCGCGCTATCGTCTGATCGCACTGACGAATGGCAACGCGAGCCTGCAGCGCATCGGTGTTCGTCACCTGTTCCACGATGTCGTCACCGCAGTCGAAGCCGGGGCTGCGAAACCGGCACGGCCGATTTTCGAGGAAGCTGTCCGGCGCGCCGGTGTTAATCGCGAGCAGATTCTGCACGTGGGGGATCATCCCGAAAACGATGTCGAAGGCGCACGCAGCGCGGGTTTGCGATCGGCCTGGATGAACCGGAACGGCAATACCTGGCCCGAGCAGCTCAGTCAGCCGGATGCCATTGTTACAAACATGTCCGAATTGCAGCATTTGCTGCTGGCGGCGAGGGCCGACGACTGATGGATGCGACCCGAAGTCCGCTGATTCTTTACGTACCAGGGCTGCTGCCGAAACCCGAACCGGCCGTTCATCGTCATGAACTGTTTCGCTGCCTCAAGGAGGGCGTACGGCGCATCGACAGCCGATGCGCGGACGCGCTGGGCGACGGCTCCGGGCATTTCGACATTGTCGGCTGGACCTACGACTTTTACGGCGAGCATCGCGACATCGCATTGGATCAGCCCGCCATCGACCGATTGCTCGAACAGCCGGAGGCGAGCGCTGCCGATCGCGACGAAGCGGGATCGTTCCGGCGAAGAACAATTCGCTCGATTTATCGGGCGGCGGATCACCTGCCTTTCCTGATTCCGTACTTTACGGACGACAAGCTGGAAATCCATCTGCGTGACCTGCGCCGGTACGTCAGCAACGAGTTCGAGATTGCGGATGCCATACGGCGCATGTTGAAGATTCCACTGCGCGCCGCCTCCCACGCCGGCCGGCCGATATTGCTGATCGGACACAGCCTGGGATCGGTGGTGGCTTATGACACGTTGTGGCAGCTTGCGCAGGAGCGGAACAACGACGTCCGAATCGATCTGTTCCTTTCGCTCGGCAGCCCGCTCGGTCAGCACTATATTCAGCAGCGCCTGTTGGGCCATAAGGGCCCCGGCAAGGACCGATATCCCGGCAATATCCGGTGCTGGGTCAACATCGCAGCCGTTGGTGAGCTGACAGCAATCGACATGCGGCTGGCCGATGATTTTGCGCCGATGCTGCACCACGGGCTGCTCGAGTCCATCGACGATTACGCCGTATACAACTGGTTTCGCCAGGACGGCGTGCTCAACGTGCATGCGGAGTACGGTTACCTCGTGAACGAGGTAACCGCATCCGTGATCTGCGAGTGGTGGCACCGCAATTGCGGGCCCTGAACGAGTCGACTTCAGGCCGCTTCGTCGTTCGGTCGAATGATAATGTCGATGCGACGGTTCTTCGCGCGCCCCGATGCTGTTTCATTGTTGGCAACCGGTACCGTCTCGCCATAGCCAGTGGCGATCAGCCGGTAACTCGGTATGCGCATAGCGTTGATCATGTACTGTTGCACCGCTTCTGCGCGCTTTTGCGAGAGCACCTGGTTGCTTTCATCGCCGCCGTACGAATCCGTGTGACCTTCGATCACGATGTCGCTCCGCGGAAACACATCGATTGCTTTTTCAACCTTGGAAAGCAACGGGATGTTGTTCTGATTGAACTCTGACTTGCCGCTGTCGAAATTCAGTCCCACAAGGCGAATAATGATGGTCTCGCCCTCGCGGAAAACCCGAGCCTCTTCCGCGGTAAACATTTTCTCCACTTGCTCAAACTGTGATTTGACCATCGCCTCCGCTTCCAGGCGTTGAATCAGCGCGGCTCTTTCGGCGGTCGCACCACCGAGCCGCTCGTCGAGCGTACGCATCTCTTCGTCCATGTCGGCCAGTCGCAGGTTGTTGGCCTCGATCTCCTGCTCCATCGCCTGCCGTTCATTGCGTATCTTCTCTATGTAGTTGACGACGTCAGCCTTGGTCTGTGCATAGCCCTCTGACATGGCTGGCGTGATATCGGCTGCAGCAGCGATTTCTGCCAGTGGCGTCTCCCAGTCGAGAATCAGTTGTTCCGTGCTGATGTTCTTGTCACGCACATCGCGCACGACCTCAGACAGATAGATGGCATGCTTCGCTTCGTAATTGGCCTGGCGCGCGAGGTCACGGGGCAGGTCGGTGTCGTAGCGATTCTCGTTCAGTTCACGTTCGGCATCGGCAAGCAGCTGTTGCGCTTTGCCGAGCGTGATCGGTGCATAACGTTCGACCTTGGCGCGGTCGGCGTCGGCAAGAAGTTGCCGCGTTTCGGTAAGATATTGCGCCTTGATTGCAAGCAGTTCGGCATCTCGATACAGGCTGGTGGCCTCGAGATCCAGACGTTTTGCGCGCTTCAAATCCCCGCGCTCGAGTGACCGTATAGCGTCGCCGAATTCCTGCTGTGCCTTGTCCCAGGTGTCCTTGGCAAGTTCGGGTGCCTTCGCGTTCGCCGCGTCCTGCCGGCTCTTCATGACCTGGGCAAGTACCGTTTTCGCCAACTCGGCGGCGGTCTTTGCGGTCTTGAAGCTTTGTTCCGAGTCGGCGGCTTTGTCGCGTACATACTCGATGTTGCGCCCGCGCGCGAGACCATCTTCGGCCGCCTTGTAGTCACCCACCCCCTCGCTCCAGCTGTCCGGTGCGAGCAGTGACGCGTTAGCTGCTTCGGCCGCCGCGCGAGCGGCGTCGACGTCCTTGAAGAAGGTTTTGCGCAATTCGCTCTGCGCAAGGATGGAGCCGCTCGTGAGGACGAAAATGACGAACACGAGGCAACTGACAAAACTGGATTTCTGAGCCATTTTGTAGTTCCAAAAAGTTTAAAAACAATAAGTTACAGTCGATAAACGCGACCCGACGAATATTACATATCGTCGTGCCCAAATCCGTGGCGCTAATCTCTGATTCTGTAACACCAAGCGTAAGCTACGGATTTTACGCCTGAATCGGCTCAGCTGCGAGGGTCTTGGGCCGGTGGTACTTGCTCAACGCACACTTTTTTTGTGACCAGTTTCAAGAATTCGGTAATCCGTGCGGAACCGGCCGGGATTTGTGCTTTGGCTCACAGACCCGATTTCGGCCGCCGCGTAAATTCACCCCATGGCCGCAAAGTACTACACGCAATTCAGATTGACCGACGCGTACTACCGCGGCGGCAATGAATTCAGCGGTGTCGTCGAGCTGAACAAGCCGATGGACAAGGAGTCTGACGTCGCGGACATAGAGGCCGTACTGGCCAGGAATTTCGACCTGCAGCGTAGCTCGGTAAAGCTCGTAAGCTGGTCACGGTTGCACTGAATTTTGTTCCTCTGGCGTTTGCTTTAATTCTTGATTTTTCCCCCTGATTATCCCGGTCCTATGACCGGGATTTTTTTTTGCCCCGAGATACGGTGACAGGAGATCAGGTGACAGTAACCCTAATTCGGCCGGAGATAGGGTGACAGTAACCTCAATTCGGCTTGGTTGGTTGTCAGGTTTCTGCCATCGGTTTCGGCCGAATTAAGGTTACTGTCACCCTATCTCGAATCGTGCGAAAATGCGCGTCCTTCAAAATCCACCGAATGAATTCCGCCGAACAGGTTCATGGGTAATCAGGACAAATCAGCATTTCGCGGCATCCCGATCGTGCAAAGCGGCCAGAAGTACCGCACCGAGGCCGGGTTCTCTGCCATCAAGAACGGCATCAAGGCGCGCCGCGATGCGCCGGAGCTCGTCGTCGGCAACAAGCCAAAATGGCTGCGCGCCAGGATGCCGGCCGGTGAAGTGTTTTCCGAAGTACGCAAGACGGTGCGAGAACACCGCCTTAGCACGGTCTGCGAAGAATCCATGTGCCCGAATATCGGCGAGTGCTGGAATCATGGCACTGCAACGATCATGGTCATGGGGTCGGTCTGTACGCGTGCCTGCCGTTTCTGCGCCGTGGATACCGGCAATCCGAAAGGCTGGCTCGATCACGAGGAACCCCTGAATACGGCCAAGGCAGTCCAGCTCATGGGCCTGCGTTACGTGGTCATTACCTCGGTCGATCGCGACGACCTTCCGGATGGCGGTGCGGCGCACTATGCGGAGGTCGTGCGTGCCATCAAGCGCCTGAATCCCGACACCGCAGTCGAGGCGTTGACCCCGGATTTCAATGGGGTGCTCGAGCATGTCGAGCTGGTTGTGGATTCCGGGCTGGAAGTGTTTGCGCAGAACGTGGAAACCGTGGAGCGCCTCACTCACCCCGTGCGCGATCCGCGCGCCGGGTATCAGCAGACCATCGATGTGCTGTCGCATGCGAAAAAGTTCCGGCCGCAGGTACTGACCAAAACCAGCCTGATGCTCGGTCTCGGCGAGAAAGACCATGAGATCATGGAAGCGATGGACGATCTCCGCGAAGCCAAGGTCGACGTTCTCACACTTGGCCAGTACCTGAGGCCGACTCCCAATCACCTGCCGATCGAGCGCTACGTGACTCCGGAAGAATTCGAAGCCTATCGTCGCGAGGGTCTGGACAAGGGATTTCTTGAAGTTGTCGCCGGACCGCTGGTGCGTTCGAGCTATCGTGCCGACCGGGTTCTTCAGAAAAACAATGTCGGCATTGCCGTCTGACAATTTCTTCGATTCCGCTTACTGACAGATACGAGTTCCCATGGCCGAGTTTTTTGCTGATTACGGTTTGTTCGTGCTCAAGACGATCACGATTGTTGCCGCTCTCGTGGTCGTGATCGG
>JAHKKM010000023.1 GCA_020027645.1 Pseudomonadota bacterium
ACCCGATACCGCTCTTGGACGAGCGGTCGCGAATGATTTTTTCCAACCCGGCAAACGCGCCACCGCAGACAAACAGTATATTGGTGGTATCCACCTGCAGGAATTCCTGCTGCGGGTGCTTGCGGCCGCCTTGTGGCGGTACCGAGGCTATCGTGCCTTCGATCAGCTTCAGCAGTGCCTGCTGTACGCCCTCGCCGGAAACGTCACGGGTGATCGACGGGTTGTCCGACTTGCGCGAGATCTTGTCGATTTCATCGATATAGACGATGCCGGTCTGCGCCTTCTCGACGTCGTAATCGCATTTCTGCAAGAGTTTCTGAATGATGTTTTCGACGTCTTCGCCGACGTACCCTGCTTCGGTCAGTGTGGTTGCATCAGCAATGGTGAACGGTACGTTCAACAGCCGGGCGAGTGTCTCTGCCAGCAGAGTCTTGCCGCAGCCAGTCGGGCCGATCAGCAGGATGTTGCTCTTCGCAAGCTCCACATCGTCCTTGTTGCGTTCGCTCGCGCGGTGATCCAGGCGCTTGTAATGATTGTAAACGGCTACTGACAGGACTTTCTTGGCGCGCTGCTGCCCGATGACATACTCGTCCAGCACAGCCTTGATCTCATGCGGCTTGGGCAGTTTGTCGCGGCCGGTTTCGCCGGTATCCTCGAGTTCTTCGCGGATGATGTCGTTGCAGAGCTCGACACACTCGTCGCAGATGAAGACCGACGGGCCCGCGATCAGCTTACGTACTTCATGCTGGCTCTTACCGCAGAAGGAGCAGTAAAGGAGTTTTCCGTCCTCGTTCTTGCCGCGGGTATTGTCGCTCATGCGTGGCTACTCACTGCTGCTAAGTAAATCAATCTGTTACGGCTGGTTGTGTATATAGCACGCGCACATTGGGGCTGCAAAGTGCCACGTCTCAAACACAGCAATATACAATGTAAATCCTTGATATTAATCCTTTTTTCCTTTCTTCGACCCGGCCATTTCACCGCGTTGCTCCAGCACCGTGTCAATCAGGCCGTACTTCACCGCCTGCTCGCCGCCCATGAAGTTGTCTCTTTCCAGGTCCTTTTCGATCTGGTCGATCGTTTGACCGGTATGGCGGGCCATAATTGCATTCAGGCGACGCTTGAGTTCCAGCACTTCGCGGGCATGGATATCGATATCCGTTGCCTGGCCGCTGAAACCGGCGCTGGGCTGGTGCACCATGATGCGCGAGTGTGGCAAGGCGAACCGTTTTCCGCGCGTACCGCCGGCCAACAGCAATGCACCCATGCTGGCCGCCTGGCCAACGCAGATCGTACTTACTTCGCAGCCGACGAACTGCATGGTGTCGTAAATGGACAGGCCTGCAGTAACCGAGCCTCCGGGCGAATTGATGTAGAGGTGAATATCCTTGTCGGGATTCTCTGATTCCAGGTACAGGAGCTGGGCGACGACCAGGTTCGCCATGTAGTCCTCGACCGGACCCACGACGAAAACCACCCGCTCCTTCAACAGGCGCGAATAGATATCGTAAGCGCGCTCGCCGCGCGCGGTCTGTTCGACCACCATGGGGACCAGGTTCAGTGAAGTAGGGCTCATAGAAATTCCTGTACGTGGATAAAAGTCCGACTGCCTCGATATCAGGGCTTCATGTACTCTTTAAAAGAGACCTTGCTGATTTTTTCGTCGCCATTCTGGATCAGCCAGTCGATCGCCTGCTCCTCGAGCACCATCGGCTCTACGGACGCCATGATTTGCTGGTTGCCGAGGTAGCTTGCGACCATCTGCGCGGCGTCTTCGTAGCCGCTGCAGATCTCCTCGACACGCTGCCGGACCCGGGCCGGATCGACCACTATGGTGTGATCCGCAATCACCTGGTTGACCAACAGACCCAGCCGAACACGCTTTTCAGCCGCTTCCGCGAAGTCCGACATCGGCGGCCCCTTGTCGTGCTTGTGATCGTGATCTTCGATGCCCATGCGGCGCATCGCCTCGTGCTGCATGTTGTGCATTTCCTCGTACTTGAGGGCCTGCGGCACGTCGATCGGATTGAGTTCGAGCAAGGCATTCAGCACCTGCATCTTGATATCCGCGGTGACCTTCTGCCGCGCCTCCCGCTCCATATTGCTCAGCACGTCTTTGCGCAATTGCTCGAGGCCGCCATCCGTCACGCCGTATTGTTCCGCCAGCTTGTCGTCGAGCGGCGGCAGCTCTGATTCCTCGATGCGGTGCACCTTGACCGCGAATTCCACTTTTTGCGACGCCAGCTCCTCGACGTGGTAGTCCTTGGGAAACTTGACCTTGAAAGTCGTCTCTTCGCCGGCGGCCAGGCCCGTCAGCCCTTTCTCGAAATCCGGCAACATCTGACCCTTGCCGAGAATGACCGGGACATTGTTTCCCTTGCCGCCTTTGACCGGCTCGCCCTTGAGCGTGCCATCGAAATCGACGACCACACGATCGCCGTCTTTCGATTTGCGATCGACTGCCTTCCAGGCAGCTTTCTGCTGGCGCAGGCTCAGCAACATGTCGTCGCAGTCCTGGTCGGAGATTTGTACATCGGGCCGGTTGATTTTGATTTTTTCGAGATCCTTCAGGCGAACTTCCGGCAATACCTCGAAGGTGGCGACGAATGCAAAGCCTTTTCCGTCCTTCGACACCACCGGCTCAATCTTCGGCCGCGCCACCGGATTCAGATTCTCCTGCGCCACCGCATCGCGGTAACTCTGGCCCATCAGGTCGGTCAGCACTTCCTGGCGTACCTGCACGCCATAATGCTTGCGAACCACGGTCGCCGGCACCTTGCCCGGGCGGAAGCCCTTGATCTTGGCCGTACGTCCGACCGACTTGAGGCGATTCTCCACCTCTTTTTCGATGCGCTCGGCGGGCAGTTCCACCCGCATGCGTCTTTCCAGCGTGCCCGTCGATTCGACAGTAACGTTCATCGTATTTACCTTTGCGTCAATCCAGCCGATGCCCGCAGGCACGGCTGCAATTCAAGAAATCTCTGCGGTCCAAAATCCGACGCGCCCAGGGGCAGTGTGGTGCGAAAGGAGAGACTCGAACTCTCACGGGTTACCCCACAGGAACCTAAATCCTGCGCGTCTACCAGTTCCGCCACTTTCGCCCGTGCAGTCCGGCTCTCACATGGATCAGCCATGTAGTATAGCCGGATTCCCGAACGAGCAGAAAAAGGGAACAGAGAACCCCTGCTGAACAAAAGGGGCCAGACCACATGGTGGACTGACCCCCTTTGCAGGAAGGAGTGGTGGGCCCCCGGGGGCTCGAACCCCGGACCAAGAGATTAAGAGTCTCCTGCTCTACCAGCTGAGCTAGAGGCCCAATCCGCCCGCTAAGGACATTCAATCGCTAGCGGTCGGTGCGGATTGATCTTAAGTGCTATTTGCAAAATTGCGCAAGCATCGGCAATTTCAAGATCAGCCCTTAAGATATTCTATCGAAAATCGCACGAGAATTTGGGGTGGACGATGGGGCTCGAACCCACGACGACCGGAATCACAATCCGGGGCTCTACCAACTGAGCTACGCCCACCATTGTTCGTTTAACAAAATCACTTAACTGCTATTTGCGTTCGTACTTGTTTGGTGCGCCCGGCAGGACTCGAACCTGCAACCTCCGGCTTAGCATACCTGCTACCGCTTTCGCGGCCTCGCACATGCGAGTTTGTGGTCTGGACTATCTCTTCACCATCCCAGGTGCCACACGTATAGTCTCTACGGAATCCTTGGATAATCAACCGGTACAGAAAGATTATCGCTTATCGCCGCTACACCCTGGAACAAAAGCCCCAGCCCTTCGTGGCGACGCGGTTTAGCCGTCATTGGCTCGAGCCGCTGGTTTCCACGGGATTGCCATCAGCATGACCTGTTAAGGTTTCCCCGTTACGGTGCGGTCCACTACAGCGGTTTTGTTTCCCGATGCAGGCTCCACGTTTAAAGGCCGATGCTCTATCCGATTGAGCTACGGGCGCTCTCAAACAACCTAACGATGTTCCCCTGGTAAATACAAATCGCGAATTTTTTGGTCGGGGCAGCAAGATTCGAACTTGCGACCCTCTGCTCCCAAAGCAGATGCGCTACCAGGCTGCGCCATGCCCCGATGCCAATACCCGCTCCGCAAAGTCCTGTGCACGCGGCACCGGGCCCGGCGGGCGCACGATGATACGGCCGGCCCCCGGGTCAGTCAATTTTGATTTGATTGGGTTTTTCGTCTGCCGCGACCCTTCATGAGGGGCGATGGCTTTGGTATCGTGCGTACAGGCGGCCCTGCCAAATAGCGTTCAACCGGAGCATCGATGAAGAGCTTTATCGCGCTGTTACTGATGGTCGTGTCGGTGACGGGCATTGCCGAATCGAACTTGCCCGCGCAGTCGTATATAAGGTTCGAAACCACCGAGGGTAATATCATTGTCGAACTTGACGGGCAGCGCGCGCCGTTGACAGTGAAAAATTTCCTGGCGCTGGTCGACTCCGGCTATTTCGACGGCACGATATTTCACCGTGTCATTCCGGGGTTCATGATCCAGGGCGGCGCCTATACACCCGGCCTGACCTCGAAAGAGCCGGTTGGCGAGCTACCGAACGAATCAGGCAACGGTTTGCGAAACCTCCGCGGCACGATCGCGATGGCCCGAAGATCCGGTCCGCATACCGCTGCCGCACAGTTCTACATCAACCTGGCAGACAATCCGTCGCTGGACCCGCAACCGGACCACTGGGGGTACGCGGTTTTTGGTTTCGTAGTCGAAGGCAGCGAGACAGTCGAGCGTATCGCGGCAAGCCCTACGGGCCCGGCGGGCCAATTCAGCAAGGATGTACCGATCGTGCCGGTGGTGATTAAGAAGGCCGTCCGATTCGAGTACGGCAATTGAGTCGGCCTGTGCTGCGGATTGTCGCCGGGAGCGGTGGCTCGTGACCACACTGTTCATCTCCGACCTGCACCTCGAGAGCGCGCGGCCCGACATCGCAGCACAATTCCTTGAGTTTCTGCACGAGGAAGCGGTCAGCGCCGATGCCTTGTATATCCTCGGCGACCTGTTCGAGTCCTGGGTCGGTGACGACGATCCGGACGAGCATTACGCCTCGATCAAGCAGGCCCTGCGAGAACTGGCAAAAGGCGGCACGCCTGTGTTTTTCATGCACGGCAATCGCGATTTCATGATCGGCACGCGATTCGCAGATGAAACCTCGGTTACGCTGCTCCCCGACCCGTACCTGCTGAAAATCGAAGGCATGCGGGTACTGCTGAGCCACGGCGATGCGATGTGCACGGACGACATCGAATACCAGCAAATTCGTCAGATGACGCGGAATCCTGCATGGCAGGCAATGATGTTGCAAAAGCCGCTTGTAGAGCGACTGGCGATTGCGCGGCAGGCACGTGCCGCCAGTATGCAGCGCGGAGCGACCATGAGCCTGGAGATTTCCGACGTCAACCAGTCAGCCGTCGAAGCCCTGATGAATCAGCACGCGGTGAGCCTGCTGCTGCACGGCCATACCCACCGCCCTGCCGTGCATGAATTTTCGATTGACGGGCAGGCGGCGACCCGCATCGTGCTCGGCGACTGGTACGAACAAGGCAGTGTCGTTCGCTGGGACAGGCACGGCCCGCGACTGGAAGTGCTGAAGCGCAAGAAAATCGGGGTCAGACCACAATAACAGGCAATTCGTGTTTGGCGATGACGCTCGCGAATTGTGGTCTGACCCCTAATTTTGCGATGTTCATAAATTGTGGTCTGACCCCGATTTTGGCTACGCCGGGCAGCCGGAGTGAAAGCGGAACTGCGCATCGGGCGCGGTGATCAACTCGGCCTCCAGTCTTTGCAATTGCCCAAGCCTTGCCTGGAAATCCTCGTCACTGATTGCGCACTCGGTCCTGGCCAAGGCCAGGTAATGCTGGAAATGCCGCGCCTCCGACGCGAGCAGGCCTTGGTAGAAATTCTGCAGCGGTTCGGGCAGGCGCGGCGCGATCGCCGCAAATCGTTCGCAGGAGCGCGCCTCGATAAGCGCAGCGGCAAGCAACAAATCGAGTAGCCGTTGCGGCTCGCCTTGCCGCAGCGCTTCGCGAAGTTTGCCGGCGTAGCGGGAGGCCGACAGCCGCTCGAATGGCATTTGCATGTCCTGCAAAATCTGGCGCACTTGCTCGAAGTGCCGCAATTCCTCCCGCGCGAGCCTGGACATCCGATTGACCAGCCCGGCACGTTCCGGGTAGCGGTAGATGATTCCGAGCGCGGTCGAGGCTGCTTTCAGTTCGCAGTTCGCGTGGTCCAGCAGCAACTCGGGTAGTCGTGTGACAGCTTCGTCCACCCAGGAATCCGGCGTCGGCATCAGCAGGAAAGACTGGGCCGACTGCAAGCCTCTATGATCGGCTGAGCTGTCTACAGCCATTCGCTGACTTCGGCAGCGCTCTGCAGGCGGTCTTCCGCTTTTTTCGCCATCAACATATTCAATAGTGCCTGATGCACGGCCAGGCGGTGCGGCAACAACGGGACCGGCGCCTCGCTGTGCTTGTAGATGATGCTCATCGCATTGCTGCCCATGTACGGTTTCTGCCCGGTCAGCATCTCGTAAAAAATCACGCCAAGACTGTAGATATCACTTCTCGCATCGACCTCGTTGCCACGCCCCTGTTCCGGGCTCATGTAATAAGGCGTGCCGAAGATCTCGCCGCTGTCGGTTATTTCCTGCCGCAGCCGCATCCGCTTGGCCAGGCCGAAGTCGATCAGTGCGACGCTGCCGTCCTCGCGCAGCATGATATTGCCGGGCTTGAGATCGCGGTGCGTTATGCCCACCGAATGGATCTTCGCCAGCGCACCGGATATCTGCCGCAGGTAACTCACGGCATTTGCCTGCGTAATGCCCTGGTCGATTTTCTGCCGGAGATCACCACCGGCAAGGTACTCCATCGCGATGTGCGCATGGTCATCGCTGACGCCGAGATCATGAATCTTGACGATATTCGGATGATGCAGATCGGCGATCAGTTCGTATTCCTGCAAAAACCGGTCGAAGGCACCGATGCCCTCGCCCAGGTCCGGCACCTGCTGCAGCACCTTGAGAACAACCTTGAGATCGTCCTGCTGACGTTCCGCAAGGTACACGGCCGAGTGGGAGGTCGCCGACAACTTCCTGATGAAGCGGTATCCCTTGATCAGTGGATGAATGCCGGTAACCATGTCGCCGACAAACAGCGAGTCGGTAGATGAGGTGCGTCGCTGTGCGCGAATGATGTCGCCGAGGCGAACGATCAACGCCTTGTGCCGTATCTGGTCGCGAACGAAAAAGGCCGCTACCTTGCATCGATCGGCCGTCAGCCTGCTCGACTCGTCCGCGGCGAAATAAACGACCGGCGGAAAGCCCGGTGTCTTGCTGAACAATTTCAGCGTATGCAAGGCATCGCGATCGCCCTGCTGGTCGCCTAGTAACACAATATCGTTGCCCGCTCCGGAGAACTTGTCCGGAAGATTTCCGGATGCCGTGGGATCGAACTCGGTAATTACGGCTTCCGGCCAGTGGGTGCCTATGTGATGCGCAAGCAGACGTCGGAAGTCGGCATGGCCGTCAATGATCATGACCTTGATGCTCATGCTGTCTGCTGACCCGTATTGCCCCGTGCGTCCGGTCTTGGAGAACCTGTACGCATTGGACGGGTGTTACATGCCAACCGCCGTATCCGACCGATCGACAGCAACATCCGGCTCGCCGGAAACGGCCTCCCCGCCCCTGCTGTGCAGTCGGAGCTCGCGTTTGGACTTGGCCTGATCGTTTCGCACCAGCTCGAGTCTTTTCAGGTATTCCTCGGTCACATTGGCGGTGACGTACTCGCCGGAGAAGCACGAGGTGTCGAACTCACGAATTTCGGAGTTGTCATGACGCACGGAACGAATCAGGCCGTGCAGATCAAGATAAATCAGCCGGTCGGCGCCGATGATCTTCTGAATTTCCGGCACTGTGCGCCCACTGGCGACCAGTTCCGTTACGGCCGGCATATCGATGCCGTAAACATTGGGGAAGCGTACCGGCGGTGCCGCGGAGGCGAAATAGACCCTGCGTGCGCCCGCTTCGCGCGCAAGCTTGATGATCTGCTTCGAAGTCGTGCCGCGCACAATCGAATCGTCGACCAGCAGCACATTCTTGCCGCGAAACTCGAGATCGATGGCATTCAGCTTGTGCCGCACCGACTTGGTACGCTCAGCCTGGCCCGGCATGATGAATGTGCGCCCTATGTAACGATTCTTGATGAAGCCTTCGCGGTATTTCACGCCGAGGTGATACGCAACCTGCCCGGCTGAGGTGCGGCTGGTGTCCGGTATCGGAATCACGACGTCGATATCGTGATCGGGCCACTCGCGAACGATCTGCCCGGCGAGTTGCTCGCCCATGCGCAGGCGTGCCTTGTAAACCGACAGATTGTCGATGATCGAATCCGGCCGTGCAAAATAGACAAACTCGAAGATACAGGGCGCGTAGCGCGTCGCGCCTGCGTACTCGCGACTGTGCATTACACCGTCGTTGTCGAAGAATACGACCTCGCCCGGCCGTATATCGCGCAGGCGCTTGAATTGCAGAATATCGAGCGCAACGCTTTCCGATGCCACCATGTACTCCATGCCGGCGGCAGTTTCCCTTTGTCCGATGACGATCGGACGAATGCCGTTGGGGTCGCGAAACGCGACGATACCGTGGCCAATAATCATTGCAACGACGGCATAGCCGCCGGAGCAACGCCGGTGTACCGCAGCGACCGCATCGAAAATCTGCTCCGCGGTCGGCTTGCCATTGATACGATTCTGTAATTCGTGTGCAAAGACGTTGAGCAACACTTCGGAATCCGACCCGGTGTTCAGGTGCCGGCGGTCGTCGCGGATCAGCAGTTGTGAAAGCTCATGACTGTTGGTCAGGTTACCGTTATGCGCGAGGCAGATGCCGTACGGTGAGTTGACGTAAAAGGGTTGCGCTTCCGCGGAGCGGGCGCCACCGGCGGTCGGGTATCGCACGTGGCCGATACCCACATTGCCGGTGAGCCGCAGCATGTGGCGCTGATGAAAGACATCGCGGACCAGGCCGTTGCTCTTGCGCACATTCAGGCCATCCTCGCCCCAGGTCACGATCCCCGCCGCATCCTGACCGCGATGCTGCAATACCGTCAGGGCATCGTAGATGGCCTGGTTAACGGGCCCCTTGCCAACGATTCCTACTATGCCACACATTGATTAAATCGCTTGTTTTTCATGAGTTTACTCGGGGTCCCACTACCCGGACCCTGCAACGCCGGACGCAACGGCTGGCAGCAGGATATCGGCCCCCTTCGGTGCCATGACGCGAATCCAGTCTGCCACTATTTCACCGTAGGGAATCAGCACCGATTTCTGCCACCAGGGATCATTGTTGAAGTTGGCGAACTGCCCGGCAATGATGAATACGGCCAGCAATACCACACCACGACAAAACCCGAACATCATGCCGAACACGCGATCGGTGCCGCTCAGCACCGACAGGCGCACGAGCCTGGACACGCCCCAGCTGATCAACCCGCCCAGCGCCAAAATAACCGTAAACAACAGCAGCCGGCCGAACCAGACCTGCAGTTCGCCCGAGCTCAACCACGATTCGGACAGCGTTCCGGCCTGGGGACCGAAATGCATCGCTGCCCAGACAGCAATCAATAGCGTCGCAATCGATATCGCTTCCTTGACGAAGCCGCGCACGAAGCCGATGACGACTGAAACGATGATGGCAAGGGCGATGACAATGTCTGCAACGGGCATCTGAGACAGCTTATCGGCGAACCGTCACCGGTGGGGAATGTGATTTGCCGGGGATTCTAACAGAACATCCCGGTGACGCATCATGCCATCACGGCAATGCCTCATCAGGGGTGAGGCACGACCTGAGACGCATGACCCGCCGATTTCAGTTTGGCAGCGACAGCCTCTGCTGCATCACGGTCTTTCTGCGGGCCTATGCGAACGCGGTGCAACGAGCTATCGCCAGTCTTGATCTGGCTGAGAAACGCAGCATAGCCCTGTTTGCGCAACTCGGCCGCAAGGCGTTCTGCATTCTCCTGATTCGAAAAGCTGCCAAGCTGCACAGCCCAGAGGCCGGTCTCCGATGTTGCTGTTCCGGTCGAAGCTGGCGCCGCCTCTGGCACAGGCTGCCGTAACGGCTCGTTTCGTGCCGGCTGCGAATCCGGCTGCGATGTTGGCTCGGCTGCCTTGGCCTGAGTTGTCCCGGCGCCAGCCGGCGCCTGCTGTGACGGGGCCGGGCTGCTGGCGGATGGCACTGGCTCATCGCGGTCGCGATCGAGCACGATCGTTTGCTGTTTCTGAGCCTCGCTGTTCTGGCCCGGCAAAAGCAGCGATTCGCTGATGACTTCGGACTGGTCAGCAGGGCCATCCAGAAATACCGGGACGATGATGACGGCGAATACAACCAGAACGATGACGCCAATGATGCGCTCTTTCAATGCTCTGTCCATTTGGAATTCATCTCGTTGTTGCTCAGGAACCAGGTTTCCGATGCGCTGGCCCGGATTGGCGGCGCGAGTATAGCGCATCAAGCGCCGGACCGACCACGTAGAACGAGCCGCACACCAGCGTGACATCATCCGTGTCGGCACGCAGCGCTGCTTCATCCAGTGCCAACTCGATGCTGTCGGCAACCAGGCAGGGTTTGTTACAAATCTGTGCGACTGTTGTCGCGAGTTCCAAAGCGGGCTTGGCACGCGGCGACCGGGCGGTGACCGCAATCCAGCTGTCGACAATCGGACGCAACGGTTGCACCACCGCGTCCACATCCTTGTCCGCGAGCATGCCGATTATCGCGATGATCCGTCGCGTCGCATACGCCGCCTGCAGGCTTTCTGCGAGCACGCGCGCGGAATCGGCATTGTGCGCGACATCCAGCAACCAGTCCCGCCCGCTGTGCACGGTCTGCCAGCGGCCCGCCAGCGACAGCGAACCGAGTACGGCATTGATCGTGTCCTTCTGCAACAGCTCATGCATCCCCAGCGCCTCGAGTAATGTCAGCACCGCGGCGGCGTTTTCGATTTGTACGGTCGCGCCCAGCGATGGCGGCAGCAATCCGCTGATGCTGCTGCGACGGCCGGACCATCCCCACAGAGCGCCAGGTTGTGTACCTCGCTCGACATGGTAGTCCCGGCCCGCGACCAGCAGGTCGGCACCGATTTCTGCGGCGCGCTGCTCGACCGAGCGCGGCAGGTTTGCAGAGCCGAACACAAAAGGCCGGCCCGGTCGCAGGATGCCGGCTTTTTCAGCCGCGATGGTCTCGACATCGTGGCCCAGCCATTCGCAATGGTCGAGGCTGACATTGGTAATGATCCCGCCATCGGGATCGACAGCATTGACCGCGTCCAGCCGGCCGCCCATGCCGATTTCCAGCACCAGCGCATCGACACCCCGGCTTTCGAATACACACAGCGCGGCCAGTGTGCCGAATTCGAAATAGGTGAGAGGGACTCCCTGGCGCGCCGCCGCGACGCGCTCGAATGCAGCCACGATTTCCGCATCTGTACAGTCCGTGCCATTGACCCTGATGCGCTCGTTGTACTTCTGAAGGTGCGGCGAGGTATAGCAACCGACCTGCAGCGACCTGCGGCGCAGGAACGCCTCCAGCATGGTGACGCAAGAGCCCTTGCCGTTGGTGCCGGCGACATGCAGGACCAGGTCCGGGCGTTTGGGATCCAGTCGCCCGAGCACCTCGGAGACGCGTTCGAGACCCAGCTGGATCTCATTGGGTGTGAGCGTTGCCAGCCAGGCCAGCCACTGATCGAGGTCACGAAGCGAACCGCTGCGCGTCATGGAAGGGCGCGCCGGAAATTCAGACGGACGGCTTCGGCCGCTGCTCGAGCTTGGCCAGCAGATCCGCGATCTGCTCGCGAAGTTTCCGCCGGTCGACAATCATATCGATTGCGCCATGATCCAGCAGGAACTCGCTGCGCTGGAACCCTTCCGGCAAGGTTTGTCGAACCGTCTGCTCGATGACCCTGGGTCCGGCAAATCCGATCAGGGCCTTGGGTTCGGCGATATTGACGTCCCCGAGCATCGCCAGGCTAGCGGACACTCCGCCGGTGGTCGGATCGGTCATCACGGAGATGTATGGAATCCTGTTTCGGCCGAGTTCAGCGATAGCTGCTGCGGTCTTTGCCATTTGCAGGAGGGAGAACAGCGCCTCCTGCATGCGCGCACCACCGCTGGCGGAAAAGGAAATCAATGGCACACGCGTCTCGATACAGTGCCTGGCCGCCCGGCAGAATCGTTCGCCGACCACGGAACCCATCGAGCCGCCCATGAACGAAAATTCGAAAGCGCACGCAACCACGGGATGGCCAAGCAATGTACCCCTTGCCGCGACCAGTGCATCTTTCTCGCCGGTCATTTTCTGCGCCTGCAACAGCCGGTCCCGGTAGCGTTTGCTGTCGCGAAACTTCAGCGGGTCCTGTGGCTCGAGATTGGCGCCGATTTCCTCGATCGATTCCTCATCGAGAAAATATGCCAGCCGCTGTCTTGCACCGATCCGCATGTGATGATCGCATTTCGGGCATACATAAAGGTTGCGTTCGAGCTCGGTGCGATAGAGTTGCGCATCGCAGTGTGGACACTTGATCCAGATTCCCTGCGGCACAGACCGGGTTCGGTTCTCGGTTTTGATGCGCGACGGCATCAGTTTTTCAAACCAGCTCATAGGCCCACATCATATACGAATATCGGGGATGCACCCCAGACCCGGCTGGTCCGAAGGCAAGGCCGTACCGGGCTTTTTGACTGGCAGCCGGCGGCCCGGAATGCGGAAAAATCGTGCTCGCCGTGCAGGCACTTTGCAGCTACACGCATTCTTTCGATTGCAAGTGGCCGATGCAGCCACCAGGCCCTGTGGCGGTGAAGGGCCGACCGGACATTCCGATTCAGGATGAGATAACGATAGCTGCGCGATTGCGCAGAGTAGCGTGCGTGAAAATCGTCCCCGACCGATGACGCCCAGCGGGCATTGATGTCCGCGGGCAGGTTGCTGTTGACGCCGAGCAGCCAGCCACGCAATGAGCGCGAGGCAGCGGAATCGAAATGCACAACCTGCCCCGATGCATGCACGCCGGCGTCTGTGCGGCCGGCGCATATTGCTTCGACCGGGTGGTTGGCAACCGCGGCAATCGCTTCTTCGACCAGCGACTGAATACCGATGCCGCTCGTTTGCTTTTGCCAGCCGTTATACGCTGTGCCGTCGTATTCGATGCCGAGGGCAATTCGCATTGCTGGGTCCGGGAGTGGAAGACAGCGACGCCTTCCGTAAACTAGTTAGGCAGGGAATCCAGTAGTTTCTGTGCCTGCTGACGCTGGCCCGCGTCGCCCTCATCGAGAACTTCCTCGAGAATGCTGCGGGCGCCAGCCGGGTCTCCCATATCGACATAGGCCCGCGCCAGGTCCAGTTTCGTGCCGACCTCGGTCATGGTCCGTGCATCGTGCAAGTCGTCAGAAATATCTTCGGGAGTAAGCGCCTGGGTCGGCGAGGTGTCCTCATCGTCATCCAGATCACGTGCAGCCGCCCCACGCTTGATTCGCGGCTGCTCCACTGTCCGGTCGGTACGCTTCTGATTGACAGTGTCGCCCATGCCGCTCACCTTCAGCGCCGCTGTCAGATCGTCGAGATCGAGATCCACGTCGGTGCTGCCGGCTGGCAGGGCCGGCAATTCGCCGGTTTCATCCATCAGGTTGTTGCCGGTGAACATACTCTTCGGCAACGCCTCGGTCTTCGCGAAGTCGAAACCGTCGTCGTCAGAACTCAACAATGTGGACTCGTCGTCGTCCATCGGCGCGAGCATGGTCCTTTCTTCATCTGACAGAGACGACCCGATGTCGTTGCCCGTGGCAACCGCCATGTCGTCGCTCAATACCTGGGTCATGCCGGTGGCATCGAGCAGGCTTCGGTCGATCTCGAGGCCGACGTCGGTGTCTTCTTTTTCATCACCGCCACCGAACGCGGCATGCAATCCGGTATCCGAAACTTCCGGGTTCTTGCCCGTGGACGCCGTGTCATCGAATTCATCCAGCGAGACGTTTCGACCCGTTTCGTCAAGGTCACTGTCGAATTGCAGCGTACGACTTTCGGAGGTGTCATCGAGATCTGACAGGTCAATGACATCGTCGTCATCGGCCGCCATGTCCGCGCCGCCGAGGCCCGCAAGATCCAGATCGAGGTCATCGAGGTTGATCTCGGCGGTCGCGTCCTTCCTGCCCTCGTCGTCATCGAAGCCTGCCAGCGCCGTCTCGTCATTGTCCGCCAGGGACGGCAACTCGCCGGTGGCTTCAATGGCGGCGAACTGCTGCTCGATAGTGGGCGTCTCGACCGTACGGCTCGATTTCGTCAACTTGATGGTCGGGCTTTCCATGGTCGTACTTGCGCTACGCGACGCCGGCATCTCGCGCGTGCTCGATGCTGATATATCCTCTTCTTCATCGAAGCTGAAATCGATGCCGCCGGTGCGATCACTGATCGCCGGCCTGCCGCCGCTGTCGGCGCCGAGATCGATAACGTCGCTGGCCATGCCATCGAGGCCACCGGCGAAGTCCATGTCGAGCGCACCCGCTTCGTCCATCCCGCCTTCGAAAGACAGGTCGACGGCACGGGTTGCAGCTCCTGCGCTCACGCCCGAGAACATCTCGTGGTCGCCCGCGATCTGCTGCCCCATGATGACGACCTTGCCCCAGTCGGCGTTGTCGCCACCGGCAACCGCCTTCATGCGCGTTGCCGCGTCGATGAACGCGTCCCGGTTGCCCCAGACGTAATAGATTTCACACAGTTTGGCCAGCAGGTCCTGGCGTTCGGGTTCAATCGACAGTGCGCCGTTGATCAGGTCTGCCGCCTGGTCGTACAGGCCGTAGGCCATGTGGAAGTCGGCTTCTGCGACCGGATCGGACTGGTCCAGGTTGATTGCGGTTTCGCTGCTGAAGGTATCCTCGAGCGACTCGACAGCGGCACTCGCTGAGGTCTCCGCACTGGCAGCGGCTTTTGCCGCGCGGCGTGAAGTTGCTCGCAGGTCATCCCGATTTGCGGGACCCCTGCCCTGTTCAACCACCACAATTGCGGTGTCGTCCTCGCGGGCGAGTGCGCGCAGCCTTTCGGTTGAGGCAAGGGATTCACTGTCCGCGTCGTCTGCATCCAGTGCACTCCATACACCGGTAGAATCTTCGGAACTGCGGTTGGCGGCACGTCGGGCAAACCAGACGAGAATCGCCAGCACGACGATGAGTGCACCGCCGATCGCACCCCAGATACCAGTGACTGCCGCAAGAATCTTGTCGAGCAATCCGGGTTGCTCGGGCCGCCTGATGATCCGGGGCACTTCCGGCTTGGCTGCTTCGGTCTCGGCATCTGCAGCCGTCTCGTCCTCTGCCTCAGCCTCGTCTTCGGCCATGACATCGTCGGCAGTCTCGTCGACCGGCACTTCGTCTTCCGCAACCACATCCTCGGCTGGCGGCTCTTCACCGCGAAGTTGCGCCAGTTCCGCTCGCAACGCCGCGAGTTCGTTATCCTCGATTTCGATCAGGGCTTCCTGATCCGCAAGAATTCCTTCTATTTCCCGGATGCGATCCTCAACCGGGTCGCCAGTCGAAATGTCGCGCGAATCCGCGCTCGCTTCTTCGCCGGTATCAGCTGTGTCCGTGCTGTCCGTGGCCGGCGCTTGAGTGCTGTCGTAGGCGGTCTGTTCCTCGTCCGGCGGTACCAGCGTCAGGCTGGGTTGCGTGCGGGTGATCCCGGTCGATCCGCTCCACGATTCGTGCTGACGCGACACCTCGGCCTCCGCGTCACCCCGGCCGATACGGAATATGTCATCCGCGCTCGGAATTCGCAGGCTGGCGCCGGCCGACATGACGTTGATATTCCCTGCAAAAGCCTCCGGGTTCGCTTCGAATATTGCCAGCATGGTCTGATTCATAGTCAGCCGGCTGTCGGGCCGGACCCGCTGCGCGATGCCCCACAGCGTGTCGCCGCGCTGTACAAGAACCTCGTTTCCGGGGCTCGCATCAAACGGGCGCGTCTCCTCGGCCGGCTCGCTGCTCACGGGCGGAGTACTGCGCGGCGCTGTCACTGCCGGCGATGAGTACTCTGGTTCGATTTCGGGTTCGGGTTCGACCGGCTGGCTAACGTGTGGCCGCTCGATCTGTCCGCTGTCCACCTGCGCTGACCTTGTGGGCGGGATCACCGCCTGCGGCGCTTGGGCGACCGGCGGTGGTGCGAAGGTCGGCGGATCGAGCAACAGGGTGTATTCACGCAGCAACCGGCCACGTGTCCAGGAGGCTTCGACGAGAAACGTAACAAACGGCTCGCGGATCGGGTCCACCGAGCTGACCCGGATGACATTGCCTTCGGCACGACCGGACTTGGAGACCTCGAACTGCAGGCGGGTCAGGAACAGCGGGCGATCGATGCCGTAGCGGTCAAAGGTTTCGGCGGACGCAAGCTGTACCTTGATATTGTTGAGTTCCTCGGGGGTGGCGGACAAAAGCTCGATTTCGGCGCGCAACGGTTCGTTCAAGGCGGAACTCAATCGTATATCGCCAAGACCCAGCGCCCAGATGTCACTGGCAAGGAACAGCGCCGGTATCAGCCATATACGGTTAAGTCTTCGAGACATAGTGTTTTTTCTCCAGCACCCCAATTTTCCCGGTTGACAGCAACGTCCCGGAACTCGAATCTCGATCGGCAATCGCCCGGCAGGTTTGGTGGTGAACTATAGCTTATAAATACTTTTTGGCCAATATTTCAGCTATTTGGACGCTATTTAGAGCAGCGCCCTTACGAATATTGTCCGACACCACCCAGAGGTTGATGCCGAGCGGATGACTGATGTCTTCGCGTACCCGTCCGACATAAACCGGGTCATTGCCAGCACTGTCGGTGACTGCAGTCGGGTACTTGCCTGTTTCCGTGCCGTCGATCAGCTTCACACCGGGCGCTTTCCTGAGAAGATTGCAGACTTCCGCAGCAGTAATTTTTCGCACGGTTTCGACGTGCACGGCTTCCGAATGCCCGTAGAAGACAGGGATGCGGACGGCAGTCGCATTGACCGCGATAGTCTCATCGCCAAGAATCTTGCGTGTTTCCCAAACCATTTTCATTTCTTCCTTTGTATATCGATTTTCGAGGAAGACGTCGATGTGCGGCACTGCGTTGAATGCAATCTGTTTGGCAGGTCCTTTCAGACCCAGCGACCGGCCGTTGAGCAAGGCCGCCGTTTGCCGAGCCAGTTCCTCGAGCGCGCTGCGTCCCGCACCCGACACCGACTGGTAGGTGGCGACATTGATGCGGCGAATTCCAGCGGCATCGTGGATCGGCTTCAGTGCCACGACCATCTGTATGGTCGAACAATTCGGATTGGCGATGATGCCCGCGGCGGTGTACTCCGCGATCTTCTCCGGATTCACCTCCGGCACGACCAGCGGGATCTCGTCCTGGTAGCGAAATCGCGAGGTGTTGTCCACCACGACACATCCGGCAGCGGCCGCTTTCGGTGCATACACTTCCGAGATGGCAGCGCCAGCCGAGAACAGCCCGATTCTTGCCTGCGAAAAGTCGAAGTCTGCAAGATTCTGCACTTTCAACGACTTCTTGCCGAACGCCACCTGCTTGCCGATCGATCGCTCGCTGGCCAAGGCATACACCTTCCCCACCGGAAATTTCCGTTCGGCGAGTATCTGCAACATCGCTTCGCCAACGACACCGGTTGCGCCGACCACGGCAACGTCAAAAACTTTCGGCATATTATTGTTTCGGACCTCGGCTATTGATTGAAAAACGTGGCGGCCGCTCCTGATCGCTGATCAGGGAGCGGAGATATCCGGCGTCGCCGAACGGACGTCGGCGTTCTGCGCACGATGCCGGAGATAATGATCCATCAGTACCAGGGCAACCATTGCTTCGGCAATCGGTGTCGCACGCAATCCGACACAGGGGTCGTGTCGCCCCTTGGTAACGATCTGCGATTCCACACCTTTGCTGTCGATGGTCTTCCCGGGAACTGCAATACTCGAGGTTGGCTTCAGCGCAATGCTTGCGAGTATGTCCTGACCGGAAGAAATGCCACCGAGCGTTCCGCCGGCGTCGTTCTTGGTGAATCCGCCGGATGTCATTTCATCCCGATGCTCGCTGCCGTGCTGGGTGACCGCCGCGAACCCGGCGCCAAGCTCCACGCCTTTCACTGCATTGATGCTCATCAGTGCGTGCGCGAGATCGGCCTCGAGTTTGTCGAACACCGGTTCGCCAAGGCCCGGCGGGACTCCGGTTGCCAGGATGCTGATTTTTGCCCCGATCGAATCCCCTTGTTCTCGCAGTGCGTCCATGTACGACTCGAGTTCCCCGACCCGTTCTGGGTCCGCGCAGAAAAAAGGATTCTGATCCACAAAACTCAAGTCTTTCATCGACAGAATTATCGGGCCGAGTTGCGCAAGAAATCCCTGGATGTGAATTCCCAGGCGTTCCCGCAAATACTTGCGCGCGATCGCCCCGGCAGCGACGCGCATGGTCGTCTCCCGCGCCGACGATCGCCCGCCGCCGCGGTAATCGCGAATACCGTACTTCTGCTGATAGCTGTAGTCGGCATGGCCGGGCCGAAACTTGTCCTTGATATCGCCGTAGTCGTGCGAACGCTGATCGGTATTTTCGATCAGCAAGCCGATCGGCGTGCCAGTGGTCTTACCTTCGAAGACTCCGGAAAGGATTCGCACCTGGTCTGCTTCATTGCGTTGCGTAGTGTGCCGCGACCGGCCCGGTCGGCGCCGTTCGAGGTCCTGCTGTATATCCGGCTCGGCCAGTTCGAGTCCGGGCGGACAGCCGTCGACGACACAACCCATGGCAGGGCCGTGACTTTCACCAAAAGTGGTTACCGCAAAAAGCCGCCCGAAAGTGTTTCCCGACATCGCTAATTCTCACCATCATCCAGCTGGTCGGTTCTGCACATCGCGCTAAAGATCAATCCGCACCGGCCAATATCGCAATTTCGAATTCGCGGGCGGATTGGACTTTCACCAAAAGTGGTTACCGCAAAAAGCCGCCCGAAAGTGTTACCTGACACTGCTACTCAACTCGCTCAAAGAATGCCCTGTCGAAGTCCGCCTGGTTGCGCTCGATCTCCGCCTTACCAAGGAGGAATACGCCCTGCCCGCCGCGCTCGAACTCCAGCCACAGGAATTCGGCTTGCGGAAACAGCTTCTCGAGCGCTTCCTGGCTATTACCGACCTCGACCACCAGTATGCCGCCATCGGCCAGGAAACGGCTAGCATCATGCAGGATCGTTATCACTGAATCCAGACCGTCACTGCCTGCCGCAAGACCGAGTGCCGGTTCGTGACGAAACTCCGCCCTGAGGTCCTGCATGTCCTGCCGATCGACGTACGGAGGATTGCTGATGATCAGCTCGTAATTCTTTTCATGCTTGCCCCTCAAGGGATCGAAGAAATTCCCCTGGATCAGGTGCAGCCGATCCTTAAGCCCGAAACGCTCAACGTTTATGGCGGCGACCGCCAGCGCATCGGCGGACAGGTCGACAGCATCGACCTGCGCCAGCGGACAGGTCATTGCAGTAGCTATGGCGATGCAGCCGCTGCCCGTGCCGAGGTCCAGCGCGCGCCGCAAATCTGCTGCACGTAACCACGGCGAGAATCCGCCGACGATGAGTTCGGCCAGTGGCGAGCGTGGCACCAGCACCCGCTCGTCGACGTAGAATTCCAGTCCGGCAAACCAGGCCTGGTGCAGCAGGTATGCCAATGGAATGCGGCGTTCGATGCGTTCGCGTGCCAGCCGTTCTATCTCGGCCCTTTTGGCCGGTGAAACCGGCCGCAGATAGGCTTGCGCCGAATCCTCGTGCGCCAGTTTGCACACGGCAAATACCAGCCAAGCCGCTTCGTCGATCGCGTTGTCGGTGCCGTGGCCGTACACCATGCCGGCGTCCTCGAATCGAGCCGCAATAATACGTATGAGCTGCTCGACGTTCGTCTGTTGTGACTCTGAAATTGCGCGCATGAGCAGACGACCGGGCATAGGCTGAATGCAAAATCTAGCACGGGCCGGGCTCGCGCTTATACACGTGCAGGCTCGCGCCCTGCGTCACTGGGTTAGAATACCGCGCGATGAGCGTGCGCAAGACAATGATGATCCCGGTTCTCGCGGTGCTGGTCATTGCCGGAACTGCCCTGTTCGCAATTCGCAGCATCGATCAGGCAGCGGTCGCAATCCGGCAGGCGACCGTGCTCCCGGAGCCGATGCCCTTGCCGGAATTCCGGCTGCTCGATCAGGACGGCAAGGCCTACACCCGCGATTCCCTGCTGGGACACTCGTCTCTGTTGTTTTTCGGCTTCACCCATTGCCCGGACATCTGCCCGGCAACGCTGCAGCAGCTGGCCATTGCGCGGCGCAAACTGGCCAGCCAGCGAGGCAATGCCGGAGCCTTGCCGGACATCATATTAATAAGTGTCGACCCGGAGCGGGACTCGGCAGAGATATTGAAAGCCTATACAGGCCATTTCGGCGAGGGCATAACCGGATTGAGCGGCGACGCCGCGGAACTGCAAAAACTGACCTCCGCGCTCGGCATTTATTACGCGAGGGACGACTCGGCCGGACCCGACTACACCATCAGTCACTCCACGGCGGTGCTGTTGATCAACGGCGATGCAAAACTTCAGGCACTCTTCAAGGCGCCGCTCGACATCGAGTCACTGGTTTCTGATCTGAACCTGCTTGTGGACGCCGGATGATCCGGCCTGTCGTATGGTTGCTGGCGGGCGCCCTCGCCCTGCAAGCTTGCAGCAGCGATGAGGACCCGGCGCTCCGGGTCAGCCACGCCAGGGTGTTCGCGCCGCTGCCCGGCCGTGCCGCGACTGTGGCGTACCTGGATATTGAGAACGTTTCACGCAGACCTGTCACTCTCGAGACTGTTTCCAGCCCCGCGTTTGCACGGGCGGAACTGCACGAGACCACGATAGCGGAGGACGTAGCCAGCATGCATGCACTCGCATCGCTGGTCCTCGAACCGCGATCACAAACAAAGTTTGCGCCGGGTGGGAAACACATCATGCTGATCGATCCGGTGAAAGGCCTGTTGCCCGGCGCAACCATCCTCATCGAATTTCACTATGACCGGTCGGGCCTGCTGCAGGTTGAGGCCGAGGTCCAGACACGGCTCGAAGACAATGGCGACTGAGTATTCCTTTATTAACGGTTTGGCCGGCACGGCTTTTGTGCTGCTGCAACGCATTCTGCCGAAACACCTGATGACCCGCGGTATTCACTGGCTCTCGCGAATCCGTGTCACCGCTATCAAGAACTGGTTGATCACTCGCTTCGTTGCTGCTTACAACGTCAATGTCGAGGAAATCCGGTCGCCGGTGCCGGACGGCTTCGATACGTTCAACGCATTCTTCACCAGGGAACTTGCCGCCAGTGCCAGGCCCATCGATGCGCGACCGGACAGCCTGGTCTCACCGGTCGACGGGACCGTCAGCGCCGCGGGTCGTATCGACGGCGAGACACTGCTGCAGGCCAAGGGTATCGATTACACATTGTCCGATCTGCTGGCCACGGACCTCGCGGACGCCCGCGACTTTGCCGACGGATGTTTCGCAACGGTGTATCTCGCTCCATACAATTACCATCGCGTGCACTGCCCGGCAGCCTGCGAGCTGATCAGCGCACGATACGTGCCCGGACAGCTGTACAGCGTCAATGACACGACCGTGAGCCGCCTGCCTGCGCTGTTCACCGGGAATGAAAGACTGATCTGTCATTTTCGTACGGCCGCGGGCCCGATGATCCTGGTGTTTGTCGGCGCGCTTCACGTCGGCAGCATTTCCACTCCGTGGACCGGCGAGATTCGCCCGCGCAAGCGCGGCGTCGTCGAGGACCGCGACCTGCATCACGGTGGTCATACAAGACAACTCGCGCGCGGTGACCTTCTGGGCTGGTTCAACATGGGATCGACCGTCATCCTGCTGCTTCCGCAGGGTTACTGCAGCTGGCTCGACAACATGACACGGGGAACCCGACTGAAAATGGGCGAGCGAATCGCACGCCTGACGAAGCCCGTGTCATGAGTGACAGAAAAACCGTACCCCTGTCCTGGCAGCCGTCCTGCACACCAGCCACGGCGCGGCGACGTGCGCAAATGCTGACGGCTGCCCGCGATTTTTTTGCAGCACGCGGTGTGCTCGAGGTCGAAACGCCGATGCTGGGACTCAGCGCCGTGTCGGACCCGAACATCGACAGCGTGCATGCGCTGCTGGAACTGGACCGGGGCCGGCATCGCTACCTGCATACCTCCCCGGAATACCGCATGAAGCGGCTGCTGTGTGCCGGTTATCCTGACATCTATTCCATATGCAAGGTGTTTCGGGATGGCGAGGCAGGAAAACGGCACCAGCCGGAGTTCACCATGGCTGAATGGTACCGGAAGGGTTTCGGATTGCAGGACATGATTCGCGACAGCTGCGATTTCATAACGCAAATGCTCGACGCACAATGGCTGCCAGGCGTCGTTGAATCCATCAGCTACCGCCAGGCATTTATCCGCCACGCGGGGCTCGATCCCTTGCAGGCCGATTGCTCAGCGCTTGCGGTCACAGTAGATGCAGATAATCGCCTGCAAGCTGCCATGGGTGACCATCGCGATGACTGGCTGGACCTCGTCATGAGTCGAAGGATTGCGCCTGCCCTTGCCAAAGACCGCCTTACCGTCATCCATCACTATCCGGCAAGCCAGGCGATGCTCGCGAGAATCTGTCCCGACGATGCGACGGTCGCGGACCGGTTCGAAATATTCCTCGGCGATGTCGAACTGGCCAACGGCTATGTCGAACTGGTGGACGCAGACGTCCAGTGGCAACGCTGGCAGTCCGACCAGGAGAGTCGCAGGCGAAAAGCCAGGGCGCTGTTGCCGCTTGACGAGGCACTGATCCAGGCACTGCGAAGCGGCATGCCGCCCTGCGCCGGTGTGGCGGTCGGATTCGACCGCTTGCTGATGATCAATGAACAATGTGACGACATTGCCCGGGTTCAGACCTTTGCATTCGAGAGGAGTCAGGGCGCATGACGAAAGATCACCGGATCGATTACGCGGTGTTGCAAAAGCAGGCCCAGTCACTCCTTGACGGTGAAGCGGATCCATTGGCCAATACGGCGAACTTCATCGCAGTGCTGCATGAGAACATCGACCGGATAAACTGGGTCGGGGTTTACGTGCTGCGTGGCGACGAATTGGTGCTGGGACCGTTTCAGGGCAAAGCCGCCTGCGTGCGCATTCCACTCGGCCGCGGAGTTTGCGGCGCAGCGGCCAAGAGCCGGACAACACAGCGAGTTGCCGATGTGCATGCCTTTGACGGGCACATCGCCTGCGATCCTGCGTCGAACTCGGAACTCGTGGTACCGCTGATCGTAGGAGATCGTCTGGTCGGCGTACTCGACATCGACAGTGCGCAATTCGACCGATTCAGCGCAGAAGACCAACGCGGAATCGAAGCAATTTGCGCGTCCTTCGCCCGGCGGCTGGAGGCCGCTGGCGGAAAATTTATTTAACCCGGCTTACGTATTCGCCGGACCGGGTATCAACCCGGACGACTTCACCTTCCTCAACAAACAGCGGCACACGCACGACCGCGCCGGTCGACAATTCGGCAGGCTTGACACCACCGCTTGCCGTATCGCCGCGAATACCGGGATCGGTACGGACGATCTGCAGTTCGACAAAATTCGGCGGGGATACGAGCAGCGGGCTGTTGTTCCAGAGCGTGACCTGGCACAGGTCCTGCTCCTTGAGCCAGGGTTTAGCCTCGGCAACGGCCTTCGCATCCGCGGCGTATTGCTCGAAAGTATCCGGCAACATGAAATGCCAGAACTCGCCGTCCGAATAGAGGTACTGCATGTCCGCATCCTTGACGTCGGCCGCTTCTACACTCTCACCCGAGCGAAAGGTTTTGTCGACGGTCCTGCCGGTTTTCAGGTTCTTGATCCTGACCCTGCTGAAGGCCTGGCCTTTGCCCGGCTTGACGAATTCGTTCTCGACGATTACGCAGGGATCGTTGTCGAGGATGATGCGCAGTCCCGACCGAAACTCGCTCGTATTGTAATTTGCCATGGAAGATTTCCGCGACCCTGCGCCGCACGCAGGTAGCAACAATGTTAATTAACTTGTTTATAATCAATCAGTTACTAAAAGACCGGCAACTGAAGGCGGCTATCATACCTAATGCACCCGTTGCGCATAAGGGCCCTTTGCCCGTCGGCCTGGAACTTGGCGTGCGATGGCGCGACTCCTTGGTCCCGGCCGGATTCACCATAAGCACGGATTGTTTGATAGCCGTCACGGTTTGCAGTCGCTGCCGGGTCTAGTCTGCAGTCTTTCACGGGTCGAAGCTTCCGATCTCTATAGCAATTCGTGACGTGGCCGATACGCGTCAGTTTCCAAGGACATGTAATTGAACGAGCGACAGGGAATCTCGATCGCTATATTGACGACGAATCAGGACGATGTAGAGGTTGTCAACAAGGCGCTCCGGGATGCCGGACATGCGGCGCATTGTCACTGGATCCGGCAATCGGACGCCTTCGATACGATGCTGCGAAACGATCGTGTCGAGCTGATCATTTTGAATTGCGACAGTTACCCTGACGCAATCCGCCAGGTCATCCGGCAAAAGGATGCCTACATCCCTGAAGTCCCGGTGATCGCCACCAGCCATTCGGTCGACGAAGCACACATTGACCAGGCAATGCAGCAGGGTGCCGCAGACCTGGTATCGATGAAAACCCGGTCACGATTACAGGCCGTGGTCGAGCGCGAACTTCGCGCCTTTCGCGTCGAGCAGGCCTTGAATTCTACCCTGCAAAGCGCTACCGGCTATCGCAAGCAGCTCTATCACTATATGCAAGGCTCGAACAGCGCGATTGCGTATGTGCACGAGGGTATCGTTATCGAGGTCAATCGCGCCTGGCTGAAACTGTTCCAGGTGAAAGAAGCCGAAGAAGTTCGCGGCTTGCCGTTGATGGATAACTTCGAACCGCAGAGCCAGGCGGCCATCAAGGGTGCGATCATCGCAACAACCAAGGGTAAATGGCAGCACGGCGAAAAACTCATCGCCAAGTCGCGCCTTGTCGAAAATGCGAATGCTGATCTCGAACTCGATTTTCAGCTGGTCGACTTCGGCGAGGGACCGCAGATCCAGGTCCGCATTGCACCACCGGAAAAGCCGGCAGAGGAACCGACCAAACTGGTGCACGAAGCGCTGAAGCGCGATCCCACCACACTGTTTTTCAATCGTGCGACCTTTCTCGAAAGAATTACGCGCCGGCTGGCCAGCAAACCGAAGTCCGGCATGCACGCGCTGGCTTACATCAAACCCGATGATTTCTCCGAAGTGCGGTCCAAAGTCGGAATCCTCGCTACCGAAGAAATTCTGTCGCAGTTCGCCGAGGAACTTCGCAAGCGCATGCACCCCAGGGACGTCGCGGGACGGTTCGAGGGTACTGTCGTCATGGCGCTGCTGGAACGCGGCAACGAGCGCGATGCCGAGGTCTGGGGTCAGCAACTGGTCGATCACATGAATGCCCACAAGTTCAAAATCGGCGAACAGACGGTGGAATTGACCTGTACCGTCGGCGTGTGTGCGGTCAGTGGGATCTACTCCAGCCTCGACGAACTTGTCGCCGCTGCCGCCGAAGCGCACAAGGCCGGCAAGGACGCAGGTGGCAATACAGTGCGTCTCAGCGAATCGACGGACGCGGACACGCGCTTGCGAAAGCACGACGCCATCTGGGTCAAGCGCATCAAGGAAGCCCTGAAGGACAGCCGGTTCCGTCTCGCCAACCTGCCCATTGCCGGACTGCGCAGCGATACGATCAAGATGTACGACATGCTGGTACGAATGATCGACGAACAAGGCGGCGCCATACTGCCCTCCGAGTTCATGCCGGCCGCCGGGCGAAACAACCTGATGAAACTCATAGATCGCTGGATCATGGCAGCGTCGATCAATTTCGGTTTCGAGGAAAAGGCCGACCGCGTCTTCGTCAGGCTGTCGCGCCAGTCGATGCAGGACCCGCAGCTTTGCGACTGGTTGAAGAAAGAGCTGGCGAAAAAAGACATTTCGCCATCTGTTATCGTGGCGCAGGTTCCGGAACAGGAAGCGGCCAAGTACATCAAGCAAACCCGCGAGACCGTCGAGCAATTGCGCAAGCTCGGACTGCGATTTGCGCTCGAGCACTATGGCGTCGACAGGAACCGCTTCCAGATCCTCGATATTCTCAAACCGGACTACATCAAGATCGATGGCGAGCTCATGCACGCACTGACAACCGATACACAGATGCAGAACAGCGTGCGGCAACTTGCGGCAGCCGCAGAGCAGAGAAAGATAGAAACGATTGCCGAACGAGTGGAAAACGCCAACGCAATGGCGGTGTTGTTTCAGCTTGGCGTGAATTACATGCAAGGGCACTACGTGCATGAACCCGAGGTCATACTTCAGGAAGCCGTCAATGTCGCCAAGACCACTCTCGAGGCGATCGCCAGCAACTAGCAAAAGTGTGATGCAGCTCACACTTTGATATCGAATCTGGCAGGGGCCCATCCTCCAGTTTCCAAAATATTGATTCAGTGCGTATACAGCGCAGCCCCCGGTCCCTAGTCTTTAACGATATTCGCGCATCGCAGCGCCTGCACGGATTGATCAGAGATGAGGTACAAAACGGTGAGTACCGTTACCGAAAACAAGAAAAGGGTGCCCAAGGTACCAGCGGCCAGAGGTATGAAGCAGATACTGCCTGCATTGGCTGCCGTCGGCAGCGCCTGCAGTCTTGTCGCAGGACCAGCGTTCGCCCTCGAACTTGGCGAACTCACCGTCGAATCGAAGCTCGGACAACCGCTGCGCGCCAGCATCGCGTATGCGTTGCAGCCGCATGAACAACTGCACGACTATTGCATTTCACTGAAGCCCGGACTCACCGAGAGCGGGCTCCCCGGCTTGTCCAAAGCAGCGATCAGTGTGGGGGACAATGCGATCCGTCTGACCGGATCCATTCCGATTCTCGAACCTATGCTGGGTCTGCAACTGTCGGTCAGTTGCCCGTACACGCCGCATCTGCAGCGTGAATACGCTATGTTTTTCGATCTCAACATGACGGCACAGGAGCCGTCGGTGCAACAGGATCCTGCCGCTCACGAACCCGCAGCGTCCGAAACGATCGACAACAGAACGGCCGGCAGCCAGTCCAAACCGCGGCCTGCGATGGACAACGTAACCACGCCGCTGCAGCCGATTGCTGCCGCCGGCCGTTACCTGGTACAGCAGGGCGATTCCCTGTCGGGAATTGTCGCAAGGATTTCAGAGCGACCGCCGGGGCTTTGGCCTGCGGTGCAAGCCGTGTTCGATGCTAATCCGCAGGCTTTCATCGATGGCGATATCAATCTGCTCAAGGCCGGCAGCTGGCTTACGATTCCCGATCTTTACCAGGCGCTCGGTCGCAACGTCGCACCCGCCGCCGCAGCCGCAGTGGCTGACGAATCAGCGATGGCCTTACCGCCGGTTACCGACACGGTCGAGAGTTACGAAGGTCCGGCCGCGCAACCGGTCGCGCGGCAAAGCAATTTCAATTCCGGTTTCGTGGCACAACAACATGCCGCGTCCGCGATAAATACCAATGCTCCTGCCCCAGCCAGCGAAATCGCCGGTGCAGCCGCAAGTGCAGTGGTCGAGCCGGACAGCAGTGCGCTTGCATCGGACAAAGTCTTGCCCGTTGACGATAGCCCGTTTGCGTCAGCGATCGATACCGGACGCCGCGACACCGCGGCGCGCGAGCCGACGGTCATTATTCCGGATACGTCGATCCCGCATACGGCGGTTCCTGTTCGTGCAAGCAATCCGCAGCCGGCATCGCAGGATTCAAGCGGCCTCGAGAGTCGGTCCTGGTCCTGGCTCGCCTGGCTGGGCGGCGCTGGCGTAGCCGTATTTCTTGGCCTGCTGCTTTTCAGTCGGCTGATTCGCGAGAAATTTGGTTCTTCGCCGATTGGCGATGTCCCGGCTGGCAAGCCGCAACGCCGTCGCGCCGATCCGGAGCGCCGGGCTGCCGCTCCGGCTGAGGTCGATTTCTCCTTTGACAGCGTCGGCAGCGACGTTCCCCTGATGTCGCTCGATGCTGACCTAGGCCTGGGTACCGGCCTGCGCAGCTCGTCGGACATCGACGTCGCCCAGGACTTCGGTTTCTCGGCCCGGCACGATTTCGCCCAGGAAATCGACCTCGAATTGCCACCGGTCACTGACGACGAACCGGAGCAACATACGACCGATATCATTCCGCCGCAACGAATGGCAGAAGCGTCCATACTCGAGAGCGAAATTCCGCCCAGCGACGACGACGATGAGTACGACTTGTCGATGATCCTCGATGCGACTCGCCAGCCGATAGTCGATACGCACCTGACCGCAAAAGACCTGAAGGCAATTCCGGTCGACGTGACCGATGACGACGATTCGGAAGACTACACGCTGAGTCGCGAAGTCGATTACAAGATTCTCGAACAGGATTACCAGGAAGAGTTCACCACAACACAGGCACTGAACGAGGAAATGGCCAAGGCGGCGCTGGAACTTGCGCACACCATGTCCGGCAATATCTCGACGGATTCAACCGCGGAGATGCCGCGCAACAGGAGAGCGGCGAGCTGGTCTTCCGACCCGACTGCAGAAATGCCAAGTCGCCGCACCGAGCTCGAAATAACAGCGGAACTGACCGGCAATCTTATGGCCGGCAGTGACGCCGTCAATGACGACCTGATCAGTGATCTCGATGACACTGGTGTCAACGAACAGCTGACGGCTGAATTGCCACACAGCGAGCACGAGATCACTGCCGAATTGGCGATCGAGGGCGGCCGGGTCGATACCAAGAAATCCCGCGTCGATAGCAAGAAGTCCCGCGCCGATAGCAAGAAGTCCCGGGCGTCCTGATACCCGGAATCCGCGTGCCTACGCGGCCGAAAGCCGCGTGACCTTTCGCCACCCTTTGGGCAACAGGCTGCCGCGCAACGCGCGTTCGCCGTAGTAATCGTCGAGATCGTTCCACTTGAGTGTCATGCTGCGGCCCTCGGTCTGCAGCAGCAGGTTGCCGTCTTCAGGCACCACTGCAATTGCCACCAGTTTTTCTTCGCCACTCTGGTATTTCTTCGACGGAATATTGATGAGCTTGTTGCCCTTGCCCTTGGCCAGCTCCGGCAGTTCGTCCAACTCGAACAACAACAAACGGCCGATCGACGTAGCCGCGGCAATAAGGCATTCGGCGACTCCCGGTAGTGGGGCCGGCACCATGGCCTTGCCGTTTGCGGGCACACGCAGAACCGCCTTTCCCGCCTTGTTGCGCGAAACAAGGTCCTCAAGTCGGGCGACGAATCCGTAACCCGCATCACTGGCCAACAGCCAGCGATCCTGGGGTTCGCCGATCATGGCACCGCAGAATTCAGCGCCGTCCGGCGGTTTGAACATGCCGGACAGGGGATCGCCCTGACCCCGCGCCGACGACAGGCTTTGTGCAAGCACGCTGTAAACGCGGCCGGTACTGTCAATGAACATCGCCAACTGATTGCTTCGGCCAAGGGCTGAAGCCAGGAATCCGTCTCCCGACTTGTAACTCAACGCCAGTGGATCGATATCGTGACCCTTGGCGGCGCGCGCCCAGCCGCGCTGCGACAACACGACCGTGACCGGTTCAACGGCGACCAGCAGGGTCTCGTCCAACGCCTGCGCCGCCTCGCGCTCGACGATGATAGTACGGCGCTTGTCACCGTAGGCCTCTGCGTCCTCAAGAATTTCCTTTTTTATCAATGACTTGAGCTTCGCCGCGCTTTTCAGGACCTGTTCGATCCCGGCCCGTTCCTGTGACAGCTCCAGCTGCTCGCCACGGATTTTCATTTCCTCCAGTTTCGCGAGGTTGCGCAGACGCAGATTCAGAATCGCCTCGGCCTGGATATCCGAAAGCCTGAATTTCTTCATCAATACCGGCTTCGGCTCGTCCTCCTTGCGGATTATGCGAATAACCTCATCGATGTTGAGATAGGCGATCAGCAATCCATCCAGGATGTGCAAGCGGTCATTGACGATCTGCAATCGATGTTGCAAGCGCCGTTTGACTGTCGCCTTTCGGAACTGGATCCACTCGCTGAGAATTTCGATCAGATTGAAAGTGCGCGGTCTGCCGTCCAGGCCGACGATGTTCATGTTGATGCGCACCGTTCGTTCCAGCGACGTCGTCGAAAACAGGTGCGACATAAGTTCTTCCACGTCGACCTTTTTTGACTTTGGCGTTATCACCAGCCGTATCGGCTCCTCGTGATCGGATTCGTCGCGCAAATCTTCAACCAGCGGCAGCTTCTTGTTGCGCATCTGCGCGGCAATCTGCTCCAGCACCTTGCTGCCGGAGATCTGGTACGGCAGCGAGGTGATGACGATGTCACCGTTCTCCTGCTTGTAGGATGCTCGCAGGCGAAGTGTTCCGTTCCCGGTCTGGTACATCTGTCGAATATCGCTGCGCGGCGAGACCAGTTCGCCGCCAGTCGGGAAATCGGGTCCCTTGATGTGCTTCATCAGCTGTGCGACGGTCGCATCGGGATCGTCGATGAGGTGTACCAGTGCGGCAGCAACTTCACGCAAATTGTGTGGCGGGATGTCGGTCGACAGACCGACGGCGATGCCGGTCGTACCATTGAGCAACAGGTTCGGCAACCTGGCCGGTAACACCACCGGTTCGTCCAGCGTGCCATCGAAATTGGGCACCCAGTCGACCGTGCCCAGCGCAAGTTCGGAAAGCAGGCTTTTCGCATACGGCATCAGCCGCGATTCGGTGTAACGCATCGCCGCGAACGACTTCGGATCGTCGGTCGAACCGAAGTTACCCTGCCCGTCGATGATGTTGTAGCGGTAGGAGAAATTCTGCGCCATCAGCACCATGGCTTCGTAACACGCCGAATCCCCGTGCGGATGATATTTGCCGATGACGTCGCCCACGGTGCGTGCCGATTTCTTCGGTTTCTGCCCGGCCGACAGGCCGAGTTCACTCATGGCAAAGATGATTCGCCGTTGCACCGGTTTCAGACCGTCGCCGATTTGCGGCAGCGCACGATCGAGAATGACGTACATCGAGTAATCGAGATAGGCTTTCTCGGTATACTCCTTGAGCGCCAGTTGCTCGACGCCCTCCAGGTTCAGTTGATTCTGCATGGTGCTTTGCCCTCAGACCTGTGCCAGGTTGCCCTTGGTCTCGAGCCACTCGCGACGGTCACCCGCGCGTTTTTTCGCCAGCATCATGTCCATCAGCTGGTCTACGTCGTCCTTCGCACTTACGGTCAGCTGCACGAGTCGCCGGGTGTCGCGATTCATGGTTGTCTCACGCAATTGCAGCGGGCTCATTTCACCGAGTCCCTTGAAACGGGTTACAGATACCTTTCCCTTGACGTTTTCCGCGGCGATGCGATCGGTAATGCCTTGCCGCTCACCTTCGTCCAGAGCGTAGTACACCTCCTTTCCGACATCGATGCGAAAAAGCGGCGGCATTGCCACGTAGACATGACCGGCCAGGACCAGGCTGCGAAAATGCCGGAGAAACAAAGCGCACAAGAGCGTCGCAATGTGCGCGCCATCCGAATCGGCATCCGCCAGTATGCATACCTTGTGATAGCGCAGATTGTCGATGTCCGCACTGCCCGGATCGACGCCGATAGCCACACTGATATCGTGCACTTCCTGCGATGCAAGTATCTCAGTGGAATCGACCTCCCAGGTATTCAGTATCTTGCCCCGTAGCGGCATGATCGCCTGCGTGATCCGGTCGCGGGCCTGCTTCGCCGAACCGCCGGCCGAGTCGCCTTCGACCAGAAACAGTTCGCAGAACTCCGGCTGCTGTGAAGTGCAATCGGCAAGTTTCCCGGGCAGCGCGGGACCGGAGACGATTTTCTTGCGCACGACCTTCTTCGCCGCTTTCAGGCGCAACTGCGCCTTGTTGATTGCGTTCTGCGCGATCTGGTCGCCCGTCTCCGGATGCTTGTTTAACCACAGTACCAAGCTGTCTTTGATTACACCGGAGACGAACGGCGCCGATTCGCGCGATGAAAGTCGTTCCTTCGTCTGCCCGGAAAACTGCGGATTCTCCAGTTTGACGCTGAGAATGAAACTCAGGCCGTCCCACACATCCTCCGGCGCAAGCTGCACGCCGCGCGGCAGAAGATTGCGGAACTCACAGAATTCGCGAAGCGCATTGGTGAGACCCGTCCGCAGGCCGTTCACGTGTGTGCCTCCCTGCGGAGTCGGTACGAGATTCACATAACTTTCGTCAATCACCGGGCCCTCGTCCGTCTGCCAGACCATCGCCCAGTCGACAACTTCGTGGTTACCGGCAATGCTGCCCGAAAAGGGTTCCGCAGGCAGGTGACCAATCGGCCCGATTGCCTCGAGCAGATACTCCTCCAGGCCGCCGGAATAACACCACTCGGTTTTCTCTTCGGGTTTCTCGATAGTGAGGCTAACTGCAAGTCCCGGACACAACACTGCCTTGGCGCGCAACGCGTGCTTCAATCGCGGAACGGAAATGACCGGCGAATCGAAATACTGCGGGTCCGGCCAGAAACGTATGGTGGTGCCGGTATTCGCTTTGCCCACAGAACCGACCACTTCAAGGCTGCTGCGCTTGTTGCCCCCGGCAAAGCTCATGTTGTATTCCTTGCCGCCGCGCCGGATCCACACTTCCAGGTGCTTCGACAAGGCGTTAACGACTGACACGCCGACGCCGTGCAGTCCGCCGGAATATTGATAATTTTCCTTGTTGAATTTGCCGCCGGCATGCAATCGGGTAAGAATCAGCTCGACCCCCGGTATCTTTTCTTTCGGGTGTATGTCAACCGGCATGCCGCGGCCGTCGTCGCCGACTTCCAGCGATCCGTCCTTGAATAGCGTCACATCGATTTTTTTGCAGTGGCCGGAAAGTGCTTCGTCGACACTGTTATCGACGACCTCGTGCGCCAGGTGATTTGGCCGCGTGGTATCGGTGTACATGCCGGGCCTGCGCCGGACAGGCTCGAGGCCGCTTAAGACCTCGATGTCAGCCGCATCGTATCGTTTGCCCATCTACTCGTTTGCCCCAAGCGATAGCAGGATGTTCTCAAGTTCGCCGGGGATTCTAGCAGGATGTGCGCCGTCGGGCGCAAGCGAGAAAATCGTGTCAGTCGAGATCTTTGAGCAGCGACCGGCGGATGTTTTCAGCGACAGGCCGTATTTCGACAGTGCAGTTTTTGTGATCGATGCCGGCTGCGAGCCGGGCGCCGTCTTTCAGGGCCTGCTTCTGTTGCTCATTGAATTCGAATCGCATGAAATGCACAGCCGAAGTCTTCTCATCGTCGGAACGATCCAGGTCTTCATCTGCGATCGCGTGAATCTTGGGCAGATCATCGACCTGTATCCAGACACTGTCTTCGATGCCCAACAGGTGTTTGAGCATCTGGCGCCGCTCCGTCTCATCCGGAAACTCGACCATGAAAGTGGCTTTCCAGTTGCTGCCATCCGGTATCAACGGATTGTAAGCATCGAGTTCTTCCTCGATTCCGGCTGCCTCGAAAATGCGTTCGATCCGGAGCATTTCCTGCACCTGGTACTGAATGGTCAGCCGGTCCTCGAAATAAAGCGTGGCGTTCGTGCCAAGCGGCAGGCGCCGGTTCCGCTTGTGCTCCATTACTTTGCTGCGAAACTGGTCGCGTAGCTCGGAGTACTTCTCAAGGCTGTACAAATCGGTCCTGGACAGTTTGTCCACGTTCAGATTCCGTAGGCCATGCGCAGCAAGCCCAGCGGGTGCTTCCCGGACTGATGATCGAGATCCTGCGCTATCTGTTCGGCTGCCATCGGGCAGTCACTGACAAAATGCGCTGCATCGCTTTTCTTCACCTTGCTTACGACCGGCCTTGCGATCTTCTTCGAAATTTCGTGGAACTCCTTCTTCACCGCGTAGGTGCCGTCGTGTCCGGAACAGCGCTCGATCACTTCGATCTCGGTCCCCGGAACCAGCGACAGGAT
>JAHKKM010000126.1 GCA_020027645.1 Pseudomonadota bacterium
ACTCGGCGCAGAACTGCCGCCTTCGATATCGATGCGGAAACCACGTAAATTTCCGGAGAACCACAAGCTGTCGCAGTAGTTCGGATTGTTCAGACCAATTCCGGAAAGTGCGGTAGCCCAGCCTTCACCGAAGGCTACACGCATGTCGAGCAAATCACCGGCACCGTGCGAGCCGCCGATGCTGTCGGATCGCGAAAACTTGTCTTCAAAATAATGGCCCCACTCGTGGGCAATGACATGGTCGTCGAACTCCTCGGTGTCGTCCCCGGCCAGTCCGAGCAGGAACAGCCCGGTGACGGAACCGCTGAGATAAAACGACGTCCCGATATCGCCGTTGTCGATGTCGACAAAAAAGTCGCCCGTGCCTGCACTGGAGTTGTTGTTGATACTCCAATAGACATCGAGCGGCGGGAACGTTGCGGTTGCATCCGCGGCAGCGACAAAACTCGTGACAGTGTAAATCGAATCCAGGATGGCAAACGGTGCCGCTGCACGAGGCCCAGTGTAGGAAGCACCACCCCAACCCGTGGTTGCGGTGAGATTCCGTGTCGAATCGACGCCACCCGAATTGAACACACTGCCGTCCAGCACGTACAGTGGACGCTGGTTCAGTGGCAGAGACGTGGATTGCGTATTGTCCCGTACTTCCACGTCCCAGGACTGCGCCCCACCCTGCTTCAATTCCGCGCGCACGCGCAGACGCACATCGGTCTGGCCGGGCACGATGAATGAATAAGCACCGGTGTCGGACGACAGCATCGAACCCAGCACGGTATTTCCGGGCGATTGCAGTATCTGTACCGTGGCACGACGAATCGGCCGCGTTTGCACGCTGTTGAAATTCAAACCGTCGCAAATGCCCGGCACGGTATTCGGTGGCGGAAATTCGTAATTGACAGTGCCGGAAATGGTCACGGCCGCGGCCGGCTCCTGCGCCGTGATGTTCACGTTCGAGCTGCCTGTCAGGCCTGCCGTATCAGTTGCGGTCAGGCGAAAGGTCAGGAGTTGCGGTGCACCGGGCGCGACATCCGGCGCAGTGAAACTCGTTTGAGCCATACTGGCATTATTGATGACCACGGCAGGCCCTGCGGTTTGCGACCAGGCATAGGTCAGCGCATCGCCGTCAGGATCCGATCCGGACCCGTTGAGCTGCACGACGGTAAGCTCGACCACCGTGAGACTGGTACCGGCATTCGCGATCGGGGCCCGATTGGCCATGGAGCCGCCGTCATCGCCCCCGCCACTGCTGCAGCCGGCGAGCGCCAGAGCAACCAGTGATACCAACTTGTTGCGAAGATATGGCGGCCGGTGGAGCACGGCGTCACGGTTGGACAAGCTTGGCTACCCCCTTCTGCATGTTCCTGATCATAAAGGCTAAGGTCCCGGGCGAACAGCGTACGGGCCGTCGGATTTCCGCGACAGGCCCAGCAGAATCAACCATTTATTGCGACTTGTGTCCTTTAAACCGTGACAGTATTGATAGAATCTGACCGCGGCCGACAGGTCATACTTCACATATCCCGACATCGGCCCGAAACATTATGAAAAACAGCAAGATACTGGTAACCGGCGGGGCCGGTTACATCGGCAGCCACGTGGTCCGGCAGCTCGGCGAACGCGGTGAATCGGTCATTACCCTGGACAACCTTTCCACCGGTTTCGAGGCTGCGGTCACCGCTGGCGATCTCGTGATCGGCGACACCGGCGACGCGGCGCTACTCGAGCGGCTGTTTTCCGCCCATCGTTTCGAGACCGTCATGCATTTTGCGGCGCACACCATCGTCCCGGAGTCGGTCGCCGATCCGCTGAAGTATTACCGCAATAACACCTCGAGCAGCCGCACCCTGCTCGAGGCTTGCCAGGAGCACGCGGTCAAACACGTCGTGTTCTCATCCACTGCCGCTGTGTACGGCATCCCGGAGGGTGGCCGCGCCTCGGAAGAATCACCGACCGTGCCGATCAATCCCTACGGCACATCGAAACTCATGACCGAATGGATGTTGCGCGACCTGGCAGCGGCTGGCGGTCCGGCTTACGTCGCATTGCGTTATTTCAACGTCGCCGGCTGCGATCCTGGCGGCCGCATCGGGCAGTCCACACCGAAGGCGACCCTGTTGGTCAAGGTTGCCTGTGAAGCTGCGGTCGGCCGTCGCAGTCACGTGTCAGTGTTTGGCAATGATTACCCGACGCCGGACGGCACAGGTCTGCGCGATTACATTCATGTCGAGGACCTTGCGAGCGCCCACCTCGATGCGCTGACCTACCTGCGTCGTGGCGGCAAATCGAAAACACTGAACTGCGGTTACGGCCATGGCTACAGCGTGCGCCAGGTTCTGAAAGCGGTCGAGCTGGCCAACGGCAAGAAGCTCAAAGTGGTCGACGAGCCGCGGCGTGCCGGCGATCCGCCGGAGCTGATAGCGGTGGCCGACCGTGTCCGCGAAGTGTTGGGCTGGGAGCCGCAGTACGACAACCTCGACACCATAGTGCACACCAGCCTCGCCTGGGAGCGCCGTATTGCCGCCCGCGATCCGGGCGCGTTCTGGCGCGAATGAGCCCCGCACAGGCCGAATGTTAGAATCTGCCGATGAAATTCCCGCGCCCGCAATCGCTTAATGGACTGATCCTGGTCGGTTTCGGGCTCGTGGCTCTGCCGTTGCTGATCGCAGTAGTCTGGGCCATCGTGAACCTCGACCGGCTCGCCGCCCAGAGCGAGCAATTGCTGACTACCGGCGTATCGACGGCGGAAAACAATCGGCTGCTCGCCGAGAATGTCGCCTCCCTCGAACGGGTCTCGAGGCAATACCTGGTGCTGAGGAACCCGGACAGCCTGGCCCTGCTGCGGCAGGACCTCGCAACGTTGGAGGCGACCCTCGACGACATGGCAGGGCTGGTCGAAAAGGCTGACACGACGGCACTTGCCACTTCGATTCGCGCGGCAGCTCGTCGCGTGGTGAACACGCTGACACAGGGATCGCTGAGCGATGACGCGGCAGCGAACGCCATTGCCAGTTTTACGACCTTGCGCCAGCGCGTCACACGCCTGACAACGATTACCGATACCTTCATCAAGACCGAACTGGTCAACATGCTTGAGCGCACCCGGCATGCACAGCGCGTCTCGGCGTGGCAGACGGCGGCACTCGTTCCCGGCACCCTGATCCTAGTGCTGTTTTTCACCCTGCTGGTGGCAAAACCGATCCGCCAGATCGACCGTGCCATTCACCAGCTCGGCCGCAGCGGCTTCTCCAAACCGGTGGTGATCAGCGGCCCGACCGACCTGGAAAAGCTCGGGCAGCAACTCGAGTGGCTGCGCGTCCGCTTGCTGGAGCTCGCCCAGGAGAAAAACAAGTTCCTGCGGCACATGTCACACGAACTGAAGACGCCGCTTGCGAACATTCGCGAAGGCACCGAACTGCTGCTCGATGGCGCGGTTGGCGAGCTCGAGCCGCAACAGCGCGAAGTGACCGACATTCTGCGCATGAACGGACTGAAGTTGCAGCAGCTGATCGAAAACCTGCTGAGCTTCAGCGCCTGGCAAAGCAAGAACGAGGTGTTGACGCTAAGTGACTTTCCGCTGCGTGCGCTGGTCATCCAGGTCGCCAAAGCGCAGCGCCTGGCGCTGAAAGCGGCGCAGATTCAATTGCGCCTCGACGTCGCCGATATCGTAGTCAACGCCGACCGCGACAAGATGCGTACGGTACTGGATAACCTGATGTCGAACGCCGTGAAATTCACGCCCAAGGGCGGCGTGGTCACGATCCGCGCCCAGCGCAGCGCGACCAGTTTTGTGCTCGAGTTCGCGGACTCGGGCCCGGGGATTCCAGAAGATGAAAGCCCACGCATTTTCGAAGCTTTCTTCCAGGGAACAACGGAACAGGGTGGCCACATCGCGGGCACGGGCATCGGCCTGTCGGTGGTACTCGAGTGCATACAGGCTCACGACGGTTCCGTAGAATTGGTGAATTCAGATGAATTCAGTGGCGCGCATTTCCGTATACACATTCCGCAGAAGCGGAAGATCGAACATCCAAGGATCGCTGCGAATGCATAAGCTACCGACCCAACCACGCGCGACTGTCGCGACTCCGCTGCTGGCTGTCGCGCTCATCGTCGCACTGACTGCCGGCTGCACTTCGACGAAAAACTGGCTGCAGGGACGCCGTACCGCCGAAGCCGAACCGGTGATACTCGGCGCACCGGAGACCGACCAGTACATCAGCGAAATCTACCGGCTCGTCAGCGGCGACCCGGCTACGCAGGCGGAAATCTTTGCCGATGCGAGTTCGGCCGCACAACTGACACCGGATCCTTCGACACGGCTGCGCTTTGCTCTGGTCCTGGCAACACCCGGCCACTCGGGCGCCGACCCCAACGCAGCGCAGGGCATCCTGCGCGACCTGTTGTCGCAGCAGGAACTTATGACCCCGGGCGAGATATCGCTGGCAACCATCAGCCTGAAGCAGGTTGAAGAGCGCATCATGCTCGGCGCCGAGACCAGCCGCCTGCGATCCGAGAACACCCGTGCCGCCAGCACCGAGGAAGCAGCGGTGGCCCAGCGCATGGCAGACATCGAGGCGGAAAACCGGCGCCTGAAAGACTCTCTCACCGAGGCCGAGGCCAAGCTCGAAGCCATTACGTCCATCGAGCGATCGATTCGCGAGCAGTAAAATCGCCGCTGCCTTGCATTAATATGTAAAATTCGTGGTCAACACGATTCAAGTACCGGTACCCATGTCGATAAAAGCCAATACATCAAAAGGCAAGATCCTGCTGGTCGATGACGATCCGGGCTTGCTGCGCCTGCTCAGCATCCGGCTGCGCGCCGAGCAATACGAGGTCGAGGCGGTCGAGAGCGCCGAGAACGCCCTCGCCGTACTGCACCGTTTCCGCCCTGACCTGGTGATCACAGACCTGCGCATGGACAAGATGGACGGCATCGGGCTCCTCAAGGAGCTACAATCGCGCTCACCGGGCCTGCGCGTGCTGATCATCACCGCGCACGGCACGATTCCGGATGCGGTACTGGCTACGCAGAGCGGCGCATTCGGTTTCCTGACCAAGCCCATCGACAAGGACGAGCTCATGAGCACGGTCGAGCGCGCCATGAAGATCTCGGGCTCGACCGAAGTAGACGACGACTGGGCCGCGGAAATCATCACGCGCAATCCGGCCATGAAAGAAATCCTGGCCCAGGCCAAGATGGTCGCGGCGACCGATGCGCGGGTGTTGATCACCGGCGAATCCGGCACCGGCAAGGAAATGCTGGCGCAGGCCATCCATCGCGCCAGCGCGCGCAAGAACAAGCCCTTCGTTGCCATCAATTGCAGTGCCATGGCGGAGAACCTGCTCGAATCCGAATTGTTCGGCCACGAGAAAGGTGCCTTCACCGGCGCAGTGCGCAGCCACAAGGGTCTGTTCCAGTCAGCCGAAGGAGGCACTCTTTTGCTCGATGAAATCGGCGACATGCCAATGCGCCTGCAGGTCAAATTGTTGCGCGTCTTGCAGGAACACCAGGTACGGCCGGTCGGCAGCACCGAGGCCTTGCGCGTCGATGTGCGCGTAATCTCCGCAACGCACCGCAACCTGCAGGAGATGATGCGCGAAGGCAAATTCCGTGAGGATCTGTACTACCGCCTGAATGTCGTCGGTATCCGCATGCCGCTGCTCGATGAACGTCGAGAAGACATTCCCTTGCTGGTGTCGCATTTCCTGCAACAGATTGCGAAAGAGGCCGGCCAGGAACGCAAGGTATACGCGCCGGAAGCGGTCGAACTGCTGGTTACCGCCGAGTGGCCGGGCAACATCCGGCAGCTCTACAACGTCGTACGCCAGAACGTCGCATTGTCACGCTCGCCCGTGATCAGCGGCGAGCTGGTGCAATCGTCACTCGGCGAGCACGGCGGCAAGCTCGCGTCGTTCAGCGAGGCGCGTGACGAATTCACGCGCAATTACCTGTCGCAGATCCTGCAAATCACCATGGGCAATGTCAGCCAGGCAGCCCGCCTGGCGAAGCGCAACCGCACAGATTTCTACAAGCTGCTGTCACGCCACGAGCTGAACCCGGATTCGTTCAAAACCCGGTAGCGGAATTAGGGTGACAGTAACCTTAATTGCATGAGCCAGGCGGCCTATGGACTACGCCGATGCAATTAAGGTTACTGTCACCCTAATTCCGCATCAGGCGTCGTCGGTGCCGGCGCGCTTCGAGTAGGCTTCGGCCGATAAGCCGTATTTGTTCAACAGGTCGTACAGCGTCGGCCGGGTAACACCAAGCTGTTCTGCGGCGCGCGAGATATTGCCGAAATTTTTCATCAGTGCCACGCGTATGGCTTTCGATTCCGCGCGCTGGCGCACTTCGCGCAGGTTCAGCGACTCCGCCTCCTGGTCCTCGATACCGGACAGGCCGAGGTCGGCAGCGGTCACCTGCTTGCCATCCGCCATGATTACAGCACCTTTGATTTTGTTCTCCAGCTCGCGCACGTTGCCGGGCCAGGAATAGGCTTCGATTGCCGCGTTTGCGTCGTCGGTGAACCCGGTCAGCGAGCGTCCCTGCTGTCTTGCGTATTTGTTGAGTATGTTGCGCGCGAGTATCAGGCGGCCTTCTTCGCGATCGCGAAACGGCGGTATGTCGATGGTGATTTCACTGACCCGGTAATACAGGTCTTCGCGGAACAGGCCCTGGCTGATGAGGCCGGTCGGGCTCTGATTGGTGGCGCAAACGACGCGCACGTCCACCGATATTTCCTCGCGCCCGCCGACGCGCTCGATGACACGCTCCTGCAGAAATCGCAACATTTTCGCCTGCAATGCCAACGGCATGTCACCGATCTCGTCGAGAAACAGCGTGCCGCCATTGGCGAGCTCGACTTTGCCAGGCGTTTGTTTCACAGCACCGGTGAACGCGCCTTTCTCGTGGCCGAACAATTCGGATTCCAGCAGGTTTTCCGGAATCGCAGCGCAGTTGATGGCGACGAAGCGCTTGTCCTTGCGTGGACTCAGATTGTGCAACGCGCGCGCCAGCAATTCCTTGCCGGTGCCGGACTCACCAAGTAATAGCGTGGTGACGTTGGTCGGCGCAACCTTTTCGATCATGCGGCACACCTGCAGCATGCCTTCGCTGGCGGCAACAATGCCATCGAGCGGCGATTCGCTGGCGAGATTCTGCAAGCGGCGATTTTCGCTTTCGAGTTCGCCGATATTGAAGGCGCGCTCGACCAGCAGTTGCAGCGTGTCCGTGTCGACCGGCTTC
>JAHKKM010000127.1 GCA_020027645.1 Pseudomonadota bacterium
GCCGCATTCGATCGGCGTGGTGGTGCCATGCCAGGTATTGCTGGCAACTTCATAACGTTCCCCGGAATTCGGGTACACCACCACGGCTTTATCCGGCAGGGCCTCTCGCAGCTCGCGGATCAACGACGGAATGTACTGCGGCGGCGTGCAGTTGACGCCAACGGCCAGCACGGTCGGATGATCACGGAACAGCTCGACACATTTCCGAATCGGCGTGCCGTCACTGATCCGCTGGCCATCTTTGCAGGAAAAACTGACCCAGGCCGGTGTAACGGTGCTGCGTAGCAGCTCGCTCAAGACCACGGCTTCCTGGTAGTCGGGTATGGTTTCGCAGGCCAGTACGTCGGCCCCACTGGCGTCGAGAAGTTCGAGTCGATGCTTATGAAATGCACGCAAGTCGTCCGGCGTAACGCCGTATGCGCCGACGTACTCGGAGCCGTCATGCAGCGCAGCACCGTAGGGTCCGACGCTTGCCGCGATCAGGATCCTGCGGTCAGTCGCGGGATTGGCTGCGAGGAAGCGCGTCCTTGCCTCGTCGGCGAGGGCAACGGAACGGACAATCAGCGCATCCGCCTCGGCAGCGGAGAGGCCGAGCGTCATGAGGCCTGCCCGTGTTGCCTGGTAACTCGCGCTGATGATGCAGTTTGCCCCGGCCTCGAGGTAAGCCATGTGCGCCTTAATGATCGCGTCCGGGTCGCTATGCAGCAAGCCGGCCGACCAGAGCGTGGGGTGCAGCACCGCACCCTGTGCTTCGAGCTCAGTGGCCAGGCCGCCGTCGAGAACTATCGGGCGGATTTCTTTCAGCGCTTCAACAAACAGGTTTGGCTTTGGCATGAGCGAATCTTAACCGCATTTGAATGCATCGTGAGATTCAACAACAATGCCTGCACCTATGCTGAGCTACCGCCACAGTTTTCACGCCGGAAATTTTGCCGATGTCATGAAACACGTCGTGCTGGTCGCCCTGCTGCGCTACATGATTCGCAAGGAAGCGCCATTTTGCTATATCGACACACACGCCGGCGCAGGCGGCTACGATCTGCGTGGAGAACATGCCCAAAAGACCGCGGAAAGCGAACTCGGCATTGGCAGGATCCTGGCTGCGGCTGATGCGCCGGCGCCCGTGGCGAGATATCTCGAAATCGTCCGCAGTTTCAATGAGTCCGCAAGGGTTGCCAAGTACCCGGGTTCGCCGTGGTTTGCGGCGACGCTCATGCGAAAGAACGACCGGCTGATGCTCTGCGAACTGCATGGCAGCGACTTCCCCCAGCTCCGGCAACTGTTCAGATCGGATCGCCGCGTTCATTGTTATGCCGAAGACGGTTACCGATTCAGCACCGGGCTTGTGCCGCCGGCGGAACGCCGAGGCCTGATTTTTATGGATCCGTCATACGAGTTGAAGAACGAGTACGCCACGGCGGTGGCGACGCTCGGCAAATTACACCGGCGATTCGCCACCGGAGTTTATGCACTCTGGTATCCGCTCCTCGCCGAGCGAAACAGCGCCGTCTTGAAACGCAGTGTCGATCGCCTCGGGATTCGTGATGTGCTTAATCTCGAACTGCTTGTTACAGACCGCGATCAGCAGGCCGGCATGCACGGCTGCGGCATGCTCCTCGTGAACCCGCCGTGGACACTGCGAAACGATATGGAACTGGCGCTGCCGTACCTGGCAGCCAGGCTGGGGCGTGACGGCAAAGGCGAATTCCGGATCGAAGCCTGGGCCAGTGAGTAATGCGTGACCGGAATTGCATATGCTGCCGGTGCCGCGAATTGAAACGTCACGAAAATTTATCGACGGGACGGTATACTCCGGCCAAAGACCACGAATTTCATTGATCAAAGACCAGGGGACCTTATGCAAGCTGCAAAAATCCGCGCAAGCGGAATGTTCATCGCCATTCTGGGGGCATTCGCATACTCAGTAGTTGCGATTGCTGAAACGACACCGCAGGACGCATCCGATTATCGCAAATCGGTCATGACAACACTCAAGGGGCACATCGGGGCTTCCTCGATGCACGTGCGCGGTCTCGTGGACGGTCAGGAATTCCTGGTCAAGCACGCGACGGGACTTGCGAACGGCGTATCGGAGCTCGAACGATTGTTTCCCGCCGGTTCGAACGTAGAGGGTTCGGATGCGTTGCCCATCATCTGGGAGCAGCCGGAGCAGTTCGCCGCCGCAATAGAGAAAGCAGTCGCTGCGACCAGGAAGTTCGCCGAAGCGGCCGAGAGTGGCGACAAGGAGGCGATAGCCGCCGCATTTCGCGACGTCGGTGGCAGTTGCCGCGGCTGTCACGACACGTTCCGCGTTCCGCAGGATTGAGGCATGCCTTGCGCGCTCGCGCGCCGTTCTTGACAACAATCGTAACAGCCGGGCTGCTGTTCTACCTGTCGGATATCTCCGTCGCCGCTGCTTCGGCCGACGAGACTTTGGTCGAACGAGGCAGGTACCTCGTGCACGCCGGCGGCTGCATCACCTGTCATACCGAGGAGTCTGCTGACGCTGTTCCGTTGGCAGGTGGATACGCCGTCAAATCCCCGTTCGGCACGTTCTACACGCCGAACATCACGCCAGATAAGGAAACCGGTATCGGCAACTGGTCCGATGAAGACTTCGTGCGCGCATTTCATCAGGGCCTGAACCCCGACGGCGAAGCGTATTTCCCGGCCTTTCCATACACGTCGTACACGGGCGCAACGCGTGAGGATCTGCTGGCCATGAAAGCCTACCTGTTCAGCCTGGTACCGGTACGCAAGGAGATTCCGCCGCATGACCTGCCGGTATACATGTCATCGCGGCTTGCCGCGCGGGCATGGCAGCTGAGTTACTTCGATGCCGCGCGCTTCGAGCCGGATGAATCCAGGTCCGCTGCCTGGAATCGCGGTGCGTACCTGGTCCGTCACCTCGGTCATTGCGGGGAATGTCACACACCGCGCGGCACGCTTGGCGCGTTGCTGCACGACAGGGAACTGACAGGGAATCCGGATGGCGCGGACGGCGAAAGTATTCCGAATATCACGGCCGACCGAAAAGACGGCATCGGCCGGTGGTCGCTCTCCGATATCGAGTACTTTCTCGATCTCGGCATGCTACCCGACGGTGATTTCGCCGGCGGCTCGATGTCCTCGGTGATCGAGGACAACACCAGCAAGCTGACACGCGAAGACCGAATGGCAATTGCGACCTACATTGCGTCGCTGGTGCCTCTGGAATCCGAGTGATGTGATGCGTTACCGCTGCCGGCACTCCCAGCCAACAGCAATTGACCCGTGTAGTAGAAGGGCAGGCCCCACACGTAGTTCGGGAATTCCGGCCGGATGAACTGACCGGCTGCGACGGAAAGATCGGACAGGTAGAACAGCAGGGCGCCGACGGCTATGGCAAGGCCGGCACCAGCTCCTCTCGTACCGAAGGCGCTCATCACCATGCCGCTGATGACAAAAGTGTACAGCCACACGGGTAGCTGCATGGGGGCCGGAACGTGCGGCGCAAGCCACAGGGACACCGAAGCGGAAATCAGCACTACAGGAATGCCTGCGGCGATTACCCATCGCCAGTTGACGCCATGCGCGATGAACGAGCTAACGTACATCAGGTGCGCCAGCAGAAACGCAACCAGGCCGGCCAGAAACAGGCCTGGCGATGCGCCGAGCAGCAGCATGTCACCGATCCAGGAAAGTACCAGGCCGGCAAGCAGCAAGCGGCCGAAAAGGGAGCGCATCGCAGCAACAGAAATGGCCAGGGCGATGAACGAGGACGACGCGATTAGCTTGGCCAGCACCACTGCAGCTCGAATATCGAAGAGTTGGCATGTGACCAGTGCTGCGCAGGCCAGCACACAGACGGCCACAATGATCCGCTGGCCGCGGTTCAGCTGGGCCGAATCAGGCATCGGCCCTTGGCGGGAGCCCTGTGTGTTGTGACAGCGCTTTGCCTTTGCGTACGCGTTTCTCGTGTGCCAGGGCCGAGTTCTTGCGCCGGGGCGAGCGGTGCACAGCGCCCTCGCGTGGCTGACGCAGCGGTACCAGCTTGTCCTTGCCGGATCCGATCAGGTGACCAAGGTTCATTTCCTTCAGCGTCTTGCGAATCAGCGGCCAGTTCCGCGGATCGTGATAGCGGAGCAGTGCCTTGTGCAACTTTCGTTTCTCCGGGCTTTTTACGATCGTCACGCCATCGCTCTTGTAGGTCACTTTGCGCAGCGGGTTTTTCCCGGAGTGATACATGGCGGTCGCCGTCGCCATCGGGGACGGGTAGAAAGCCTGTACCTGGTCTGCGCGAAAGCCGTTTTTCTTCAGCCACAGCGCGAGGTTGACCATGTCCTCATCGGTCGTTCCGGGGTGAGCCGCAATGAAGTACGGGATCAGGTACTGTTCCTTGCCGGCTTCTTCTGAAAATTTCTCGAACATCTCCCTGAACCGGTTATACGCGCCTATGCCAGGCTTCATCATCTTGTCGAGTGGCCCGGTCTCGGTGTGCTCCGGGGCAATCTTGAGATAGCCGCCGACGTGATGCGTGACCAGTTCCTTCACGTATTCCGGGTCCTGCACGGCAAGGTCGTAGCGCAGCCCGGACGCGATCAGCACTTTCTTTACGCCAGGGAGGGCGCGCGCTTTCCGGTACAGGCCGGTCAGTGCCGAGTGATCGGTATTCAGGTTGCTGCAGATGCCCGGGAACACGCAACTCGGGCGCCGGCAGGCGGATTCGATTTCCGTACTCTTGCAGGCGAGGCGGTACATGTTTGCGGTCGGTCCGCCGAGGTCGGAAATGACGCCGGTGAAGCCGGGCACGGTGTCGCGGATTTTTTCGATTTCCTCGAGCACCGATTCTTCGGATCGATTCTGGATGATCCGGCCTTCGTGTTCGGTGATCGAGCAGAACGTGCAGCCACCGAAACAGCCGCGCATGATGTTGACCGAGAAGCGGATCATTTCGTAAGCGGGAATGCGGGCATCGCCGTAGGACTTGTGAGGCACCCGGGCGAAAGGCATGCCGAATACGTAATCCATTTCCGCTGTGGTCAAGGGAATAGGCGGCGGATTGATCCAAAGATCGCGATTGTCGTGTGCTTGCACCAGGGCGCGCGCATTGCCGGGATTTGTCTCCAGGTGCAAGACGCGATTTGCATGTGCATACAGCACTGCATCGTTACGCACTTTCTCGAACGACGGCAGCCGGATGACGCTGCGATCACGATTGCGTCGTGCATCCGGCACGAAGCGCAACACGTTGTCTGTGCTGGCGGCTTCTTCCTGCTTGGTGGCGCAGGCTTCGCTGTCCTGTGTATTCACGTAGGGACTGACAACCTGGTCGATACGGCCGGGGCGGTCGATGCGTGTCGAATCGATTTCCCACCAGCCTTCCGGCCGGTCATGGCGAATGAATGCCGTGCCGCGGATGTCCGTTATGTCGCGAATCGCATCGCCGCGAGCGATGCGGTGCGACAGTTCGACGATGGCGCGTTCGGCATTGCCGTAGACCAGGATGTCGGCGCTGGCGTCCAGCAGGATCGAACGCCGCACGCTGCCCTGCCAATAGTCGAAATGGGCAATGCGCCGCAGGGATGCCTCGATGCCGCCGAGGATGACCGGCACATCGTTATAGGCTTCCTTGCAGCGCTGCGAATAGACCAGCGAACAGCGGTCAGGCCGCATGCCGCCGACGCCGCCGGGAGTGTAGGCGTCGTCATTCCTGACCTTCTTGTCGGCGGTGTAGCGATTGATCATGGAATCCATGTTCCCGGCGGCGACGCCGAAATACAGGTTCGGTTTGCCCAGGGCCTGGAACGCATCCTTCGACCGCCAGTCGGGTTGCGCGATGATGCCAACGCGGAATCCCTGGGCTTCGAGCAGGCGGCCGATGATGGCCATGCCGAAGGACGGGTGGTCGACATAGGCGTCGCCGGTTACGACGATGATGTCGCAGGAATCCCAGCCGAGCCGGTCCATTTCCGCTCGCGACATGGGCAACAAGGGCGCCGTGCCGAAGCATTCGGCCCAGTACTTGTTATAGTCGTAGAGGGGGGTCGCGGTCGCAGGCATCGGTCGCAGGCATCGCTCAGTTACATTTGCTTGGCCGCCAATGATAACCGTTCCGCGTTTGCGGCGCAGACGCCGCCCGGCCCGGCCAGCTTTGGCCGCCTTCCCCGGTGTTCGGAATTGCAGAAGGAGAGCCACATGACGATGTCCCGATCCATGGCAATGCTGGGCTTGCTGGCCGCGCTGGCTGTCAATGCAGAGCAGGTTCCGCGCTGGCAACAGTCGCCGGAACAGCTGAAAGCTGCCGTCTCCCGGGTTCGTGCCGGCACCGACCTGACACCGGCATCCTGGCCGGAGGGCGCGCGCGTGGCCGTAAGCCTGTCATTCGATGTGGATACCGAGCTGGTGTGGTTGGAGGACACGGAGGTGCAGAGCCCGTCGACCATGTCGCGCGGCGAGTACGGCGCCCGTGCGGGACTGCCGCGTGTGCTGGCCTTGCTAAAGAAGCACGATATTCCCGCCACGTTCTTCGTACCTGCCATGAGCATGGAGCTGCACCCCGAAGTGGTGCCGATGATTCAGAAGGACCCGCGGCACGAATTCGGTTTCCATTCCTATGCGCACGAGAACCCGCTCAAGCTCAATGCTGTTGACGAACGCGCCGCCTACGAGAAGGGACTGAAAATTTTCATGTCACACGTGGGAACACGACCGCTGGGTTTCCGCTCAGCGGCATGGGACCTGACTCCAGCTACAATCGATATCGTCAAATCGCTCGGCTTTGTTTATGACAGCAGCATGATGGCGGATGACCGGCCGTACCGGCTGATCTCGGAAGGGCAGGACGCCGGCCTGACCGAGCTTCCGGTGGAATGGATACTCGATGACTGGCCGTACTTCCAGCTTGACTGGGGCGATGGGCAAATTTCGATGCGTAACGCCGATGACGTGTACTCGATCTGGCGGGACGAATTCGATGTCGCACTGGAAGAGGGGACCATGTTCATACTGACCATGCACCCGCAGGTCATTGGCCATCGTTACCGGATGCAGATGCTGGATCGCCTCATCGAGCACATGAAAAGCAAACCAGGGGTCTGGTTTGCAACCCACGCGCAGATTGCAAGTTACGTCGGGACCGGTCCGTCACTTGGGGGTGGGGTGCCAGCCAACGATCAAGATTAAGGCTGCGTAACCGACCACGTAGGCAAGGGTTACGAACCAGCCGTGACGGAGCCAGGCGAAAACCGACTTTGCCTC
>JAHKKM010000293.1 GCA_020027645.1 Pseudomonadota bacterium
GCTGCGGCAAGCGCAACGCCGATCCCGGCCAGCCAGAACCGGGACAACGCCGGCTGAGCTGCCCGGTGAACGATAGCCCGGCCGGGCATGCTGCGCGCCGCGCGATCGATGCTGGCATGCCAGCGTTCGCGGAGCTTATCGGCGGCTGGCGGTACAGGCTCGGCGTGCCATTGCTCCAGTTCGGCGCAAAGCCGTTTGTACTCCATGGCTAGCCGGGAATCGCCGGCCAGCGCGATACGGACCTGCTCGCGTTCGCCGGGGGCCAGCTCGTCATAAAAATAAAGCAAAAGGGTGTCTTCAGTAATCATTGCTGCTCCGCCGATTCGCCATGATGACGCGCAGCTTCTTCACTGCACGAAACAAGGCCTGTTTGATTCTGTTGATACTGGTGTCCAGCTCCGAGGCGATCTCGCTGAGTCGCCATTGCTCCATGTGCTTGAGCACAAAACAGGTCCGCTCCATTTCCGTGAGGTGCTGCAAGGCCGATGCAAGGTCATTGTCCAGTTCCTGGTCAGCTCTTTGAGCATCCGGGGAGCGGCCTGTATCGGCCAACTCCTCATCCAGCTCGTCATGCGCGAAGGAGGGCGCTTTGCGCAACAACTGCAGTGCCGCGTTGATCGCGATCCTGTGAATCCAGGTTTCGAGCAACGCGGTACGCTCAAACTGGTGCCGCTTGTTCCAGGCGCTGAGCAACGCATCCTGTACCGCATCTGCAGCAAGATCCGCATTGCGCGTAATGCGCAGGCACGCCGCCAACCAGTGGTCGCCGCGATTGGCGATCGCCCGGTGAAACTCGGCCTGCGTCGGAACCCCATGATTCTGGACCATTGACGTCATCAGGGTTTGGATGTGCCAGACCCGGTTTTGGTTAGCAAGCCGGGGTCCACGCGATCAGCGGCGATGGTCGAATGACGCGGTCTTCACCAGCGCGAACACCGGCATACCCTGCCTGAGCCGCAATTCCCCGACGGCATGTCGCGTCAACTCGGCCTTGAGCAATGTGTTACCTATATCGATCGACAGGGTGGCAAAGGCGCTGTTCGAGTGGAGTTCGACTGCAGCCAGTGTTCCTCGAAGTATGTTGCGAACGCTGAGGCCCCGCGGTGCCTCGGTGGCAATTGCCACGTCACTGGCGCGAATACTCAATCGCACGCGCGCCCCCATGGGAAGGTGCGTAAGTGTCGGCACGATAAAGAACTGGCCGAAATGATCCAGGCGGGTCAGCTGCAGCTCGGTCAGTTGCTCTACGACTGTGACATCGATGACAGTTACCTGGCCGAGCGGCGATGGTTGTGTCTGCACCTCAAGATGGTTCAGAACATCGGTCGTATTTCCGGTGCCGATGACCCGGCCCTGTTGCAGCACGATGACGCGATCGCAAAGCCTGGCAACTTCGTCGATGGCATGGCTCACGTAAATGACAGGAATGCCGAAACGATCCGGTAGTGACTCGAGGTAGGGAAGGATCTCGCTTTTGCGCCCGGCATCCAGCGCTGCAAGCGGTTCGTCCAGCAGCAGAATGCGCGGTTGTGTGAGCAGGGTGCGAGCGATGGCAACCCGCTGGCGCTCGCCTCCGGACAGCGCGTCAACACGTCGCGACATCAATGCCTGCAGGTCGAAAGCGGACATGATGTCTTCGAGGCGGATGGTCGCGCCAGACCTGCTGCGCCTGGCGGCATAGCGGAGGTTTCCGGCGACATCAAGATGACCGAAAAGCCGCGTGTCCTGAAACACGAAACCCACCGGGCGGCGCCAGGCCGGCAGGAAGTGCCTTCGGTCCGAGTCCTGCCAGCAATCGCCTTCGAACTGGATGCGACCGTGAGCCTCTTTCTCGAGCCCGGCGATCATGCGCAGCAAGGTGCTCTTGCCGCTGCCGCTTGCTCCGAACAGCCCGACAATACGATCGAGGACCAGGTTCTGCACCACTTCCAGTGCAAAGCCCGGATACGAGATCCTAGCCTTGATGGACAGCGTCGGCATGGGCTTAACGGAGGTTGACACGATGCCCTCGCACAAATGCGTACACCACAAACAACACGGCGAACGAGAACAGCAGCAGGATCGCCGAAAGCAGGTGTGCCTCCGCGTAGTTCAGTGTTTCGACGTGCTCGTAGATGGCGATCGAGATGACCTTGGTCTTCCCCGGAATATTGCCTCCGACCATCAGCACCACGCCAAACTCGCCGATGGTGTGTGCAAAAGTAAGCACGGCTGCGGCGATGAAGCTGCGCAGGGATACAGGTACGACCACCGAGAAAAAAGTATCCAGCGGGCTCGCGCGGAGGCTCGCCGCTGCCTCCAGCGGCGCACGGCCAACCGGTCAGCTGCATCCAGAAAGAGCCAAAGGGTGAGGCCGGCCCCAGGGCGATCAGAAAATAGAAGCCGATAACAGTCGGCGGAAGAACCAAAGGCAGGGCGGTAACGGCCTCGACGAATGGCTTCACCCGCGAACGCGTGCCGGACAGCCACCATGCGAGCGGCGTGCCGACAAGCAGCAAAATAACGGTCGTAAAGCCTGCGAGTGTCAGCGATAA
>JAHKKM010000024.1 GCA_020027645.1 Pseudomonadota bacterium
TTGCCCACTCCCGACTGGCCAACGATGATTGCCGTCTGGTTGGTCAGCAGCCGTTGCAGGGCATCCATGTTTTCACCGCTCACCGCGCTGCATAGCAGGGTCTTGTAGCCGATCTTCGCGAATTCTGCGAGTTCAGCAAGTCGCGCCGCACGGTCCGCGAGGATATCGGACTTGTTGAATACCACGGCCGCCGCGACATGCATCAGTTCCGCGGCACAAAGGTAGCGGTCGACGATAAACCAGTCCGGTTGCGGCGGCTCGGAAATGACGACGCAGAGGAAAGTCAGATTCGCCGCAAGCACCTCGACCTGCCCACGATGGTTCGGTCTCGTCAGTTCATTCTCCCGTTGCAGCACTTCTGTAATGAGCCAGTCCGCTTCGTTCGGAATGGGCCGCACAATGACGCGGTCGCCGCAGACCGGTTGCAGCCGCTTGCCCTTGATGCGTGCGCCGACAGTACTGTCTTGCACCAGTTGCACAGTCATGCGGCGACTGAATGTCGCCGTGACCATCGCCTGCTGTTCAACTTCGACCGTCATGTGAGCAATGCGCGACCTGTGCCCCGGGGCTCGCAGTATGACCACAATCCGCACGCTATGCATCTGACGCCGCTGGTACACTAGCGCTCTGAAGCAGCCGGAAATACCATGGAGTGAAAGGATCGCAATGGCAGTCACAATCCAGAAACCGGAAGCCAGCGCGTCCAGCAACCTGATCTGGATCGATCTGGAAATGACCGGTCTGAATACCGCGACAGACCACATCATCGAGATTGCGACGATCGTGACGGATCAGCACCTCAATGAAATTGCCGAGGGACCGGTGATTGCCATTCGCCAGTCCGAGCTCACCATGTCATCCATGGACGAGTGGAACACGCGACAACACGGGGCGTCAGGCCTCACTGCCCGGGCTCTGGCCAGCAAGGTATCCGTGGCTGAGGCCGAAGGGGAGACCCTGCGTTTTCTACAGCGGTTCGTTGAAAAGGGCATGTCGCCGATGTGCGGCAACAGCATCTGCCAGGATCGGCGATTCCTGGCGCGGCAAATGCCGGAGCTCGAGGCTTTTTTCCATTACCGCAACCTTGACGTCAGCAGTGTCAAGATTCTCGCCGAACGCTGGGCGCCGGCTGTGGCAGCAGCATTCCGCAAGGAGTCGTCCCACCGCGCTCTGTCCGACATCCGCGACTCGATTGCCGAACTCGCACACTACCGCTCGATGCTATTCAATCAGGACGTCCTGAAACCGCCGGCATGAGTGCGCTACCGGATTCGCCGGCGACGACCCGAAACAGGAACGCAATTCTCGAGGCCCTGCGGTTCGAACTTCGCGACTGCAAATCGGTGTTCGAAATAGGGTCTGGCACTGGCCAGCACGCCGTGCACTTCGCCGCGGCTATGCCGTGGCTGGTGTGGCACACCAGTGAGATCCCGGAGAATCACGAAGGCATTTGCGCCTGGATAAATTCCGCGGACGTGCCAAATGTCAGAATGCCGCTGGAGTATATTGCAGGCAGCACCGTGCGGACCGGAAGCCGTTTCGACGTCGTGTTCTCAGCGAATACCGCGCACATCATGAGTGTTGGAGAAGTGGGGAGCATGTTCGCCGACGTCTTCCGGCTCTTGAATCCAGGCGGCAAATTCTGCCTGTACGGGCCATTTAACGAGAGCGGCCGTTATACCAGCGACAGCAACGCCACCTTCGATGCCGGTCTTCGGGCCAGGAAGACGTCGATGGGTATTCGTGACCGTGAGGAATTGAATCGCCTGGCTGATGGAAACGGCATGGTCGAATGCCGGCGATACGCAATGCCGGCAAACAACCAGCTTCTCGTCTGGAGAAAGCCCGCACAGGGCATCGTGTGATACTGAATTGAAATTCTTGCTGAGCAGTTTCCGGCACCTGTGTTGACCGTCGAAAACGCGTCGCCGGATAGCGACAGCGAGCCTGGCCCGCGGATCTGGCTGGTACGCAGAAATTGCTTGTCTTATAGTGGGCGACTTTCCGGACCTACAAGTTGCCAAATGCCTAATCGATTCTTGCTGCTCTCGGCTTGCCTCATCGTCTTCGTTGCCTTCGCCAGTGCAGCACGTGCGGAGCCAGCCTGGGTCACAGATCAATTTGAAGTTTTGCTTCGAACCGGACCGACGACTGACAACGCCATTGTGCGGATGCTCGGCAGCGGCGCGCGGCTTGAAGTACTTGAACGTGACGAGGAGACCGGCTACTCGAGGGTCCGGACGGCTGGCGGCACCGAGGGCTGGGTACTCACCCGTTACCTGATGGGCGAACCGGCTGCCCGTGAGCAGCTGGAACAATTGACCGGGGAGTTGACCAATGCGGCTGCCGAGGGTTCGTCGCTTGGATCGCAGTTGCAGGCAATCAAGAGCGAGTATGACAACGCAACACGTCGCATTGCGGCGCTCGAGGGCGAAAACAAGTCGCTTAAGAGCGAACTCGACCGGATCAAGAAGACGGCTGCGGATGTGCTTGCGATCGATGATCAGAACAAGGATCTGCGACAGGAGCTGCATAACGCAGAGACCAGAATAGAACTTCTCGTGCAGGAAAATGAGGCACTCGCCAGGCAGACTAATCGAAACTGGTTCATAACCGGGGCGCTGGTTCTGCTGGGAGGCATTGGCGCCGGTTTGCTGTTGCCGCACATGCGCTTCCAGCGGCGTTCACGATACGAGAGATTCTGAGAATCGTCAGCCAGGTCGGCGGTCAGACCTTCTTACCGGCGAGAAACATCCAGGTTTCGATAACGCTGTCCGGGTTCAACGACATGCTTTCTATGCCCTGATCGAGCAGCCAGAGCGCGAGGTCGGGATGATCCGACGGGCCCTGCCCGCAAATCCCGATGTACTTGCCGCGAGCCTTGCAGGCCCGAATGGTCATGCCAAGCAGCGCCTTGACCGCCTCGTCCCGTTCATCGAACAACTCCGCAACGAGTGCGGAATCGCGATCCAGACCGAGTGTCAGCTGGGTCATGTCATTGGACCCGATCGACATGCCGTCGAAGTGATCGAGGTACTGATCCGCCAGCAAAGCATTAGTCGGCAGCTCCGACATCATGATGATTTTCAGGTCATCCTTGCCGCGCTCGAGGCCATTTTCGGCAAGCAGCGCGATGACGTCCTGCGCCTGTGCAACCGATCGAACAAAAGGGATCATGACCTGTACATTTCGCAGTCCCATGTCGTTGCGCACCTTGAGGATTGCCGCACATTCCATGTCGAAACAGGGACGAAAGCTTTTCGCTACGTAGCGAGCCGCACCGCGAAATCCCAGCATTGGGTTCTCTTCGGTGGGTTCGAAGGGTTTACCACCGATCAGGTTCGCATACTCGTTTGATTTGAAATCGGAAAAGCGGACGATGACAGGCTCAGGGGCGAAAGCGGCCGCAATGGAGCTGACACCTTCCGCCAGTTTGTCGATGAAAAAACTGACCGGATCCGGGTAGCCGGCCATCTGCTCGTCGACGGCTTGCCGTGTATCGTCATCCAGCGCGTCGTAGCCAAGCAAGGCGTTGGGGTGCACACCAATCATGCGATTGATAATGAACTCGAGTCTTGCAAGTCCAACGCCGTGATTGGGGATGTTGGCGAAGTCGAAAGCCCTGTCGGGATTACCGACGTTGAGCATGATTTTGACCGGGATCGGGGGCAGAGCATCGAGCTCAATCTGCGTCTGCTCGAACTCGAGCAGGCCCGAATACACAAATCCTTCGTCGCCTTCAGCACAGCTGACAGTCACCTCGGTACCATCTGCAATCGTCTGAGTAGCATCGCCGCAGCCGACGACTGCCGGAATTCCAAGTTCGCGTGCAATAATGGCTGCATGACAGGTGCGGCCACCTCGATTGGTGACGATCGCTGACGCGCGTTTCATGACGGGTTCCCAGTCGGGGTCCGTCATGTCCGAAATCAGAACATCTCCCGCCTGGATTCGGCCCATCTCGGAAGCGTTTTGAATCACCTTGGCTGTGCCTTTGCCAATTTTCTGACCTATGCTGCGCCCTTTGACCAGCACCCGGGACTTCTGCTTGAGGGTGAAACGCTGAATGGTTCGGCCACTTCGGCTTTGCACGGTCTCCGGGCGGGCCTGCAGGATGTAAATCTGTCCATCACTACCGTCCTTGCCCCACTCGATATCCATCGGCCGGCCGTAATGTTTTTCAATGATGACGGCAGTACGCGCCAATTCGATGATTTCGTCATTCTCCAACGAGAAGCGTCTCGAATCGGTTTCGTCGACTTCAACCGTGTCGACAGTCTTTCCCGGTCGCGGATCGTCACTGAAAATCATCTTGATGGCCTTGCCACCGAGATTTTTTCGCAGGATCGGAAATTTGCCACTGGCGAGTGCCGGCTTGTATACGTAAAACTCGTCCGGATTGACCGCACCTTGAACAATGGTCTCGCCAAGCCCGTACGATGATGTCACGAACACGGCATCGCGAAATCCGGTTTCCGTATCCAGCGTAAACACGACGCCTGACGCGCCAATGTCGCTGCGTACCATGTATTGCACGCCAACAGACAAAGCGACCTGCGAGTGATCGAAGCCTTGATGCACACGATAGGCAATTGCTCGATCATGAAACAGGGAGGCGTAGACCTGGTGCAAAGCGTCAATAAGATGGTCGACACCGCGGACGTTCAGGAAGGTTTCCTGCTGCCCGGCAAACGAAGCGTCAGGCAGGTCCTCGGCAGTGGCCGAAGAGCGAACGGCTACCGCGATGTCTTTACCATCGGACATCTCGCCCCAGGCCGAACGGATCGCGGCAGTGAGCTTTTTTGGCAATTTACTGTCGCGAATCCATTGCCGAATGGACTTACCCGCTGCGGCGAGTGCCTCGATGTCGTCGACATCGAGATCGGTCAAAGTTGCGTCTATTCTGCGGTCGAGGTCATTTGTCGAGAGGAAATCCCTGTATGCAGCGGCGGTAGTCGCAAAACCGCCGGGAACCCGGACTCCGAGACTACTCAGGTTGGCGATCATTTCGCCAAGTGACGCATTCTTGCCTCCTACGGTGTCAACGTTTCCCATTCCAAGCGCGTCGAACCTGATAACGTATGGCTTCAAAATCAGCTCCCTTGATTAACTGCTTTTGCGCTGGTAGACATGCACAATCTGTCAGCGGTACTTGGAAATCTGGCTGTGCCGGAACGGCGAACAGGAACAACGTCCAATGAGCGAGCGCACAATTTTTTTTCTCTCAGACCAAACTGGTGTAACCGCGGAGACGCTCGGGCACAGCCTTCTGACCCAGTTCGATAGTCAGAAATTTCGACAGGTGACTTTGCCATTTATAGATAGTGAAGACAAGGCAAGAGAGGCTGTCGCCAAAATCAACAAAGCCGCAGAAAAGTCCGCGGCCAGGCCCGTCGTGTTTTCCACTCTGGTTCAGGACGAGATCCGTGCGATCGTAAGACAGGTCAACGGCCTGCACCTTGATATCTTTGATGTGTTCCTGGAGCCGCTCGAGTCAGAGCTCAGGCAGAAATCCAGTCACACTGCAGGTCGCGCGCATGGCATGAGCGATATCGAAAGTTACATGAAACGTATCGAGGCGACCAACTTTGCACTGGCCAACGACGACGGAGGCGTCACGCGAAACTACGAAATGGCAGACGTGATCCTTATCGGCGTGTCCCGGTCAGGAAAGACGCCGACTTGCCTGTACCTGGCTTTACAATACGGAGTCTATGCAGCGAACTACCCATTGACGGACGAGGAATTCGACAGCGGAACGCTGCCCGAAATATTGGTCAAGCAGCGCCGGAAATTATTCGGGCTGACTATTGCGCCGGCACGGCTGCGTCAAGTACGAAGGGAAAGACGCCCCCTTGGAAATTATGCTTCAGCACAACAAGTCAATTATGAACTCCGGCAAGCTGAGAAGATATTCGAAAAATACGGAATTCCCCACGTTGATACGACGGAATTCTCTATCGAGGAAATTGCAAGCAGAATCCTTGATAGTACCGGCGTTGAGCGAAGAGTGCGACCCTGAAATGCAAAATTTCGCAGGAAAACCGGAAGCGGAATTACGTAACATTTTCGGCGGTATTGCTGTGATATATTTCAATCATGTTGCTGGAATATCAATTGGTCCCGCAGGCCGTCGCGAAGCCGCGAAGCTTTGTCGGACTGATGTCGCTGTATGAAAGCAATTTTCTCAGACTCCAACAGCTGATTCCGGATATTGATCGTCTGGACGGTTATTATCAGTCGAAGGTTGCAGGTGACTGCGACCTGCACGTCGAAATTATCGACCGGAGCCGTTATACGCTGACTCTGCGCCTGTCCTACTTCTTCTATGATGGTTCGGAGCGCGTGTCCGACCCGAACATGATTATTCGGGTCTATTTCGACGGCAGCCTCGCGGAGGCCATGAGTTACTCGGACGAAAGCCGGCATGCTGACTTCCGGCACCTGCGGCGTACCTGCCGAACCGAGCTTAACCGGCGCTGGCGCCGGAACATGCTGCTGAACAAGTGGCTCGAGTACCTGATGGATCAGGGGCACCTGATTCTGGAACGCTGATCACAGCGAACTGCCGCCGAGTCCGGCTGGCAGCGAAAATGTCGATTGAATCAAGGATTAGGCGGTCGCGGCTTGTCATGATGCCGGCATCCGGACGGCTGTTTTGAGCCGCCAATACCGGCAAGATTATGTGAAAGAGGTAGCCATTGTCCGCCCTGACCGCCATATTCGGAAGTGCCGAGGATAAATCGCAGGACAGCGACAAGTTGCTCCAGCTGTACTGGAATAGGGCTGAACTCAAGAAAGAGTTCGCCAGCATGCGCAAGGAACAATTCCAGCTCCAGGACCGGATCAAGCAGCAGGAGGGTGCTACCGCTCGCCTGCAACAGAAACTGGACCATCTCGAAGATTTGCTGCTGGACCCGGACTGGGCTCACAACGTTGTTACTTTCTTTCAACTGCGCGGTCTTGCGATACGTTGCGAGCGAAAACTGGCGCGATTCGCCGAACAGCTGAAACAGCAACGCGAGCAGAAACAACACAGTTCATTGCTTGTTAACTGGAACGAGGAACGCGCTCGCGAGGTCCGTGTACTTGAACGCAAGGTCCTCGAGCAGCGTGACAATGTGCATATGCTGGAAGATCGCCTTCAGGCGGAGCGGCACCGGCTGCTGTCCATGAGCGGTTTGTTGCGGTTTTTTCGCCGGCGCTCGGTGACGGCCGCACTTGACAGCCTGGCTGAGCAGATAGAGGCAGCACGCCTGGGTGAGGCGCAGATCGTCGCATCGATAGACGAAGTAAATGCTCGTATCCCGCCGGAAAATCAGGGCCTTGATGTCGCAAGCAAGCGCTCAATCAATCTGATGATCCTGGCGTTTGCCCAACAACTCTATTTGCACTTCGCTGACGACAAGCTGAGCGCCTTGGCCAAGGAAGCGAGTGATAAAAGTGTCGGAGCGATTAACTACGGTTCCCGGGACGAGTGCGAGGTATTACTGAACCGAGTTCGCAAGCGTCGAGAGGCAATGGAGCAAAGCAACGATTTTGCGGCGGTTCTGCAGAAGCGTGCACGGCTGATCGGCGAGAAAGCGCAGTTTCGCAACGATACGGACGCGGTGCCTATTGCCGGTTCGGTATCCAACGTTTTCAATATTGACCCGAACGGACTCGTTCGGGAGAGCGAAGCCAATTTGCTCGGCGAAAACTACTGGGGAATTTCCAAGGTCCTGAGCCGCTAGCGGGCTAGGCCGTATCAGATGTCCTTGCGGTACATCTGGCGCTGGAACCGCGCAATGTCATCGTTGCGAAACGCGCTGTTCACAGTTGCCGTGTCGTCTTCCACATCGGATGCTGTGGCTTGCGGCGCTGAGGCTGCTGTCGCCGGTTTGGATGCTTCAGGCACCAATTCTCGAGTGACTGGCTCCTGGCTGGGAGCTATATCGGTACTCTCGAATACGCTATTCAGAATGGCTGCAATGTGCGGTGTCAGGTAGAGCAGGGGTGCAATCGCCTGGTTGACTGTGTCCGCAGGCTGCGGCGCTGCCGCGGATTCCGTGGTAGCACCAATGTGATCAACCGGTTCGGCGGCGAGGGCCTGTACTGACACGTTCAGGGTCTGCAAACGATGTCCGGAGTTGTCGCAGGCAGGTCCGCTGGCCGCCAGGGCGGAGACAGACCAGACGGCCGTCAGAAACATCAATCCCATCCGGAAACCGTGCAAGCTTCCCCGAACATTTGTGTCCACGTCGACCTCCATTGGGTTAGAGTCGTGTAGATTGGTGTTGTATAGCAGTATAACACCACCTGCCGGTCCTGCAAGTATCGAAGTGGCTGCGGCTAAGGTAGCGTTTGGGCGGTATGCTCCGGAGCCGCTTCGATTTCCCGCATGACTGCCAAGTCTGTAATGATTGCCGCAGCCTGGTCAAGCTGCACGTCCGGCCCTTCAAGGGTCTCCAGTACTTCGATCGATTCGATTGGCTCGAGATGCAAGGCCGCGCGTCGGGCATTTTCCCTTTGTAGCCGCTTGTTCATGGCTTCTTCTCGTTCGACTCTGCGTGTATCGATTTTCAATGAAACCGTCTTCATTGCCCGCATATCCTCGACCTCGCGAATGTCCTCGACGAGGAACTGGAAATCGGGATCGTCCTTGATCCGCGCATTATAGTTCGCAGTCAGAGACGAAATCGTGGTATCGAGCGGCGCACCCGGGCGAAAGTTCGTTGTCCGAATCGTGTCCCAGGGAAGGGCAGTGTCACGCACACTTTCGCCAATCTGCTCCGCGTCGATGAGTGATGGCAACTCGATGTCCGGTTCGACACCGCGATGCTGCGTACTCTCACCGGTTACCCGGTAGTACTTGCCGATGGTCAGCGTTAGTTGACCAAGCCCTTCGTCTTCGGGCCGGCGGACGTATTGGTCGAGCGAGTACAGGTTCTGCACCGTGCCTTTGCCGAAAGTCTGCTGCCCGATGATCACGCCTCTCTCGTAATCCTGGATAGCAGCCGCAAAAATTTCCGAGGCCGACGCACTGTACCGGTTGACCAGCACAGCCAGTGGGCCGTTATACGCGACCCGTGCCACAGGATCGGGGTCGTCGAGCCGGCTAATGCGGCCATTCGAATTTCGCAGCTGAACTACCGGGCCGTTGTCGATGAACAATCCGGACAATGCCGTGGCTTCAGTGAGGTGCCCACCGCCGTTATCCCGGAGGTCGATAATCAATCCGTCGATTCCCTTTTCCTCCAGTTCGGCAATGAGGCGCTTCACATCCTTGGTTGTGCTGGTGTAATCCTTGTCGCCATTACTCAACGCCCGGTAATCCCTGTAGAAACTGGGGACTTCGATTACGCCGATGGACCATTCACGTCCTTCCCGCGGGATCGTGACAATGTTGCTCTTGGCGGCCTGTTCCTCAAGTTTCACCTGGTTTCGCGTCAGCGTCAGGACTTTGAGTTCCGTGCCCGGCAATGCGCCCGCGGGCATGATTTGCAGCCGTACCACGGTGTCGGCAGGTCCCCGAATCAGTTGAACAACGTCGTCGAGTCGCCAGCCGATGACATCCACCACTTCACCGTCTTCACCTTGCGCCACGCCGGTAATCCGGTCCTTGGGCTGCAGCTTTCCGTCGATAGCCGCCGGGCCGCCGGGAATGATATTGATGACCTGCACGTAGTCATCGTCGAGTTGCAATGACGCACCGATTCCGAAATACGACAGGCTCATCTGAATTCTGTATTCCTCGGAATTGCGAGGCGACAGGTAGCTGGAATGCGGATCCAGTGTGTGGGCAAACGCGTTCATGAAGGTTTCGAATACATCATCGCTGTTCAGCTGATCCATTCGCTTCAGGAAGCGTTGGTAGCGCTTTCTCAGAACTTCCTGCGACTCGCCCCAGTTCTTTTCTGTCAAGGCCAGGCTCAATGCATCGTTTTTCACTCGCAAGCGCCAGATCTCGTCCAGTTCTGCAGTATCCTTGGCCCACGGCGATTTCTCCCGGTCGAACTCAAACTGCTCGTCAATGGTGAAATCGGGTTCGATCTCAATCTGTGCCAGTGCGTAGTTCAGGCGTTCCCGAACGCGAGTGCGATAGACTTCGAACATACCAAAGACCGGGTCGAGCGGCTCGGAACGCACCATCTCATCGAGCTGAAACCTGAATTGATCGAAGGCCGCAATGTCGCTGGCCAGAAAATACATGCGGTTGCTGTCGAGCGCTTCAATGTATCGATCGAGAACCTTAGACGACAAAGCGTCATCGACAGAGGCATGTTGATAATGGGATTTTTGAATGAACTCTGTGACCAGCTGGCCGATCTTTTCGTGTCGGGCCTCGGGCAGAAGTTCGGAATCATCTGTCAGCGACTGTTTGGCGTTGACAGTTGTCAAAAACAAAACAAGCAGCAGGCCGGTCGTTATCCTGTTATTGGTCACTCCCTGAGGTCGTTTCAACTTAATCTCCATGTGTGTCAAAGCTTTTGGGAACGTCCCGGTTCGGCTAGGCTAGATGCCTCGTGCCTGCCGATCAAGTGTGCAATTGCCAAATTCCAGTAAAAACCGGCTGGCGTCAGCCTGTATTAATCGATGGTACCAGTGGGTCCATTGACCGTAATCAATGGGATTCTGCTCGGATCCTGCCTTTCGATAGCCTTCAGCCTGGCCGCCGTGGTCCTCATGTTCCTCGTGGTCGGAAGGGGTGAACCGCAATTGGCGCAGGAATTCCCGAACCTGGTCAGCAGCCTGCTCATATTCATGCTTATGACCGCCATTTCAGCCGTGAGTTTCTATTTGCTAATACGGCGGCACAGGGCCCGATGGCTTGCGCAGGCGCTCCTGTGGGTCGGAGTGCTCGCGACCGCATACTACTACTGGCCCTGAACCGGACGGGAATCAGCCTGTAAACCGGCTTATGTCAACGCTCTCAGCGCGGTCGGGGGCGGTCCTAGAGCAGGCGAAATGGCGGGGTCCGGCCACCTCTGTCCGTGGCCCGCTTGCGCCGGCGCCGCATGCGGCATTGCAGCTCCTTGCGACGGGTTTCCAGCCATTTGTCCCGGGTCAAGTCGGTTGTTTTGGCTTTGACGCCACGGTTCGGCTTGTGGGTTGTCCTGAAGTCGCAAAAGTCGCGGTAGGCATCGATCTCGTGACGCAATTCCCGAACTACCAGTTCAATCATGATCGCGTCGTCAAGGAACCCAAGACCCGGGATGTGATCGGGTATCAGGTCTTCGGGTTCGCAGAAATAGGCCAGTGCATTGAGAACCCGGCCGGCGTCTTTTTCTGGTAAACGCCATTCGTGATCGACCAGAATGTCAATCAACAACTCGAGTGACTGCAAGCGTTCGCGCACGAACTGCGGAACATTTTTCGAACCGACGTTGGCCAGCAATTCTCGTGCGCCTGTGACAATTTCCTCGGGCGACGATCGGGCAGCAGACTTGCGCGCCTCAAGCATAATCAGGCGAAAATGCTTCAGGTCGTCATCGTGAAGCTCGAAAGAGACTCGCATTACGCAAACCGTGTTCTTCTTGGCTGTTGGCTCAGCCTAACCGTCGTCTAACGCAGGGTCAATTCGCTACAGCCGATGCGAAATCGTGGCCGCTGCCCGGGCTTCTATTACTTGCGGTTTTGTGAATCCCAGGACTTCGATCGGTCGAAGCGTCCCGTGTTATAGGGGTCGAGACCGGATTCTTCCTTGGACTCGAATACTTCTTCGCTGATAATTTTCAACGTATCGTGTGTGCCAGTGTCTTCACGCACGAGACGGTTTCTTATCAATACGTTCTTTCCCGGCCCGCCATCCTCGATCGTCCCTTCGCCGGCCACACCGAGATCAATTCTTGGCGGCGGCGGTGGTGCCGGTTTTGGCGGCCTGGGTTTAGGCGCAATGCGTGCGCCGGTCTGGCGCAACGAATCCCTGGGCGGCTCGTTTTTGCCAAACAGCTTGAGGCCGAGCCATACAAGAAAGCGGTTCATGGTCGTTGTCCGGCAAGACAGGTCACTTTGCTCAGGGGTCCGTAACTATAATCGGCACGTACGCGCAGCATGCAATACCTTAACATAATTTCTGCAGTTTATCGGCTAAGACGCTGTTATTAATGCAAGTTGTGTGAGCCACGTCACACTTTTGCTGGCGCGGATTGCAACTTAACCGCCTGCAAGCGATGCGGGATTGCGGTACTTGCGAAATGTGTGGATGGTCAGGCGAAAAAGCTGCCAGCAAAGGTAGGGAGACAGGACCAGGTACCAGGTGACCTTCTGTCCGATGCGGAGTTCATAGTGCAGGCTCGCATAAAAATCCGCGAAACCATGACCACTGTATTCACCGAAAACGGACTGACCGACAAGGTAGATGGCGACGGGCAGGAGCACAATTCCAAAGAAGAACAAACCGAGGAAGAGAGCAGCCTCTTTTTGCAGGATCCGTTTCAAATGCTGTGATGAATCGGGCATTGCGGAATCGCGTATTGGGGTCAGGTGAGATCAATCCTTGATCAACGTGCCTGCAAGGTCAAGTGCATCGCGATGAACTGGCATTCGGGCGGAGCCGGCGTTCTGACTAACAGGATCGGGAATCCCGGTCTGCAATCGATTGATTGGCTGACGTGTTCTTGCGACGTCGGCGGAAGATGTGGAAGGCCAGGTGCAGACACGCTGCCGAGAACAACAGGTAATGCGGCAGCACCCAGAACCAGGCGCTTATGTAAAGGGTCGCGAAAAACGCTGAAACGCCAGCGGCAAGGTAAAAGTACGGAAGGCAGTCATATAGCAACTTCGGAAGCCAGATCTTGCGAGCTGCCAGATTTCCCGCATTTCGCGAGAGTATCTGCGTCGCACTCAAATCCATTTGTTTGGGCGCCGATCCGGAGAGCATGGTTGGAGATCCGTTCCGTATTGCTGCTTTGTTCAAAAAAGAATAACGGAAAGCTTGGTGATAGTCCGTGACTCCACTCACAGATCGAGGTGCGACGGTACCCGGGTGCGAAGCTACTTGACCGGCGGTTGTCAGCGCTTCGGGCGTTCCTCATAGCGGAAATCGGCGTTACCTATAGTGACAATATCGCCGCTTCTGAGTACATGCTCTGTGACAGCCTGCCTGTTGACCGCGATACCGTTCTTGCTGCCCCAGTCAACAATCTTTGTGCGGTCATTTTCGGTAACGATCAGGGCGTGGCGGCGACTGATGAATTGCGCCTTCAGGTGAATGTCATTGTTCCGCGTGCGGCCGATCGTCAGCTTGTCCTTGAAAAGCGGGAAACGCAGTTCCTGGCCGTCGACATTGCCAATCAGAAGCCTGGTAATCCGGTCGGCCACGGACTTGTCGTCGTGCCTGATGTCTGGTTCGATACTCGATTCATCACGAGTCGCGGTTTCCATCTCGCTGGCAACCTTGACGGCTGAGCTTCTGTTTGCCAGCTCATTCAGCAATGCCGCGATAGCACCGTCCTTGTTGGATATCTTGTGCCGATCATCCTCATGCTGATGCTCGAGCCGCTTGATTTTCTGACGCAATGTGCGAATGAGCGTTTCGCCGGATTCTTCCGTCCTCTCGAGTTGAGATTCGAGCACCTGGCGGAAACTCTGGCTGTCAAAAAGGTCTGCGGTCAGTTGCTCATGGATAGTTTCGTGTTCAGCAATGGTCCGCTGTGCGGTCGCCAATTCGAATTGTGCGCGTGAAATTTCCGCCTCGAATTCTGATCGCATTTCATCAAGCTGTTCGCGAAGACTGGTGGACGATAGCTTCTCACTTTCAAGCTGTCGACCCAATTCTGCAATTTGGTGTTGGGCATCGGCCAATGCCATATCCATATTCTCGCGCGCGCGCGTCGCTTCGTCAGTAATCCTTAGCTGGTTCTGCAGCTTGATACGCAGTGAATCGGCATAGCCCTCAGTTCGAGTGACTTGTGATTGCAGTTCGCGTATTTCCTGGCGACTCTCAATCAGCAGTCCGGCTTTCCCCACGCTTGGGTCGGGATCATTTAAGTCCCGACTCTGCGATACATCACTTGTAACGCCATGCGTACCAGGTGCGGTCTGCTGAAATTTCGCCAGGTCAGCGCTGCTTTGAGCAAGCTGTTGACGCAAAATCTCAATCTCCGCCGATTGCTTCGAAAGCGCTGCATCCTTGCTGATAAATTGCTCGCTCAGCGTGCCGAAACGATTATCCGCCTGCTGCAACAGTGCCGAAGTGTCACGGAGTTGTGCATCAAGAATTTCGCGCTCTTGCATCCGAATTGTCAATTCCGATTGCATCGCAGCGAATTGGTCCCGCATCTCGCGTGATTGTTCTTCGTATCGAGCGTGCTGCAGCTCGAGTTCGGCAAGCTGTCTGTCCCGCAGGTCGGTTGCAATGCGGAGCGATTCGATCAGCTTGTTGTTATCTGCAGCGAATTTCGCATCGTCCGCTGCTTTGGACTGCAGCAGTTCCGCATGCGCCTGACTGTCACGCATTTTTTTCTGCACGGCTGCCAGATCATTTCTCGCCTTTCGCAGCTCTGCATTGACATTGTCTGTAAGCTTTTCGCGTACCTTGATTTCCTTATCCAGCCCTTTCCAGCGTGAGCGCAGCTGCTCGAAATCGTATTGCAGGCGAGCGATGGATTGATCACGCTCGCGGATTCCGCGTTTGAGAGATGCAATGTTGCCCACCGGGGAATCGAGATCGTCGCTATCGTCCTCACAATTGTATGTGTTGGCGTCGGCCTCGAGCTCATCGTCTGCGTCCTGCGATTGCAGTGAATGGCTCAGGATTTCAAGTTCGGCCGTTGGATCTTCGTCGATGCCGGTGACTAGGTTCTTTGTAGTGTTCTTATCCATAGTCATCAAAAGATTCTAGCATGACCGATGGAGCGCCCACACCGCCGCCGAAACGCTCGACCAAAATAGTCCAATTAAGTCAAATAGATAGCGGTTGGGCCTTAGTCACACGCTACGGTGCGATCCTTCGCCCAGCGGCGAAGCTCGTCAATTCGCTCTGCCATGACCACAGACAGCGGGCGTGTTCGCTTGATCTCTGCGAGAATGAATTGCGAGTTCAGGGTGGAGCGCCGGGCCTGTGCAGCATAAATGGCCGACACGATTGCCTGCTCGATCTCCGCACCGGAGAAACCGCGCGTCTCCTTTGCCAGTTGGTCCAGTTCGAACTTAGCCGGATCCTGATTGCGGCTTGCCAGATGAATCTGAAAAATCGACTTTCGAATTGCTCCTCGCGGGAGGTCCACAAAGAAGATCTCATCGAAACGGCCCTTGCGCACCAGTTCGGGTGGCAATACGCTGATGTCATTGGCTGTCGCAACGACAAAAACCCGAGTCCTTTTTTCCGCAAGCCAGGTCAGGAATGTGCCGAGCACCCGCTGTGACGTGCCGGTTTCACTGTCTCTGCCGGCGAGACCCTTTTCAATTTCGTCGATCCACAGCACACAAGGCGCCATTACGTCAGAGGTCTTGAGTGATTCCCGCAATTTGCGCTCTGTTTCACCATGGTACTTGTCGTACAGGCTGCCGAAATCAAGCCGCAGCAGCGGAACCCCGAATATTGCTGCAGAAGCCTTGGCAGCAAGGCTTTTGCCGCAGCCCTGGACTCCGATGAGTAAAATGCCTTTTGGCATATCCAGTGTCGGCACCGATTGAGGCCCGAGCAATGCCGTCTTGCGATGCGAGAGCCAGGTTTTCAGGCCGGTGAGCCCACCGATATCGCTGAACTTCCTGGTATCGTACTCAAACTGTAGTACACCGCCGCGGTTCAGGAGTTCGTACTTTGCCTGCATGACCTGCGAAAGGTCGCTGCGGCTAATCGCGCCATCATCATAAATGGCGTTTCGTGCCAATTGCTCAGTGTCCCTGTCCGTAAGTCCGGCGAGATTTTGCACCAGCAACCGGTGCGCTTTCGGGTCGACGTTCACTTTCGATGGCGGATTCTCATTCGCCCAGTCTGCAGTAACCCGTTCAACGATTTCCTCGCGTTCTTTTTCGGACGGCAAAGCCATGTCGAATCTGGCGCTGAACGCCTCAAGTTCCTTGGGCAGTGAAACAGAATGGCTGATGAAAACAAGGTGCCTGGCGACAGATTCGAACTGAATGCAGATGTCCTTCAGTAATCGCACATTCACCGGATCGTCGAGGTACGGATGAAAATCAAGGAGCACATAAATTCCGGGCTTGGCCACGGCACGAATATGACGAAGTACTTCGCTTGGTGCCGCATTGTGCAACTGCGGCTCCAGGGAGATGTCGAGTCGTTGCAGCCCGTCGGTAACGGTCCAGCGGAACAGCGGCATATACGAAGTCGACGCGCGGGAGACGGTGATTGACCTGATCAGGTCTAGCATGCGCGATTCATCCCGCGTCTCGATCACCACTATGGGAGTCCGGGAACGCAGAATGAGCTCGAGGTCGCGCTGTCTGTCCATGGGTCAACCGGTCTGGGTCGTATCGGTCGAGTCCGGGCCTGAGTCCGGGAGGACCACTACGTTTGGCAGCCCGGCAAATTTTTCGCCGACAGGGCGTCCGGCTTCCTGCCGATGAGTTTGGTAGCCGTACTGCGCAATGAATCCAAAGCAATTTTTCCTTCGCCGATTGCCAGTGCACGGGTCACATCGTCGAGCGAGTGGCGATCGTTGGTCGCCTGGCGGATTTCATCATCCAGCATGGCGAGTACCGTGACAGCTCTGGCTGTGATTGCACCGGACGAGTCGCGTGCGCAGATCCTGGTAGCGGTTTTTCCCCACTGCGCCTGAGCAGCCATGGCCTGCTCCAGGCGTTTGTCGCTGATCGTTCCGCTGCGTGCAAGAATCTGCATTCCGTAGTACTCCGCCAGACCCTCGATGATCCAGTCGGCCTGCTCTGGATGGTACGGTGCAAAGCCGACGTGAAAAACTTCGTGTAGCAGGGTACTGGTTGCATTTTCACTGATGAGTGGCAATGTCGCGTGGAGAAACAGGGATTTCGGCCCGGAAAGCCCGCCGCGCCACATCGGTGCGGCCGCACTGATGATCGTTAGTCGCTTGGGAAAAGTGGGCAACAGGCGTTGCATTTCCGGCAGCGTCCATTGCAGGAAGGCCAATGTGTCCATTCGACGGGCACCGTGCCCCAGCGGTCCAGCAACCTTGACCCGAGTGCGCCCAATGGTTTCATTTCGAACGCCGATTTTCCCGAGCGTAATCCAGCCGGCAGGGAGATCAAAGCGGCGCTCAGGGTTTTTTACACGATAGCGATGGTTCCTGCCAAAATACGGTGTCGTAGAAGACCAACCGACCGGCAGTTGAAAGCTGAGCCAGGTTTCACTGTTTCCACCTTTAACGGTCCTCGTGGTCGCCCGCGGAATAATGTCTTCGCCGCGGAATACTGCCCAGTCCGTGTCCAGGTATGCATCGTAATTCTTGCTACCACGCTGGTGCCGCAATGAGGCAAACCATTTGAGCGAGCCGCCGCGCTCGGGTGGTACCCAAGTAACGATGTCGTCATCAAGGCGCCAACCGCCGTCACCGTGCACATCGCGAATACGTTCCGGGTCGATGCGCATCGTCAACTTGCGAAGCTGCCGCCGGGTCTGCGACAGCTTCAACTCGACATGCGCACCGGCAGCGTCGATGTCAGGCGTTACTTCGAATTCCATCCGGTACTGATGCCGCTGGGCTTGTGTCTGTGGCGCGCTTTCCGAACTGGGAATACCACAGGCAGCAATTATGCCGAACAGGCCGAATATGACGATTGCGGTAATTCCGCGCGAACCGAAGCTTTCCCGGGCCTTCGCAAAGGCGCGCAAGCAGATCGGAAATTTCGTTTCCGGGATACAGTTCATATCGAATTCAGGCTCCGGCGGTTATGGTTATACGGTCCTGCGTTGCAAAGTGTTCCATATGTTGCTGCAGTCGGCCAGAAATCTGATTTGTCACATGTTCCTGGTAGCCGGGTTGCTGTTCGCTGCCGGCTGCTCGACGCCCGGGCCGGTCGCAACGGGGAATGCTCCGTTGGCGCCCGGGCGAACCATGCCGCAGGTATCGGATGCCTACGGATACCGTGCTGCGGAAATAGCCATGCACCAGGTTGGCGCGCCCTATCGCTATGGTGGGGCATCGACCAATGGCTTTGATTGCAGTGGCCTGGTGCATTATTCCTATGCAAAGGCCGGAAAGAGTGTGCCACGAACCACTGCCGGTCTATGGCAGGGTGCGCGACCAATTTCTTATGCCGATCTCAAGACAGGCGACGTGCTGTTCTTCCGTATTGAAGGAAAGATGTCGCACGTCGGCATGTACCTTGGAAACGGCCGGTTTGTGCACGCTCCGGCATCCGGTCGAAGCGTGTCGGTCGACTCGCTAGACTCTGATTTCTACAGCCTGGCCTTCATCCGCGGCGGCAGGTTATAGGGCTGGCCTAAGCCTCCGCGTTACGTTCCACCTGGCGCCGACCGGCTCCTTATGCGCCCTCGTCGGACACGATGAACAGCTTGAGCTGATCCGCGAGGCCCTTGCATGCTTTCGCCTGGGTGCGGGCAATGAGCGGGATCGGTATGACGATTGCCGGCAGAAATGAAGTTCCGCTGACATCCGCGCTAACCGATCCTGCATTCTCGAGGCCGCTCAGGTCCCAGACGGAGGCCTGATACTTGGAGTCGTTCTGCCACCAGGCGAAACCGAAACAACCACCACCGCCAGGACCCGCGGCGCAGGACATGCTGCCGCCACCCGCAACCCGGTCGGTGTCGCCGTCAAGCCAGACCACGTAGCGCACACCTTTTTCTGCAATCTTCTCGGGGACCCCCGGCCGCTGCATGAGATCCGGCAGGCCTTTGGTCTCAGCCGGTGCCGTTCGCGGCTCAAACCACGGAAACAGGGCGTCAACAAATTCATTGTTAGGCACTACCCGCAGTCCGGCAGAGCCGCGGCCAACGGCGTCGCCGACGCAGGCGATGAATTTGGCTTCCGTTTCATTCCCGAGGTGATAGCTCTTCGCCATGATGACGACGCCTTCGCCTTCAGCTATGCCGGTCTTGTTTTCGCGCACGCCTTCAACGCGAGACGTGACGCAGGCGGTCAGCATCGAACTGGCCGCTGCAATAAGAATGAATTTGCGCGTCAACGCAAGGCGGATTTCAGAATCAAGTGCCCGAGTCATCAGCGGGATCCTCCGTTGCAGTTGTCTGCATCACTTTCTCACCCGTTACATCTTCTGCGGGCTGAGGATCGGCCAGCATGGCCGGGTCGCGGGTGGCGGCACTCAGCTTGCTTATGCCTGTCGCCTTGTCCATTTGCAGGATAACCAGTGCGGCTGCATCGCGCATTGCCAGCACCGCTGCCCGCCGCAAGGCCTCGTCCGAGCCGAAAGTAGTAGTCAGCGATTTACCGTAGGCGCTGATCGGCCAATTTGCAATCTCGTTTCCTTGCCCATCGAAAATTTTGATGCGGTATCGAATCCAGACGGCAAATTCCTCAGTCTGACTTTGCGACGGTACCGAAAACTCGAACGCATCGATCGTGGGTTCTATGAAGGCGTCAATGGCAAGATCGCGCGGGTTCGTGTCCTGCTGGATGACTTGATAGTCTGTAAACATCGCTCCGAACAGCTGCGTGAACAGCAGTTCGTTGGCGCGACCGAGGTCGATGCTCCACTTTTCCTTGCCTATGACGACTTCTTCGTGCACGAAGTGAGCGAAATTCTCCGGGTATCGTGCTGCAACGGACAGCGGGAGCTTGTCGATCAGTGGTTCCGGGATAGTCGGATCGAGAAGTTTCACCTGCGAGCCGCTGCAAGCGCCCAGCGTTACTGCGAGGGCAGCGGTTGCACAAGCCCTGAGCTTTGTTGACATCAAGATACCGTATCCCCGGAGATGTCCAATGGATGCCTGTTGATCCTTAGTATGAGCGGGTCTCGCCGCCAGAGTTCCGCAATATCCAGACGATTAGACGTGCTACCGACTTTAGACCGGGTTCAATACCAGCGCAACCGAGTTGGCCGGGCGCGATAGACGTGATCTGCATGTCGTCCGTCCCGGTACCCAATTGATTAGCATGGTAATTCTTCCGACGCAGTCGCGCCGCACTTTATTGTTCCCAAGAGCGGCTTTCAGTATCGCCATTCCAGGGGCGGCTCCAGCATCGTTGCAGCCTGTTCCCGCAGTGTCAGAATGTGTTCGCCCCAGTAACTTTCAGTGTTGAACCAGGGAAACGCGATCTTGAACGCTGGGTCCTCCCAGCGCCTGGCAAGCCACGCGGCGTAGTGCATGATTCGCAGCGTTCTCAATGCCTCGATCAGATTGAGTTCGCGTGCGTCGAAATGGCGAAATTCACGATATCCGTCCAACAGTATGTCAAGTTGCGGTGTTTGCTCCTGGCGATTGCCGGACAGGAACATCCAAAGGTCCTGCATCGCCGGGCCATTGCGCGCATCGTCCAGGTCAACGATATGCAGTGCGTCTCCGGCGACCAGCACATTGCCGGGATGAAAATCGCCGTGCAGGCGAATCCGGCGGTAATCGCCACACCGGTCAAAGCAGTCTTCGGCGTACTCGCAAACCAGCTGCGCTATAGCATCGTAGGAGGCGACCAGGTCCTCCGGTATGAAATCATTCTGCAACAGAAAGTCTGAAGATTCGTAACCATAACTTTCGATATCGATGGTCGGGCGATGGCGAAAGGCAGTGGCTTCACCCGCAAGATGAATTCTCGCGACCAGTCGTCCAAGCTGACGTTGCAAATCTGCATTGTCGAGATCCGGGGCGCGCCCGCCGCGACGCGGCGCAACGGCGATGCGAAATAGTCCGCAGTGATGCAATGTCCGGCCGTCGATAGTCAACGGCGCGACTACCGGAATATCGTGCGCGGCAAGTTCCAGCGTGAATGCGTGTTCCTCGAGTATTGCCTCGTCGCTCCAGCGCCCAGGGCGATAAAACTTGGCAACAACCGGCTCGCCGTCTTCGATACCGACCTGGTACACACGGTTTTCGTAGCTGTTCAAGGCCAGGAAACGGCCGTCGCATCGAAAGCCGAGGCTCTCCAGCGCACCCAGAATGTCGTCCGGCTTCAGGTCCCGAAATGCAAGGGTGGAGGCGGCAGAATCTTCCATCGCTGCCCGGGCTATCCGGCTTTGGCGCGAGACTCGCGCTTGCGCCCCGATTCCGTCAGAACCTTTTTGCGCAAGCGGAGTTTGGTCGGCGTGACCTCGAGCAGCTCGTCGTCGTCGATGAATTCAAGTGCCTGCTCAAGCGAGTACCGTATGGGAGGGGTCAGCACGATATTCTCGTCGCTGCCGGCCGCACGAATATTGGT
>JAHKKM010000128.1 GCA_020027645.1 Pseudomonadota bacterium
AATAGCCAAGCTGTCGCCGAACCAGACCGACATAAAAGAGAACGCACGACTCTGCATCGAGGCTGGTGCAGACGCACTGGCTGTTATCAACACCATCACAGGCATGGCGATTGACACCGAACAGCGCAGGCCGGTGCTTGGAAACGTTCGCGGCGGCTTGTCGGGTCCGGCCATTCGCCCGATCGCACTATTGAAGGTACACCAGGTCTACCAAATTGCCGGGCCGCGAAGCATTCCGATTATCGGCCAGGGCGGCATCATGACCGCAAAAGATGCACTGGAGTTCATAATCGCCGGTGCAACGACCGTGGGTATAGGCACAGCGCTTTTTTACGATCCGCTTATTTGCACGAAAATAAATGACGGGATTGCGGATTATCTGCGGCGTCACGAAATGAATTCGGTCTCAAGGTTAGTAGGTTCCTTGCAAACCTGAAAACCGGGGTCAGACCACCATTAATTCGTTCTGCCGCCTCAATGATTCCCCGCCAAAACGAATTAATGGTGGTCTGACCCCGGTATATTAATCCATATTCAGCGAACGGATTTTGCGCGTCAGGGTATTGCGGCCCCATCCCAGCAGTTTCGCAGCTTCCTGGCGATGACCGCGGGCACGCTCGAGTGCAATCCGGATCAGTGTTTTCTCGAAAGCGGGTAGCGCCTCTTCCAGCAACGGGCTGGCATCGGCATCGCCGAGTTTTCGCTCAGCCCAGTACGCGAGACTCCTGGTCCACTCATTCTGTGCGCTCGCCGAATTATGCTTTCCCCCGAGATCCTGCGGGACATCCAGGCTCGTAATCACTCCGCCAGGCGCCGTCACAGTCAGTCGTCTCGCCGCGTTCACCAGCTGCCTGACGTTTCCAGGCCAGTCGTAGGTCTTCAGGATCTCCATTGCATCGCTGTTGATTTTTTTCGTGGGAGTATCGAGCTCTTTTGCGGCATCCTTCAGATAGTGATTCAGCAAGACCGGTATGTCCTCACGCCGATGACGTAGCGGCGGCGTATTGATGCGGATCACGTTCAGGCGGTGGTACAGATCCTCCCGGAAGCGGCCTTCCTTCACTGCTTTGGCCAGGTCCTGGTTGGTTGCGGCAATAACACGCACGTCGACGCGCACCGGTGTCTGGCCACCGACACGATAGAACTCGCTTTCCGCGAGCACGCGCAACAAGCGGGTCTGCAGCGCAGCCGACATGTCGCCGATTTCGTCGAGAAACAAGGTACCGCCATTGGCCTGCTCAAATCGACCGATGCGCCGCGCTTCAGCGCCGGTGAATGCGCCGCGTTCGTGACCGAAGAGTTCAGACTCAAGAAGGTCCGCGGCGATCGCCGAAGTGTTCAGTGCGACGAACGATTTGTCCGCCCGCGGACTGTGCTGGTGCAATGCGCGTGCGACCAGCTCTTTTCCGGTACCGGACTCGCCGGTTATCAGAACTGTCAGGCTCGATTTCGCGAGCCGGCCGATCGAGCGAAACACCTCTTGCATTGCAGGCGCTTTGCCGAGCATCGACGGAATATCATCCTTCGATGGCATTCCGGCGCTTTTGTCATGTGCGCCGTTACGCCGTGCTGCTTTCTTCACGAGCTGTATCGCCTCATCCACGTCGAATGGTTTCGGCAGGTATTCAAAGGCGCCGCCACGATATGCGGCAACGGCGTGATCCAGGTCCGTGTGTGCCGTCATCACAATGACCGGAAGATCCGGGCGGGTGCTGCTTAGCCGGTCGAGCAGCGCGAGGCCATCCATGCCCGGCATGCGAATGTCGGTAATAAGTACGTCGGGAGAAGTCCGATCGATCGCAGCGAGCAGGTGCTCCGCGCGGTCGAAACTGCGCGTGCTTATGCCTGCCTGGCGCAGAGCTTTCTCGAGCACCCAGCGCACCGACTGGTCATCGTCGACAACCCAGGCTTCGAGCTCAGGCGTATTCATTGGCGCCTCGCTTTGTCGTGCGCAACGGAATACGCACGGAGAACACCGTTCGGCCCGGTCGGCTTTCGAATTCGATCAGCCCGCCATGGCGGCTGAGCAATTCCTGGGCGACCGGCAAGCCGAGGCCAGTGCCTTCCGGACGGCTGGTCACCAACGGATAAAAAATGGAGTCCTGCAGCTGTGGCGGAATACCCGGGCCATCGTCTTCGATATCGACACTGGCTATGGCGCTGTGGCGCACATCGCCGATCGTGAAATTCATGACAGCCCTGCTGCGGAGCGTAATCTGCCCGCGCCCTTCCAGCGCCGTTGCAGCGTTTTGCACGAGGTTCAGGAATGCCTGCACCATCTGGTCACGATCAAGGTCGATAAGCGGCAGGCTTGCATCGTAATCGCGACGGAAACGAATGTGTTCGCCTATATCCGGCTGCACCAGGCGCACAACGTACTCAAGCAGTTCGTGCACGTTTAGAGGTTGCTTGTTCGGCGGGCCGCCGGGGCCGAGCAATGTGTCGACGAGCGCCGCCAGCCTGTCGGCTTCGCTGATGATGACACCCGTGTATTCCCTGAGTTCGTCGCTTTCAAGCTGCCGCGCCAGGAGTTGTGCTGCTCCACGCAAACCGCCGAGCGGATTTTTTATCTCGTGCGCGAGTTGCCGGATCATCTGCCTGCCTGCACCATGCTGGATTATCAGAGCGTTTTCCCGACTGATCTTGGAGCGCCTGGTTACGTCATTCATTTCGACGAGTAATGCGTCCTCGAATTCCACAGACGCCATCGGCGAGACACGGCAGTCGATAATTCGATCCTCAATGTGTGCTTCGCTTCGGCCCAGTCGCAATTCGTTGGCGTGAGGGATCCCGGATACCAGCGTCCGAACCAGGACATCGCGTAATTCAGCATCATCGTCGACAAAAGGCAGCAGCGGTTGGCCGAGAGCGCGGGTCGCACTTATGCCAAGCAGGTTTTCCGCAGCCGGGTTGAGTTCGACGATGAGGAAATTGTGATCGAGCAGGATAACGGCGGTAGTGAGGCCGTCGACAATGCTGGCTGGAAGTTGCGGGTTTCTGTCGCCGCGCGATCCGCCTAGTTGGCGATTGCGTTTTGCTGCACGTAGAAGCGGCTCGGCTCGCTGCGAATCATCAGCTTGCCCGCCTGGTCTATGACCTCCGCCTGCAGATTGTGTGCTCCGCGATAGACCTCTTCCAGTTGAAACGAGGTGCCGCTGACCATACGCGGGCTGCCGTCGAAGTACACCCGAACCTGGTGTCCGCTCTGTAGCCCCGGCTGGAGGCTCAGGCTGACATTCAGAACGCCTTCGATATTCCATAGCGTCTGTTCGGATGCAGGAGCTGCGATGCTGAGACTTTGGTAACTGAACGGCTGATTGGCGTCACTCTGCGCAGCTTCTTCACTCCGCGAGTAAGGGCTGCTGGCCGCGGGCGTTGTCGGTCCGGATGACGGACGGGAAACCGGTAGTTGCACCTCTTCCGCTCCGGGTTCCGGCCGGTCCGAGTAATGCACCACGCCGTCTTTATCCACCCAGCGGTATGCCTGTGCGAGCACGCCACCTGCGAGCAGGATGAGTCCAATTGCGCTAAGGAGACGTATTTGCATGCAGTTAGCATAGCTTGGGGCCCTGTTTGTCGCCAGCGGCCGGGCGGCAAAATGCCGCCCGGTTCACAGTTTTCCCTTTCAAAGGCTGTAGTACATGTCGAATTCCACCGGGTGGGTGGTCATTCTCAGGCGCGTCACGTTTTCCTTTTTCAGGTCAATATAGGCATCAATCAGGTCGTCACTGAAGACATTGCCGACTTTGAGGAACTCACGATTCTTGTCCAGCGCATCGAGCGCCTCGTCCAGCGAGAAGGACACGAGTAACAGATTTTTCTCCTCCTCGGGTGGCAGGTCGTACAGATCCTTGTCCATGGCATCGCCGGGGTGGATCTTGTTCTGAATTCCGTCGAGACCGGCGAGCATCATCGCAGCAAACGCGAGGTACGGATTTGCCATAGAGTCCGGGAATCGCACCTCGATGCGTCGCCCCTTCGGGTTTGCCTCGTAAGGAATACGAATGGACGCGGAACGATTGCGTGCCGAATACGCAAGGATGGTGGGGGCCTCGAACCCCGGCACGAGCCGTTTGTAACTGTTGGTAGCCGGATTGGTAAATGCATTCAGCGCTTTTGCATGTTTGATAATGCCGCCGATGTAATAGAGCGCCAAATCAGACAGGCCGCCGTAGCCATCACCGCTGAACAGATTCTTGCCGCCCTTGAACAAGGACTGGTGCACATGGGCCCCGTTGCCGTTGTCATTGACCAGCGGCTTCGGCATGAAAGTTGCCGTTTTTCCGTAGCTGTGTGCGACGTTGTGCACAACGTATTTCAGAATCTGCACTTCGTCCGCCTTGCGGCACAGCGTGCTGAAGCGTACGCCGATCTCGCACTGTCCGGCGGTCGCCACTTCGTGGTGATGTACCTCGGTTTGCAAGCCCATTTCCTCGAGCGCAAGGCACATCGCAGAACGAATGTCGTGCAGCGAGTCAACCGGCGGCACCGGGAAATAGCCGCCTTTCACTCCTGGGCGATGGCCGGTGTTGATGTCGTCGTAGCTGCGACCGGTGTTCCACGCGCCTTCGCTGGAGTCGATCGCATACATCGCACCGTGCATGGTTGCATCCCAGCGCACGTCATCGAATACGAAGAACTCATTTTCCGGGCCGAAGTAGGCAACATCAGCGATGCCTGTTGACTTCAAGTAAGCTTCTGCTCGCTGTGCCAGCGTGCGCGGACAGCGATCATAACCCTGCATGGTTGCCGGCTCGATCACATTGCAACGCAGGTTCAGAGTCACTTCTTCAGTGAACACATCGATAACTGCGGAGGCCGGGTCCGGCATCAAAATCATGTCGGACTCGTTGATGCCCTTCCAGCCGGCGATCGAAGAGCCATCGAACATCTTGCCGTCCTCGAAAATCTCTTCGTTCACAACCCGTGCCGGCACCGTGACATGCTGCTCCTTGCCCTTGGTGTCGGTGAATCGAAAATCGATGAACTTGACGTCCTTTTTCTTTATCAGGCCGAGTACCTCAGCGGGGGTCATGAACCTATCCTCCAGTCTTGTGAGTGCGATGGCGGCCCGGCAAGCGGACCACCGTTTGTTTCAACAGTGCAGAAAGCGTGCCAGCCTTGCCGGTCTCCCAAGTTATTGATCCTTATAAGTCTCTTGGTTATGCGCGAAGCACGGCCCGCACCAGGTTAGAGCATACGCGATGGGTGTTGCACTTTCCTAGTGCATTCTGGCCCAGAGTGCACTGCTTTGGGGGTCGGCATTCGGGGTCCGGAGCACCCCAGACCCTAGCGCATTGCGGGCGGCTTCCAGTGCCCGGATATGCGGTTATACTGCGCGCCACCGGATTAGCGCGAAATCATTGATGGACAAGGAAATAGCGGCAGCCCCAGCCAACTTTCAGGAGCTGATTCTGCGCCTGCAGCAATTTTGGGCGGCGCGCGGCTGCGTTATCGCTCAGCCTTACGACATGCCCATGGGTGCCGGCACTTTTCACCCTTCAACCTTTCTGCGTGCGGTGGGCCCGGAACCGTGGTCCTCTGCCTATGTCCAGCCCTGCCGCAGGCCGACCGATGGCCGTTACGGCGACAATCCGTTTCGCCTGCAGCATTACTATCAGTACCAGGTGGTTATCAAGCCATCCCCGCTTGACATTCAGGATCTCTATATTGATTCCTTGCGCGCCATCGGTATCGACACTTTGATACATGACATTCGATTTGTCGAAGACAACTGGGAATCCCCGACTCTCGGCGCCTGGGGGCTCGGCTGGGAAGTGTGGCTAAACGGTATGGAGGTCACGCAGTTCACGTATTTCCAGCAGGTGGGCGGACTCGAGTGCCGGCCTGTCACCGGCGAGATCACCTACGGTCTGGAACGGCTCGCGATGTACCTGCTGGATGTCGAGAGCATTTTCGACATCACCTGGACCGATGGCCCACTGGGTCGGGTCACTTATCGTGACGTGTATCACCAGAACGAGGTCGAGCAGTCAAAGTACAATTTCGAGTACGCGGACATTGACGCACTTTTCGCTGCATTTGACCATGCCGAAAGCGAGAGCCAGCGGCTTATTGGGCTTGGGCTGGCCCTGCCCGCTTACGAACAGATGCTTACTGCATCGCACACATTCAATTTACTTGATGCCCGCAAGGCGATTTCTGTCAGCGAACGTCAGCGTTTCATCCTGCGGGTAAGAACGATGGCGCGCGCCATTGCCGAGGCTTACTACGCCAGTCGTGCGGCGCTCGGCTTTCCCATGCTCGCAACTGTCAAGCAGGCAGCCGGGGCTCCTTAGGTATGGCGAAAACAAGAACCGCCGACTTCCTGGTCGAAGTCGGAACCGAAGAGCTGCCGCCCAAAGCGCTGAAATCGCTGATGGACGCTTTTGCTGCCAATCTCGCCGCGCTGCTCGACGAAAATCGCCTCGAGCACGGCGACGTACGAGCGTGCGGAACTCCGCGACGGCTTGCCGTACTCGTCGACAAGCTGGCGCGATCGCAGCCAGACCGGCAGATCGAACTCAAGGGTCCGCCGGTTTCCGTGGCATTTGACAGGGATGGCGTACCGAAGCCGGCTGCGCTTGCCTTTGCCCGAAAATGCGGTGTCGAACTTTCGGAACTTCGGCGCGAGCGCAACGACAAGGGTGAGTGGCTCACTTGCTCAAGCTCTGAGAAAGGCGCTCCGGCACCGCAACTCCTGCCCGCGATTGTGCAGCAATCGCTGGACAAGTTGCCGATACCGCGGCGCATGCGCTGGGGGGCCTCCGATGCGGAGTTTGTGCGTCCCGTTCACTGGCTGCTCATGCTGCACGGATCGGATGTAATCGAAGGCGAAGTGCTGGGAATGCGCGCCGGCAACAAGACCCGTGGTCATCGATTCCATGCACCGCGAGAATTTACTGTCAGCTCGCCAAAACAGTACCTTGCAGTGCTCGAGAAAAAAGCGTTTGTGTTGGCCGATTTCGGTTTGCGCCGAAAGCGCATCGTCGAACTTGTCGATGAAGCGGCGCGCGCCGCCGGTGGACGGCCCGGCGGAGACCTTGCGTTGTTTGACGAGGTTACTGCGCTGAATGAATGGCCCGTGGCCGTTACCGGCTCTTTCGACAAGGCCTTTCTCAAGCTGCCAAAGGAAGTAATCGTCGCTACGCTCACCGGGCATCAGCGTTACTT
>JAHKKM010000129.1 GCA_020027645.1 Pseudomonadota bacterium
GGGTATTGCCGTTGGCCGCGACTGCCATTGTATCGGGCCAGCGCAGGGCCGAGATCGCCGTTTTCCATGTCCAGATAGTACTTGAGGATCGTACAGCCATAACGCACATTGGTCTCGATGTGTATCAGGTTGTCGTTCGGCCGTCCGATTTCTGCGGTCCAGAACGGCATAACCTGCATCAATCCAAGGGCGCCCGCAAATGACACGGCGTAACGGTCGAAGTTGCTTTCGACATCGATGACGGCAAGAACCAGTTCCGGCGGTATGTCCTGGCGCGTCGCTTCGTAATGGACACGGTTCAGAATCCTGAGACGTTCTTCGGGGTCTTCGACCTGTCGTGAAAGACGGGCGGACATATCGGTCAGCCAGACCTGCGCAGCGAAATGATCATCGAAACTGTCGGCTTCAGAGGCTACCGCTCTCAGCAGCTCGCGCAATTTCGGGTCGGGAACATCCTGCGCGACGGCAACGCCTGCTGTGGAAAGCAGCAGACCAAGCAGTGCCAGGCGCATCAAGAATCGTTTCATACCCGACGGTATCCCCGCTGTCGATACCGGCTCAGCTTAGCGTCGGTGTCTGCAGCAATTCGAGAGCGGCATCACGTTTCAGCATGCGCGACTCGGTGTCGCGGCGATGCCGGTATTCCAGTTCACCGGCTTCCAGACCACGATCGCTGATTACGAGCCGGTGCGGAATGCCTATCAGCTCCGCATCGGCAAATTTTACCCCAGGACGTGCATCCCGGTCATCGAACAACACGCTCAGGCCAAGCTCCTGTAATTCCCGGTACAAGGTATCGGCAGCGGCGCGAAGTGCTTCAGAGCGGTGCATATTGATCGGAATCAATGCGACATCAAACGGCGCCAGTGGCTCTGGCCAGATGATGCCCCTGTCGTCATGGTTTTGTTCGATGGCGGCGCCAACGATTCTGGTAACGCCAATTCCATAGCAGCCCATGAACATGGCGACATCCGTGCCGCCCTGGTCCTGCACGGTGGCATGCAGCGCCTCGCTGTATTTCGTACCAAGCTGAAAAATATGTCCAACTTCGATGCCACGAGCGATACTGAGAGTGCCCTTGCCACCCGGTACCCGGTCGCCCTCAACTACATTGCGAATATCGACTGTCTCGCCGTGCGACAGGTCACGTTCGAAATTTACACCGGTGCAATGCACGTCCTTCTCATTGCCGCCACACACGAAATCGGACATCGTGCGGACCGCATGATCAAAATATGCCGGTATGGTCAAGCCGATCGGCCCGACGAAACCCGGCATGCAACCTGTTGCCTTGCGCACGGCTTCAGCATCAGCCATGCGCAGAGGCGCAGCCACGCCTGCCAGCTTTTCCGCCTTGATCGCGTTCAGCTCGTGATCTCCACGCAAGATCAGTGCAACAGGCTGGTCCGTTCCGTCAACAATCAGTGTCTTGACGATCCGGGTCGGTGACACGTCCAGCGTTCGTGCAAGATCGTCGACGGTTTTCGCGCCGGGCGTGCTCACCCTTTTCAGCGCGGCGGCCGGGGCCGGGGCCTTGCCGTCCGGCGGCATCGTTGCCGCAGTCTCGATATTGGATGCGTAATTGTCCTGCTCGCTCCAGACAATAGCGTCCTCTCCGGAATCGGCAAGTACGTGAAATTCCTGCGAGCGACTGCCGCCGATTTCACCGCTGTCGGCATCCACAACGCGAAAACGCAGCCCGAGTCGCTTGAAGATCGCTGTATAGGCAGCGTGCATCTTCCGGTAACCTTCCTCGAGCGATGCCTGGTCAACGTGAAACGAATAGGCGTCCTTCATTATGAATTCACGGGCCCGCATGACACCGAATCTCGGCCGAATTTCGTCCCGGAATTTCGTCTGAATCTGATAGAAGTTGATTGGCAGCTGCTTGTAGCTGCGCAGATCTCGTCTTGCAATATCGGTTATGACCTCTTCGTGAGTTGGTCCAAAACAGTAGTCCCGATCGTGCCGGTCACGCATGCGAAGCAGCAGATGACCATATTTGTCCCATCGGCCTGACTCCTGCCACAGTTCCGCGGGTTGCACTGCAGGCATCAGCAATTCCAGCGCACCGGCCCGATTCATTTCCTCACGAATGATATTTTCGACTTTTCGCAAGACCCTGAGGCCCAGCGGCATCCAGGTGAAAAGTCCGGACGCCAGGCGGCGAATGAGACCGGCACGAAGCATCAACTGGTGGCTGACAATTTCTGCATCGGCAGGGACCTCTTTCAGTGTGATTAGTCCAAAATCGGTGAAACGCATGTATATTCGGATCCGGTTTGAGTGGCGGCGGTATTCTACACGACGTCTGTCAGGACTCGCGAATTTGCCAGGCTGATTCGCGGCATGAAACAGGAAGCTTCGTTTTGAGAGAACCGCGATTTTCCCGGGTTGCCGGAGAAGGCATTCCAATTCTGCTGCTGGCAGTGATCGCAACTGCACTTTGCTCTTACTACGCCGGCTGGATTGCAGCACTGCCTCCCGCGTTGATAGCGGTTGCACTGTACTATCTGTTTCGCGATCCGAATCGTGCTATCCCGGCGCATCCGCTGGCGGCGGTCAGTCCGGTTGACGGAGTCGTGGTCGAAATCACGATGACAGATAACGGCGTCAACGGTGCCGCTGCACACAAGATCATTCTCCGTGTCGACAGCCTGGGTGCGTATACGGCACGAAGCCCGGTCGAAGGCACGATACTGGATCCGCATGGCAAGCCACTCGGAGCGGACGCAGCTTTGCAACATCCCGGCCTGTGGATACGTACCGATGAAGGCGACGACGTGCTGTTGCGATTTCACGGCTATCGTTTTGGCCTGGTGCCGCATGCTTTTTCGCGTTATGGCGATCGCGTCGGACAGGGTCAGCGTTGCGCCTACCTTAGACTGACCCGTTTTGCCGAAGTCTATTTGCCGATCAACAGTCGGGTGCAGGTCGTCTCCGGGCAGCGGGTCAGCGCAGGGACCGATATTCTGGGAACCTTGCCTCACCCCTAGGCAGTGCCGGGTATGAACACTTCCTGCAACGTGGCAAAATTCCGCATTGCTGAGGGGAAGCTGATCGCTGTGCACATTCGGCCAATTCGAAATGTCTGCTGAGGCGGACCGGCGCGCCTATCTCGACGCACTCGGGATCGACGTCTGGACACGACGCGGGGCAGTCATAGGCCCGGTGGCGGAGGTCGCCGGCACGAGCACTGCGCCCGAGCATCTGGACTGGTTGCAGCTGCGGCAAAAGGTCGCTGCCTGCACACTTTGCGGCTTGCACAAGGGCAGGACACAGACCGTTTTCGGTGTCGGCAGCGAGACCGCGCGTTGCATGATCATCGGCGAAGCGCCTGGCGCCGAAGAGGATCGGCAAGGTGAGCCATTCGTCGGACGCGCTGGCAAGTTGCTGGACGAAATGTTACGCGCGATCGGCCTTGAGCGAAGCGAGGTGTACATCGCCAACATTTTGAAGTGCCGGCCGCCCAATAATCGAGATCCAAGCGCCGAAGAAGCGAATCATTGCCGCGGTTACCTGGAGCGGCAGATAGACCTGCTCAATCCACGGCTCATTCTGGCGGTCGGACGCATCGCTGCACAACAACTGCTGAATACGGATGCGCCCGTGGGGCAATTGCGCGGCATCACGCATACCCTGAGAGACGGTCGATTGCCGCTGGTCGTGACTTATCATCCCGCCTACCTGCTGCGCAGTCCGCTGCAAAAACGCAAAGCCTGGGAAGATCTCTGCCGGGCAAAAAAACTGCTGGGGGAGCAGTTGAAGTGATATCGAGAATCGAAGAGGTTCCAATACACATTCGGCGAATGATTCACAGCGATTTGCCGCTGGTATCCGATATCGAGCGACGCAGTTACGATTTTCCCTGGAGCCATGGTGTTTTTCGTGACTGCCTGCTGGCAGGCTATCACTGCACGGTGCTCGAGCGCGGTGACAACATCGTCGGGTACGCAATATTGTCGGTCGCGGCGGGCGAGGCACACATCCTGAATCTCTGTGTCGATCCGCTGTATCGCGATCTGGGTTACGGCGACCGCCTGCTGGTCGAGGTCCTGGCCAGTGCACGTGAGGCAGACGTCAATGAGATCCTTCTGGAAGTTCGCCCGTCGAACACTGCGGCGCTCGCCCTTTACCGCAAGAAAGGATTCCGGCAGATTTCCAGGCGCGCGTCGTATTACCAGGCGAAAGACGGACGAGAGGACGCGGCAGTTTTGTCACTGAAACTGAACAAGAAATCCTGAAGGACGGGAGCGCTGGCCAGCACGGTGCGTTCGGGATAAACTTCGCCGCCATTTTTGCCCGATCCCGTCACATTCATGTCCGATATCAAATCCCAGGTCAGCAGGCGACGCACGTTCGCGATTATCTCGCATCCCGACGCCGGCAAGACAACCCTGACCGAGAAGTTGCTGCTTTTTGGCGGTGCAATTCAGCTCGCGGGTACCGTAAAGGGACGCAAAGCGAACCGGCACGCCACTTCGGACTGGATGGCTCTGGAGCAGGAGCGCGGCATTTCCATCACGTCCTCGGTGATGCAGTTTCCGTATCGGGACCGCATCATCAACCTTCTGGATACGCCGGGCCACGAAGACTTTTCCGAAGATACCTATCGGACGCTGACCGCGGTCGACTCCGCGCTCATGGTCATTGACTGCGCGAAAGGCGTCGAGCAAAGAACCATAAAGCTGATGGAAGTGTGCCGGTTGCGTGACACACCGATCATGACATTCATCAACAAACTGGATCGAGACGGCCGCGAACCTATCGAACTGCTGGATGAAATCGAATCAGTTCTGAGCATCCACTGCGCGCCGGTCACCTGGCCGATTGGCATGGGCCGGGAGCTCAAGGGCGTCTACCATTTTTTGCAGGACCGCATTTTTCTTTACTCCGCAGCCGGTCGTCAGCGGGCCTCGGCAATCAGTGCAATTGACGGCCTCGATTCGCCCGCGGCCGCGGAGGTGCTCGGCGATGAGCTCGAGCGTTTCCGTACCGAGATCGAGCTCGTGAAAGGAGCTTGTCCCGTGTTCGATGTGAATGAATACCTGGCGGGACACCAGACGCCGGTATTCTTCGGGTCCGCAATATCCAATTTTGGCGTTCAGGAGCTGCTCGATGCCTTTGTCGAAAATGCGCCGCCGCCAGGGTCGCGCGACAGCGATCAGCGCAGGGTATTGGCTGCTGAAGAAGAGCTGACCGGTTTTATCTTCAAAATACAGGCGAACATGGACCCTGCACATCGCGATCGTATCGCTTTCATGAGGATCTGCTCGGGCAAGTACGAGAAAGGTATGAGGCTGCTGCATGTGCGCAGCGGCAAGGAAATGCGCGTCGCCGATGCGGTAACGTTCATGGCCGCCGACCGCCAGCACGCCGAGACTGCTTACGCGGGGGACATTATCGGGCTGCATAACCATGGCACGATCAATATCGGCGACAGCTTTACCCAGGGCGAGCGCCTGCGTTTCTCCGGAATTCCGAGCTTTGCGCCGGAAATTTTCCGTCGCGCTATTCTCAAGGATCCGCTGCGGCTGAAATCACTGCAAAAGGGCCTCGCGCAATTGTGCGAGGAGGGTGCTACCCAGCTTTACAAGCCGCTGCGAAACAATGAACTGATTCTTGGCGCCGTCGGTCCGCTGCAGTTCGACGTCGTCGCGCATCGCCTGCGCGATGAATACAAGGTCGATTGCCAGTTTGAGCCTATCAACGTGGCTACTGCGCGCTGGGTCAAATGTGAGGACGAAAAAATGCTCACCGACTTCAGGCGCAAGGCCCACGACAATCTTGCGCTGGATCACAGCGACAGTCTGGTCTACATTGCGCCGAGCAAGGTCAATCTCAGCCTTACCCTGGAACGGTGGCCTGAAATCGAGTTCCGGGAAACGCGGGAATATTGATACGCTGCCGCATAAGGTAACGATGGCGGGACCCGGTGCCTGACAATCGATTCATCAACAGACAGGTAGTCGCCTGGGCGCTTTATGACTGGGGAAACTCGGCGTTTGCGCTGAGCGTTCTTGCTGTCCTGTTTCCGTTGTTCCTGGGTCTGTATTGGAGTGCCGGGGATGACGGCGCTGCGGTGACGGCAAGGCTGACCTGGGCCACCGCGTCAGCAAGCCTGATCGTATCCCTGCTCGCACCGGTGCTGGGGGCAATTGCCGACAGCGGCGGTTATCGCAAGAGATTTCTTTTCATACTTGCGGTCGTCGGTGCGGTAACGACAGCGTCATTGTCCCTCGTCGGGGAGGGCGCATGGCCGTTGGCCTTGGTTCTGTTTGCGCTCGCATCGGTCGGCTACTACAGCGCCAACGTGTTCTACGATTCGCTGATCATCGATGTCAGCGATCCGCAGCATTACAGCCTGGTGTCGTCACTCGGATTTTCGCTTGGTTATTTCGGTGGCGCCTCATTGCTCGGATTGCATGTGTGGATGCTGAAATCGCCGCCGGCATTCGGCTTCGGTGACTCGGTCGGAGTCGTGAAGTTCGCCTTTGTCTCCGTTGGGGCGTGGTGGCTGATTTTCCTGGTGCCGCTGATGCTGGTGGTGCGGGAAGGCAAAGCATCGACAGCGGGCACCGGAGGCACTGTCCGTGCTGCGTACCAGGCGCTGGTCGAGACCTTTCGACAGATTCGCCAATACCACGACGTATTGGTGTTCCTCATAGCCTATTGGCTGTACATCGGCGGACTGTTTGCCGTCATTTTCATGGCCGTCAATTACGGCCAGCGGCTTGGCTTCAGCGAAACGGATCTGGTGCTGGCATTGCTCATAACAAATTTCGTGGGATTTCCCGCGACCCTGGCCTACGGTTTTCTCGGGCATTACATCGGGCCGAAAAAAGCGATCTACCTCGGGCTTGCGGTTTACATCGGCGTTGCGGTGTACGCCTCACTTCTCAAAGACGTCAGCCAGTTCTACGCCATGGCCATTACCATCGGACTCGTGCAGGGCGGCGTGCAGGGCATGAGTCGATCCTTGTATGCGTCGTTGATTCCCGCAGAACAGGCCGGCGAGTTTTTCGGCTTCTACAACATGCTGACGAAATTCGCGCACGTACTCGGACCGGTCCTGATAGGCATCGTCGGAATCTTCTTCGCCAACCCGCGCTTCATACTGCTGGCGA
>JAHKKM010000130.1 GCA_020027645.1 Pseudomonadota bacterium
ACTTGTCAAACCTGACGTTGGACCGAATTGAACAGGAATTGCGGCTAATGAATGTCAATATGGCCGAAGCAAACGATATTGCGATGCTGGCAGCGTATTCGGCGATGCCTGCCGACCTTGATACCGAAAGCCGGAAGGCATTGCGCCGGCTTCGCGACAAAATGATGCAACGAGCGCGGACTCGCGCGGAATAGCTCGAATTAGAGTGACAGTAACCTTAATTCAATTCGAACCAGGAATGACAGTATCCATAATTCGGAATTGAATTAAGGTTACTGTCGCTCTAACGCCAGCCACGGCGGTCGTGCAGGCTCCCTACGACGCCTGAATTTTCTGCCATTCCTCGCGAGTGGCGACCATGGTGAGCACATCGTAGCTTGCGACGATTTCGTCGAGCTGGTTGATGACTTCAGTGTCCCAGCGCACCTCGCCGTAACCGGATCCCTCGCGCATTGTTTTTTGCTTGCAGGTCAGGCGCACCTTCAGCGTGTCGCCGTAGTTGACCGGTTTTGCAAATCGCAAGTCGTCGACGCCGTAGTTGGCAAGCACGGGGCCGAAGTCCGGATCCACAAAAAGGCCGGCGGCAAATGACACGATCAGGTATCCGTGTGCAACCCTTCCATCGAAGAACGGATTCTTGCGCGCGGCTTCCTCGTCGGTATGCGCATAGAAGTGGTCGCCGGTGAATTCGGCGAAGTGGTTGATGTCATCCAGTGTCACTTCGCGTGATGTCGTATGCAGAGTGTCACCGATACGCAGTTCGTCGAAGGTCTTGCGAAACGGATGCACGCCGGGATCGAGCTCCTCTCCACCACGAATCCACCGATGACCGATGTGTGCCAGGGTTTTCGGCGAGCCTTGCAAGGCCGTGCGTTGCATGAAATGCAATACTGCCCTCACGCCACCCAGTTCCTCGCCGCCGCCCGCGCGCCCCGGTCCTCCGTGCACCAGGTGCGGCAGGGGCGAGCCGTGCCCGGTCGATTCGCCGGCGCAATACCGGTTGATGATCAGCATGCGTCCGTGCCAGGCGGCACATCCCATGATCAGGTCGCGCGCGACTTCGTTGTCGTTTGTAACGATGGAACCGGCGAGGCTGCCGGCGCCGAGACGGGCGAGTTCGATGGCCTCATCGAGACTGTCGTACGGAAGCACTGTGCTGACCGGTCCAAACGCTTCCACCGAGTGTACTGCGCGCGACGCGAGAGGCCGCTCGCAGTGCAGCAGTGTCGGCATGAAAAACGCACCCTTGCGAATGTCCGCATCAGTTACAGCGAAAACGTCCTGGTTGCCGAAAACGACGCTGGCCTCGGCGCGAAGTTCCTTGATCCTTGACCGCACTTCGTTGCGCTGCGCCTGGCTTGCCAACGCGCCCATGTCGACATTCTTGCTTGCCGGATTGCCGATACGCACTTTCCCAAGTTCCGTGGACAGTGTCCTGACCAGATCGGAAGAAAACTCCGATGGTGTGATCACGCGGCGAATCGCGGTGCATTTCTGCCCGGCCTTGCTTACCATTTCCCGCGTGACCTCACGCACAAAGAGGTCGAACTCCGGCGTACCCGGTGCAGCGTCCGGGCCGAGAATCGACATGTTGAGCGAATCCGTTTCGGCCGTGAACCGAACCGTCTCCGCCACCACCCTGGGATGCCGCGCCAGCTTTTCCGCCGTGCTTTTTGAGCCGGTGAAGGCAATCGTGTCCTGACAGTCCAGATGATCGAACAGATCGCCGAGATCGCCGCACACAAGTTGCGCCGCTCCCTGAGGCAGAATCGATGACTCGATGATCCGTCGAAAGACGAGTTCCGCGAGGTACGCAGTGCTGGATGCCGGTTTGATGATGACCGGAACGCCGGCCAGAATCGCCGGAGCGAGTTTCTCCAGCATGCCCCAGCACGGGAAGTTGAATGCATTGATCAGCAGGGCCACACCGCGCCGCGAAGTGTAAACATGCTGACCGACGAATGTGCCCTCCTTGGAAATCATTTCGGGTGGCCCATCGAGGTACACCATGTCATTTGGCATCTCGCGACGACCCTTGCTCGAAAAAACAAACAGTGTGGAGATACCGCCGTCGATATCGATCCAGCTGTCGGCGCGAGTCGCACCGGTGCTGGTCGACAGCGCATAAAATTCCTGTTTTCGATCGCTCAGGTATTTCGCCAGCTCCTTCAGCATGCCGGCGCGTTCGTGAAAAGTGTATTGGCGCAGATTGTGCCCGCCGACCCTGCGTGCATACGCGTGCATGGCAGAGAAATCCAGGCCCGATGACGACACGGTGGCAACCGTTGAGCCGTCGACGGCACTTGGCAGCTCCTTGCCATCGCCTTCAGGCACGTGCCAGCGCTCTTCGGCAAAACTCTGCAATTTCACTGCTCTTCTCCGATTCATCATGTAGGCCAATCATCGACTCTGGACACATCGAATTCAAGAAATTGATTAATTCTGTATCGCAATGTAGCTTCGCCGTCAGGTCACGATCTCTGTTGGAACCGAACCGGCATGACTCTCGAGTCCGAAACTGACGCACTGCTGCGCGAATTCCGGGCACAACCTACGGTGCGCGCCGGTTCGCTGATTGTCACTGTGTTCGGCGATGCAATTGCACCGCGCGGTGGCACCGTGTGGATTGGCAGCCTGATCCGGGTCATGGCGGATTTCGGCGTCAGCGAGCGCCTTGTGCGCACCTCCATTTTTCGATTGTCACAGGATGACTGGTTCGAAGTGGAGCAGTCCGGCCGACGCAGCTATTACAGTCTGAGTACGGAAGGTGCGCGAAAATTCGGCCAGGCAACGCACCGTATCTACGGTGAGCCGCGACAGGCCTGGTCCGGTGACTGGTGCCTCATCCTGCTGCCCGACCTCGATGCCGGTCTGAGGGAACAGATACGCAAGGAACTGTCGTGGCTGGGTTTTGCTGCCGTATCGTCGGGTGTATTTGCGCACCCGTCACCGGATATGACCGATCTCGGCGCCATGCTGAACCGCAGCGGTTGCGAGGCTGATGTCGTCGTCATGCAAGGACGAACGACACGCAGTGGCCAGGAAACGGCACTGCGCCGGCTGGTTCACAAGCACTGGAGTCTTGCCGATATCGATGTGCGGTATGCGGCGTTCGTGCGCAGGTTTCGCCCGGCACTGTCGGCCGCACGCAAGAAAAAGCACAAGGACCCGCGCATTGCATTCCTTATTCGCATGCTGCTGATCCAGGAATATCGCAAGGTGCTGTTGCGCGATCCGCTGTTGCCGGCAGAACTTCTGCCGGCGAAGTGGCATGGCACAGCCGCCTACCAGCTGTGCCGAAATCTTTATCTCTCGGTATTCGACGCAGCCGACGAGTACATGACACTGGCAATGGAAACGGCTGACGGTCCGTTGCCGCCGCCGGCACCGGAGTTTTTTGCGCGGTTCGGCGGATTGCGAAAAATGGAGCAGAAGAAATGACAAAACAGGACTTGGCACAGAGCTGCGCGAAACGCTGTGCTGACCGGATGTACCAATCCGATCAGGCCTCGAGGGAACTCGGCATCGACATCAGCGTAACAGCACCGGGAAAGGTCTCGGCCCGGATGACGGTGCGCCCGTCGATGCTGAACGGTTTCGATATCTGCCACGGAGGCTACATCTTTACGCTGGCCGACACGGCATTCGCGTTCGCCTGCAATGCGTACGATGACGTGACGGTCGCGTCCGGTGCCAGCATCGAATTCCTGCGGCCAGCCAGGGAAGGCGACCGGCTGCGCGCGGATGCCGAGGAACTGAGTCGCAGCGGCCGCAGCGGAATCTATGACGTGGTGGTGTACAACCAGGATGACACCCGGATCGCCGTATTCCGCGGGCGCGCGCACGCAACCGGCAAGCGTCTGCTCGCAGGCGAAAGTGATACATAATTGCTTGAATTCTGAAAAAAAGCGTGACACATTAACCCGTTCCAGAAGTTGAGTTGAGCGGCCATGTACACACAGGGTCTTGACCAGAAAGGCGAGAATGCTGGCCGCCGGCTGGACGATGCCGGGCTGCTGGCGGCATTCCAGGCGCGTATCGACGCCGAGGAGAAGATCGAGGCGAAAGACTGGATGCCGGATGCGTATCGCCGAACACTGATTCGCCAGATCTCACAGCACGCACATTCGGAGATCATCGGCATGCAGCCGGAGGGCAACTGGCTGACGCGCGCACCCTCGCTCAGACGCAAAGCCATCCTGCTGGCTAAAGTTCAGGATGAAGCCGGGCACGGCCTGTACCTGTACAGCGCGGCCGAGACACTCGGGACCTCGCGCGGGCAAATGGTCGCTGACTTGTTGTCCGGCAAAGCAAAGTACTCGAGCATTTTCAATTATCCGACGCTCACCTGGGCCGACATCGGCGCAATCGGCTGGCTGGTGGATGGCGCCGCCATCATGAACCAGATTCCGCTGTGCCGATGTTCATACGGACCCTACGCACGCGCGATGGTCAGAATTTGTAAAGAGGAAAGTTTTCACCAGCGGCAGGGTTTCGAGATCATGCTGATGCTCTCCCGTGGCAGCGCCGAACAGAAAGCAATGGCGCAGGATGCGCTGAACCGATGGTGGTGGCCCTCATTGATGATGTTCGGCCCCGGCGATGCGGACTCCAAACATTCCGCGCAATCGATGGCATGGAAGATCAAGCGGTTCAGCAACGACGAGCTGCGGCAGAAATTCGTCGACGTAACGGTTCCGCAGGCAGAGTTTCTGGGTATCCGGGTACCGGATGATGACCTGAAGTTCAATGCGCAGACCGGCCACTATGAGTTTGGCGAGATCGATTGGCAGGAGTTTTTCGACGTGCTCGCGGGTAACGGTCCCTGCAATCGGCAGAGACTCGAAAAACGCCAGCGCGCACACGATGACGGCGCGTGGGTGCGCGAAGCGGCACACGCCTATGCGGAAAAGCACGGTCAGCGGGCCGCGGCATGAGCCAGGGGAACACCATGGACGACAATGAATGGCCGCTTTACGAAGTTTTCATTCGTTCGCGAGCGGGATTGAGTCATCGCCATGCCGGCAGCGTGCACGCGGCTGACTCACAGATGGCGCTCGATCATGCACGGGATGTGTACACGCGGCGCAACGAGGGCGTCAGTATCTGGGTCGTGAAGTCCAGCGAGATCATCGCCTCCGATCCTGCCGATGCGTCGGCCTTTTTCGAGCCCGCGGCTGACAAAATTTACCGGCACCCGACCTTCTATGAGATTCCGGAAGGCGTCGAAAATCTTTGACAGGCGCGAGTATGACCAGCGATCAAGCACTCACCCGGTATCTGCTACGACTTGGCGATAACGCGCTGATTCTTGCGCAGCGCCTGAGCGAACTTGTCGCCAGTGGGCCCGAGCTCGAAGAGGAACTTGCAACTGCCAACTTCGCCCTCGATTACCTGGGCCAGGCGCGCATGTTCTACTCGAGGGCCTGTGAGCTCGAAGGTGCCGGCCGCACTGAGGACGACATGGCATTCCTTCGCGGCGAGAGGGAATTCGAAAACCTGCTGCTGCTGGAACAGCCGAACCACCATTTCGGCGACACCATCGTGCGCCAGGTGTTGTTCGATTCATTTTACCTGTTGCAGCTCGAGGCTCTGATCAACTGCGGCGACCAGGGACTGGCAGATATCGCGGCGCGGGCTCACAAGGAAATTCGCTATCACCTGCGGCACTCGTCGCAATGGCTGGTTCGACTTGGCGATGGCACGGATAAGAGCCATGCACGAGTGCAGGAATCGTTGCACCGGCTCTGGCGTTACAGCGGCGAGTTGTTCGACGGCGATGCCGTTGACGAAATTCTGCGGCAGGAATTCAACGGGCCGGACCTGGTGAGCATAAGGGAGCAATGGAGAGCAGGCCTGCAAACTCTGTTGGCCACCGCAACACTCACCGTTCCCGAGGACCAGTGGATGGACAGCGGTGGCCGGCAGGGACGGCATACCGAACATTTCGGTTACTTGCTGGCAGAAATGCAGTACCTGCAACGCAGCTTTCCGGGCGCGAGCTGGTAAGCGACGATGCCAGGGCAAACTGTCAAAGCGGCTGAACCGCCGTGCGTGAATGACATCTGGTCCTGGCTTGCGGAGCTGCCGGATCCGGAAGTTCCGGTCGTCAGTGTCGTTGACCTCGGGATGATTCGCGACGTAACGGTCTGCGGAGTTGCGGTGGAAGTATCGGTCGCACCGACTTATTCCGGTTGTCCGGCCACCGAGGTGATCGAACACAGCATCATTGCCCTGTTACGCGACAAAGGCATCGCGGAGGTCCGGCTTCGCCGCGTGTTGTCGCCGCCCTGGACCACAGACTGGATAAGCGACGAGGGCAGGGCCAAGCTGCTCGCCTATGGCATCGCGCCGCCGGCTGCGGCAGCGGGAAAGCGGGAGATTCTCGGTACGAAACTCAGAATAGCGTGCCCGCAATGCAAAAGCCTCGAGACGACACAAGTCAGTGAATTCGGTTCGACCCCGTGCAAAGCCTCTTACAAATGCAGGGATTGCCTCGAGCCTTTCGAGTACTTCAAATGCATCTGATATCTGCTCGCCGCACGCGCGGAATCGGTCGATGAGGCAGTTCCATAAGCTGACCATAGCGCGCCTGCAAAACGAGACCGCGGATTCAATCAGGCTTGCACTGACCGTGCCAGCGGAACTCAGATCAGAATTTGCTTTCCACGCAGGCCAGCATTTGCCCGTGCAGGCATCGATCGACGGTAAATTGACGCGTCGCACGTACAGTATCTGTTCCACACCGGGGCTATGGCCACTCGAAATCGGCATTCGTGTTCAGCCGGGTGGCAAGTTCTCCGAATTCGTGGCCAACCGCTTGAAGGCGGGGGACCAGCTCGAAGTAATGCCGCCATTCGGCCAGTTTCACGCGGCCATCGATGCGAAAAACCGCAAGACCTACCTGGGGATTGCCGCCGGAAGCGGCATCACGCCTCTGTTGTCGATCATCCGTGCGGTTCTCGAAGGGGAGCCGGCCAGCCGATTCGTATTGTTCTACGGCAATCGGCAGCAGCGCAGCAGCATGTTTATTGACGATCTGTATGCACTGAAAAATCGCTTTCCGCAGCGCCTGGCGCTCAATTTCCTGTTCAGCCGCGAGGATCAGGA
>JAHKKM010000131.1 GCA_020027645.1 Pseudomonadota bacterium
CGGCGCTGAGGTACCTTTAGCAACCTTCACCGCCTCTTTCAGATTGGCGTTGAGCTCCTTGAACAGCTTGTTGTCCATCACGCGCCTCCTAAACAAATTCCCTGATAATCGTATCGACGTGTTTTTTCAACTGTGCCTTTTTCTTGACCGTCATACTTTTCTAGCTATAGTTCAATGAACCCTATCGCGTCAACCACTGTTTTCACTGAAACATACCAGTGCCAACTATAAGTTATTGATAAACAAAGCGGGCTCGCTCCAAGCCGCAGGGATCACTCGAAGCCGGCCAACGCATCCTTCTCGATGCGCGCACCGACCTGCTGGATAACACTGGTCGCACACCAGGTCCCGAGCCTTGCGCAGTCTGCCAGTGACCGGCCGGCGGTCAGTCCGAAAAGAAATCCTGCCGTATACGCGTCGCCCGCACCGGTTGTGTCGATCACTTTTTCAACCGGCGTCGCATTTTGCACCACAGTCTGATTGCCGTGCAGAATCACAGATCCTTTGGCCGATCGTGTCATGACAAACAGGTTGCTGAAACTGTCGAGAGCATCGAGCACATCGGCAAATTCCTCGACCTGCAACAGCGCAACGATCTCGTCCTCATCGGCAAAAACGATATCGACGCCGTCTTGAACCGCTGCCATGAATTGCTGCTGATGTCGTTCGACACAGAAAGAATCGGAAAGTGACAAGGCAACACGCGCACCGGATTGCTTTGCCAGGCGCATTGCTTTCGCGGTGAGCTCGGGTCCTTCGGCGATGTCCCAGACATAGCCTTCGAGTAGCACGATGTCCGGTGCGCCCACGGTTTTCGGTGTTACGTCGCTCGCGCCGAGTTCGGTGCAGGCGCCGAGATAGGTCTGCATCGTGCGTTGCCCATCGGATGTGATCAGCACGTGACAACGGGCAGTCGGCGAGCCGCCAGTGGCTGGTGGCGTTCGTACGTCGACTCCGAGGGAGCGCATGTCATGAACAAAAATTTCGCCGAGCTGATCCGCCTTGACCCGGCCGATGTAGGCGGCGCGTCCGCCCAGGTTGGCAAATCCCGCGACGGTATTGGCTACCGAGCCGCCTGATTTCTCGGTGGCCGGGCCCATCATGCTGTAGATCTCCTTCGCGCGTTCCTGGTCGATCAGCGTCATTGATCCGCGGGCTGCGCCGATCCTTTCGAGGAACTCGTCGTCGACGTGTGCCAGTACGTCAACGATGGCATTGCTGATGCCAAGGAGCTGGGTCGATTGGGCCATGATTCGTTTTCCGGATCGCAAAAACGCCATAGCCTAGCATTTGCGGCGCCGGGCGCACTCGCATGCCGCTATAATGCGGTTCCGGGACGGGGCCCGCGCAGGTGAAACAATGAGAAAGTCTGAAAGTTTCCTGATTCCAGTAACGCTTATCAGTCTCTACTACGCATTCTGGATCGGCTTGGCCGCTGCGCTCATCAGCAGGTTTCCGGTAATACTCGACTACTTGCCCTTGAAAGGCATAGCCAACCTGGCCGAGTACGACACGACCAGTTTCGAGCCGGTGTATTCCAGCATGGAAGAGACCGTGTTCGCGCCGAATGTCCCGATCCGCCTCGCGATCGCCAGTCTCGGCGCCGCCATCCTGATCGTGCCGGTGTCGTGGGTTTACTTCATCACCAGTCGCAGCAAGGAAGTGGACCAGTCCTTTGTGCAAACCATTGTCATACTGCCGATCGTTGTGACCGGCATATCCATGATCGTGTTGAACAGCCTGGCCCTCGCATTCAGCCTGGCCGGCATCGTCGCCGCGGTGCGGTTTCGTTTTTCGCTGGATCAGCCATCGCACGCGATGTACATATTTGCAGCCATCAGCATTGGACTGGGCAGTGGCATCGGTTCGCTGGGTGTTGCCGCAGTTATTTCCATGGCATTTGTTTATGCAAACCTGATCATATGGAAGCTCGAGTATGGCAAGGTCCTTTCCGGTCCGTTCTTCTCCATGCTGACCCGCCGCAACCGGACCGACGAAGACCTTTAGAAACGGACTTCTGTTCCCAAATGCCAGGCACGAGATTTCCTGCGATCATGGCCTCGCTGCTTGTCAGCAGCTGCGGCAGCACAGACGAACCGGGGCGGCTGTCGCAGTTCGGGATGACCGACAGCACAATGCAGCAGTGGCGGCTTCCGGGCCGACTGAAGGAGATATCAGGACTGGCGCTGTCGCCCGACGGCCGCCTTTTCGCAGTGGCGGACGAGATGGCGGTCGTCTATGAAATCAACTATGCGGACGGCAAGCTGGTGAGGGCCTTTGCGATGCAGGATCCGCCGCTGCCCGGAGACTTCGAGGGCATAGCCTGGCTGAAAGACCGCATCTACCTGGTCACCAGCGACGGCATTCTGTATTCCTCGCCCGAGGGAGCGGACGGCGAACACGTCGAGGCGACGCGCACAGATACGGGGCTGGGGAAAAGTTGCGAAATCGAAGGGCTCGCGGAGGATTCGCGCACTGATCACCTCTTTTTCGCCTGCAAGAACGCGAATGCGGGAGGCAAAGGGCAGGATTTGCAGATATTTGAATGGTCCGTTGCTGACCAGGCGGTCGTCCGCAGTATTGCGTTGCCGCTTGCTGATATCCGGCGGGCGCTACGCACGAACGACTTCAATCCTTCCGGTATCGTTATGGACCGGGCCGACAAACGCTTTATCATCGTCGCGGCGCAACAACGAGGGCTGGTTGAACTGAGCCTGGACGGACAGCTGATCGCAGCCCGTCGATTCAGCCAGCCTGGCCGTCATCGCCAGGCCGAGGGCATAGAGCTGACCAGCAGTGGTAAATTGCTGATCGCGGACGAGGGCGGGGACGGCAAGGCGCGGCTGGCGGTGTATGAACCGCAACAGGGTGAGGAATCCAGATGACGGCTATGAAACAGGTTAGCGGCATGCAGTGCAATCGCCTGATATTAGTTCACGGGCGGGACTTCAAGCCGTCAGCCACACAGCTCATGGACTTCAATGTTGCGGCGTTGACCGCCGCTTTGGAACGGGACCGTCCCGAAGTTCTTGATCGCTTCCATACCCTCGACAAGCAGCTCTGTTACTACGGGGACTGCAACAACCAGTTTCTTGCCGGTGCCGGCAAGCATTACGACGAATCGCTGGATGTCGGTGATCGACGCAATGCACTTCTGAAATTGAAGTCCCTGGTGAAGACCAAGCATTTCGGCGTCACTCGCTATGACCGCTTGCCGGGAAAGACCGCCATGGCCGAGTTTGCCGCCGATGTCGCGGCGCCGCTGCTCGGCTCGATTGGCCTGTCAAAAGCGCTGATATCAAAGGTTGCCCCGGACCTCGCCGAGTACTGGAAGGACAACGGTGATTTCGCTTCGAAGCTTCGGTCGCGGGTGCGGCAACCGATCATAGAGGCTATGGACCGTGAGGAACGCATACTGCTGATTGCACACGGTACGGGCTCGATCATCACTTACGACGTGCTCTGGCAGCTGTCGCACGATGCGGAATACGCTGATCGATACTCGGAGAAAAAAATCGATACCTGGCTGACGCTCGGGTCCCCGCTCGGTGATTCAATGGTCCGGCGCCGCCTGTTGGGTGCCGGGAACAAGGGCCGCACGCGTTTCCCGACCAACGTAATGACCTGGTACAACGTTTCCGCCGAAGACGATTACATGTGCCATGACAGCACCCTGTCAGACGACTACAAGGCGATGCTGAAACAACGCCAGGTCAGCAGTATTCGCGATCATCGAATCTATAACCTGACCGTCCGTTACGGGAAATCGAATCCGCACAGCTCAGTCGGTTACCTGATGCACCCGAGAACCGCGCAGATCGTCGCCGACTGGATCGCAAACCAGGCGCCGGCGCGTGAGCCTACAGGCATTCTCTGATCAGGTTTTTCTCGACCTCCGCATACGCGGACACCCGGTCATAGAACTTGTCGATATAGCGCAACGCTGTGTCACGCGAACCCGCGAGCAATCCCTCCTGGTCCTCGACGAGCGATGCTATGGCATCGCGATTTTCCGTCACTTTGTCAATTGCGCCAGGCAACTGTTCATTGTGCATGCAATAGCCGCGGTACAGCCGTTGAGTCACCTTTTTGATCTTGAGATCCGGATTAGGTGAGGCATACGGTGCGTCAACAAGCCCCGACAAATCGAAGTCATAAGGGATGGGCATCAACGCCGCACCTGGCCTGCTCACCAACACGATATTGTGACAGCAGAATTCGTCTTTGGCGCCGCGCAAGGGGGAGAAATCCGTATTGCCAATCAGGTACTGGAAGACGCCGATCAGGGTGGTCTGTTGCGGGTCGAGTTGCTCCGGAGTCACCGATCCGATTGCGGCGAATTGCATGTCGATCCGGCGGTACAGCGATTCCTCTTCCTCGATGAGAATGGCATATTTCGTGTGAGTCTTGTTGTCGCGTTCTGTATCGATGTAATCGACGTGCAGCAGTCGTGCGCGAAAACTCAGGCTGGTCAGCTCATTGAGAATGCGGTATGCCAGGTACTCCAGTACAACGCTTTGCTCGTAGGAGCGTCGGGAGTTGTCGCAGTGGGTCACCAGTTTCAGTTTGTCCTGACCCTCGAGTATCGTGCCGCGCACCTGCTCTTTGAGAAAATTGAGCCGCAACGGTGCGAATTCGCAGTTTTCTTCCCTGCGGCGATAGTTGCCGCGTGTGCGAATCTTCACTTCCAGCGCCTCCCCTGGCCCAGATTCTGTAACAACGTGAAACAGGCCATCCTGATACTCATCACTGTTGCGATCCCGCATGAGGGTCGTAAACGGTGCTTCTATTTGTACTCGTAGCACCTCGTTGGTCTGGAACAGCGGCTGGACATCGGAATCGTCACCGGCAGCAATGGGCGACGCCGTCACAGCCGCAACGGCAATTACAAAGACCAATGGACAGATACTGAGGGCTTGGATATGAGATTTCATAATTCAACGTGTGCGGCAAGCGGCCGCATTCTAGCATGTGGCAATCCAGTGACCATGCGCCGCTGCCAATAGTGCAGTATGTCGTCTAAAATGGGTGCTGCCGTTCGGCCGGAGATTTCAGTGTCACAAGCCAGTTTGAGGTATAGCTCTTTCGTTTTTCGTCATAGTCGTGGACTCGTTTGCGTAATCCTGCTCGCATTGATTGGCTGTGCGCAGGCTGCGCCGTGGCGGATCGATGGCGTCGAACGCGTCGTCGCCATCAGCGACGTGCACGGCGCCTACGATGGCATGTTGCGAACATTGACAAGTGCCGGCGTCATTGACAGTGATCAGTCATGGACGGCGGGAAAAACACACCTGGTCATAACCGGTGATGTGCTGGATCGTGGCGCAGATTCCCGCAAGGTCATGGACCTGGTCAAGAAGCTCGAGCAGCAGGCACCGGCGAGTGGTGGTGCCGTGCATCTGCTGCTCGGGAATCATGAGGTCATGAATCTCGTTGGCGACTTGCGCTATGTGGCGCGCGGCGAATACGCCGCGTTTGCCGATGAGGAAGATGCTGAAGAACGTGCGCGCTGGTTCGAGCATTTTCGTGCTGCCAACGCCGGCGCTGCGGATGACGAGACCTTGCGCGCCGATTTCGAAAACAAGGCGCCGCCTGGTTTTTTCGCCCATCGCCGCGCATTCCGGCCGGACGGCTATTATGGCCGGTGGTTGATGGACAAGCCGCTGTTACTGGTCATCGACGGAACGGCTTTTGTGCACGGTGGCCTGTCGCCATTGGTTGCCGAGCTTGGCCTCGAAGGAATCAACGAACGGCTGCGCCTGGAACTCAGATCGTATTTACAGGCAGTCAGCTTGCTTAACGATGCCGGGATACTCAGCCCGACCGAAAACTCCAATGACCACGCGGAATTGCTGAAGTCCTTGCAACAGGTCAAGGATCAGCCGGCCGAGATTCAGAACGCGATCTCGACCATTATCGATTTGAACGAGTCGGAGATTCAGGGCCCGGACGGCCCCCTTTGGTACCGTGGCGATGTTGCCTGCAGTTCGTTAACCGAAAACGACAAACTGGATTCGGTGTTTGCGGCCATAGGTGCCAGCCGCGTCGTGATCGGGCATACACCGACGGTGACTCGGCGCGTATTGCAGCGACTCGATGGAAGAGTTATCGAGATCGACACCGGGATGTTGGCGTCTGCCTACAAGGGCAGCGGAAATGCGCTTGTGATTGCCGGTGACTCACTGACCGTGGTTAACGAATCGGGCGCGTCAACTGACGGGCCCCTGCCTCACCCGCGTAGCGTCGGGCTTGGTGCCGTAACCCTGACCGCGGACGAAGTCGCGGCAGCGCTGGCAAAGGGTGAAGTCCGTTCGAGGACCGTCGATGAGACCGGCCGCACGATTGTCACACTGACAACAAAGGCTGGCGACCTGAGTGCCGTATTTACGAAAAGGCCACGAAGCAAAGGTTTCGTCCCTGAAGTTGCCGCGTACAGGCTGGATCAATTGCTGTCATTGGGTATGGTGCCGGTCACAATCCTGCGCGAGCTGAACGGCGAATCGGGCAGCCTGCAATTGCTTCCGGCAGGGTCCAGGAACGAGAGTCAGCGTTCCGCCGGCCGCCTGGGGGGAGGCGCGTGGTGCCCACTGAACGATCAATGGGATGCCATGTATGTTTTTGACGTGTTGATCTACAACCCGGGGCGGTCACAAAGGGAAATTATTTACAGTCCGGAAAGCTGGCAGCTGATGCTGATCGGGCATCAGAGTTCGTTCGCAACGAAGCAGGACCGTCCGTCCTGGTCGCACGCCATCGAATTGAAACTGGGCGATGCCTGGATAAAAGCGCTGCAATCGCTGGACGATGCGACTCTTGCGAGCGAGTTGGGCGATGTGCTCGACAAACGACGACTTGCGGCACTGGCAGATCGGCGTGATGGGCTGGTGGAGAGAAAGAGATAGGGGCGCGACCGCGCTTCTTCGTTGCTTCCGAAAATCGGGGTCAGACCACAATTTCCATCCAATTTGTGCCGGAGCCGCGCGATCTGGCGGAAATTGTGGTCTGACCCCGATTTTCAGTCGACTGTTGCGATGCACTCGATCTCGACACGTGCATTCAGGGCAAGGCCACTGGCACCCAATGCGCTGCGTGCCGGAGGTTTGTGGTCTGCCGCGTCTCTTCACGAATACCGCCAGCGACAAGGTCATTGGATCCCGGCACGTTGCCGAGATTTCCGGACAGGTAAAGCGTATTGCCAACGCGGACTGCCGATGAAAACGGCAATCCCAGGTCTTCTGTGCCTGGCATGTTGAGGTATTGCACCCTGATCATATCTGGCCCCTCGTCTGGAGTTTGTGCTGGCTGGCAGCCCATGCACATCATTGCGGCTGTTGTGAGCAAAGACATTTGTCGGTTTATTTGCATGGTCAGATCTCGCTTCGCTGCGCGGCCGCAGCAATGTGTTCTGCGGCACGAAATGCCAGCGCCATGATGGTCATGGTCGGCTGGCCGCGTCCGGACGTCACAAGACTCGAGCCGTCGCAGATGAAGAGATTCGGGATGTCGTGCGAGCGATGATACTTGTCGACTACCGAGGTGCCACTGTCGTCACCCATGCGGCAGGTTCCCAGCAAATGCGCGCCGGCATTCTGCTCGTGTACAGGCAATGCCCATGATTTTGTGGCACCTGCGGCTTCGAGTATCTGCATGCTATGGCCCTGCAGGAATTTCGCCGTAGCAAGGTCGTCCGGGTGATCCTTGTAAGTCATGCGCAGTGACGGCCGCCCCCAGCGGTCCTTGTGTGTCGGATCGATGGTGATGTTATTGCTGTCCAGCGCAAGTGACGTTGTATGGCCGATGACCGACACCTGGTGTGTAAACTCGTACGCGATCCTGTCCTTGAAATCCTTGCCCCAGGTCGGCGCGTCCGGTGCGAGCCCGGCCAGGGCAAACATCATTGGCGTCGAAACCAGCAATGGCCGCGCATCGATTCCACCGCCGCCATAAAAACCACGCGCCGGGTCCGATTCGTAGAAATCGTGAATGATGCGCGTGACCTGCACGCCCTTGTAGTCGTTCAGCGGGTGCTCGAACAGGCCGCCGGTCGCCGAATGCCCATTGAACATGAGATTGCGGCCTACAAAGCCGCTTGAATTGGCGAGCCCGTCCGGAAACATGGCATTGGCCGAATTCAAAAGCAGTCGTGCGGTTTCGGCGCCATTGGCCGACAACACCACTGCTTTGGCCTTCTGCGATTGCTCCTTGCCCTCCGGATCGTAGTAAAGAACCTCGGTTACGCGCCCGGCGTCACTGGTGACAACACGGAACACCGCACATTCCGCGCGAATCTCGCAACGGCCGCTGGCCATTGCCAGCGGAATCATTGCTGCAAGTGTCGATGACTTGGCGCCGACCTCGCAGCCGAACCCCATGCAATAACCACAGTTGATGCACGGCGCCCTGCCATTGTGCGGCTGCGAGAGTATTGCCATGGGCGCCGGTTGCGCGTGCAGGCCGATTGCCTTCGCGCCTTTCTCGAGTATCGCGCCGGAGGACTTGATTGGCAGCGGTGGTACCGGGAACGGTCTCGATCGCGGTGGATCGAAGGGACCCGGCACACCGGACACGCCGATCTCCCAATCCACCCGGCTGTAATAAGGCTCGAGTTCCGCGTAACTGATTGGCCAGTCGGCAAAAGTGGTGCCGCTGATCGGTCCCAGCAGGCTGCGTTCCCTGAAGTCGAGTTCATGGAATCGCCAGAAGTTGGCGGTGAAATGCACACTGCTGCCGCCAACCGTCTGCGCGTATTCCGCCGGCTGATTCGGTTGCACGACAGCAACCTTGCTCGCATCGTCGCGAAACGTCTGCTGGTTTTTTTGCTGCCCGCCCATCAGTTCATTCAGAACAAGAACCGACAGTTCGTCGTGGGTAAAATCGGCAGCCTTGCGGAACGGCCCCTGCTCGAGTACGACCACGTCGAATCCTTTCGTCGACAGCTCTTTTGCGATGATGCCGCCGGCCGATCCGGAGCCGACGATGACAAAATCCACTTCCTGGTCGTTGTGAAACGACGCCTGCGTGTCAGTCGCCATGTTGGTCTCCATGGACAGGTGCTGCTGCAGCATCCGTTTGTGAAACGTACTCGGCATCGTAGTAGCCGAAGGGCGGTTGCCAGGCTGCATGCCCGCCGGTCAGTCCAAGCAGCTTCCAGCCGATGTCGTCACGGTTGCCGCCGTATTGGCTCATGGAAAAGAAACCCATGATGGTAGTGGAACGCATGAGCTGGAAAAAATCGGAATCCTGCCGGGTCTGCAGGTACCGGTCCTGGTCAGCTTCGTCGAGATCCGAAAATTCCTGTGCGCCGGGAAAGCTTTCCGGGATCGCTGCCTGAAACTCCCTGAGACCTTTCCTGGCGTCCTCATAGTACTCGGCACCGAATGAGCCGAAGGCTTTGTCCATGAACCAGATGACCCCGGCTTCGCGTGCTCCGGGCGTATCGGTGGTTGGCAGAATTCTTGCGGCAATCGCTTCAAACTCGCGCGCCTCGTCGCTGGACAGCGTTTCAAAATTGGCGGATTCATCCCTTGCTGTGCAGGCGCTTTCCGCAATGGCCAACAGACCTGCAATGCCGGTACGCGCAAATGCCGCGCCCGCGCTTCCCTGCAGGAACAATCGGCGTGTCAGGTAATCGATGTTCATGTATCCCCCGGGGAGCAGCGCTTTGACCGGCTGCAAAGCTAACACAGTCGCGCCGGACCTGCGCTAGGCGCCGGCAGAGCATTCCATACTGTACAGTCCCGCCGCCGGCCTCGACGGCAAGTCGTTGAAAACCGGATGCGAGACAAGGCAAGCCGCAAACGGATGCAATGCCCGGTGCAGATCGCCTACTATAGCCGCAGCGCAGGCGGCTTGAATTTCAGGGGCTTTATGGGTCGATTGACAACACACGTACTCGATACGGCCCGCGGCAAACCGGGCGCCGGTGTTCAGGTCAAGCTGTTCTCACTCGATGGCGGCCGCCACCTTGTGGCGAGCGCCGTAACCAACGCCGACGGCAGAACGGATGCGCCGCTGCTGGATGCCGGAACCTTCCGGGATGGCTGCTACGAAATCGAATTCGGCGTCGGACGCTATTTCGCCGACTCGGGACTGGATCAAGGCGAACCGCCGTTTCTCGGCGATGTGGTCGTCCGCTGCGCCTTGCAGGCGGACCAGAATTACCATGTTCCGCTGCTGGTATCGCCATGGAGTTACTCGACGTACCGGGGTAGCTGATCGGGTGGCGAGCCGGGACACAATTCGCTTCCTGCTCGATGGCGAGTTGCGGGAAGTCCGCCACTGCGACCCGACCCGAACGGTACTGCAATACCTGCGTGAGGACCTTAAACGCATTGGCAGCAAGGAAGGCTGCGCGGAAGGCGATTGCGGCGCGTGCACCGTGGTGGTTGCCGAAGCAGATGAAGCGGGTGACGGGTTCACATTGCGCGCAATCAACTCCTGCATACAGTTCCTGCCGACCCTCGATGGCAAGGAGCTGTTCACTGTCGAAAGCCTGCGCGCGGACGGTGGATTACACGCGGTACAGAAGGCAATGGTCGAATGCCATGGCTCGCAATGCGGCTTCTGTACGCCAGGCTTCGTCATGTCCCTGTTCGCCTTGTACAAGAACGAAAAGGCGCCGACGCGTCGCGAGGTCGACGACGCACTGGCCGGCAACCTGTGCCGGTGCACCGGATATCAGCCGATCGTCGAAGCAGCGCAGCGCATGTATGCGGACGACATGCAACGCAGTGGCAACGCCTGGATCGATGCGCCCGGTCGTCCTGCCGACAAGGACCGGACCAAGAGGCTTCGCAAGCTGCGTCAAGCCGACAGCCTGGCGATCTCGACCTCCGGAAAGCACTTCCATGCGCCAAAGTCCCTGCAGGAATGTGCACAACTGATTAAGGAAAACCCCGCCGCGTCGCTATTGGCCGGTGGTACCGATGTCGGATTGTGGGTGACCAAGCAATTTCGTGAACTCGACAACATTATCTACCTCGGCAACGTCGCCGAACTGAAGACGATTGAGGTAAGTGCAAGCAGTATCGCAATCGGCGCTGCAGTGACGCTGACCGACGCCATGTCTGTCATCGTGCAGCACTTCCCGTCACTTGCGGAACTGTTCCAGCGATTTGCATCGCCGCCGATACGCAATGCCGGCACGCTGGGCGGCAATATCGCCAACGCTTCGCCGATCGGTGACTCGATGCCGGCGTTGCTGGCGCTCGACACGACACTGATTTTGCGTTGCGGTGCAAAGTCCAGTCATTTGCCGCTGGCCGATTTTTATATTGCGTACCAGAAAACGGCTTTGCGCCCGGGCGAATTCCTCGAAAGAATCCTGTTGCCATTGCCCGTTCCTGCGGCTCGTGTCGCGAGTTACAAGGTATCCAAGCGTTTCGACCAGGACATATCGGCAGTTTGCGGGGCGTACTGGCTGCTGCTGGACGGCGACCGGGTAAAGGACGTCCGCATTGCCTACGGCGGCATGGCCGCGGTGCCGAAGCGTGCCGCGCATTGCGAGGCAGCACTGCGCGGCAATCAGTGGAACGAGAAGAACCTCAAGCTTGCGGCGAAAGCCCTCAACAAAGACTTCGAGCCGATATCCGATATGCG
>JAHKKM010000025.1 GCA_020027645.1 Pseudomonadota bacterium
GTGTTGCGCGAATTTCGCAACCGCCAGATGCTGGGAATTTTGTGGCGCGAGATTGGCGGCGTCACCGACCTCTCCTCGACACTTGCCTCCCTGTCGGATCTTGCGGATGTCCTGATCGAATGCACGAGTAATCATGTCCGGGCCGGTCTGGGCACGCGATTCGGTGAAGTCCTCGCAAAGGACGGGTGCCCGATGTCACTGATCGTGCTGGCGATGGGCAAGTTGGGTGGGCAGGAACTGAATTTTTCTTCCGATGTCGACCTTGTCTTTGTTTACCCGGCCGACGGCGAAAGCAACGGCCGCCGCCAGCTGTCCGCAAACGAGTATTTCACGCGCTGGGCGCGTCAGCTGGTGGCGCTTCTTGACGAAACCACGGAACACGGTTTCGTGTACCGCGTAGATACCCGGCTGAGACCATTTGGCGACAGCGGACCACTGGTCGTCAGTCTCGCTGCGCTTGAGGCTTATCTCATGCAACACGGCAGAAGCTGGGAACGCTACGCCTATGTCAAGGCCCGAATCGTGGGTCAGTGCAGCAACGCCGGAGTGGCAGATGAGCTGATGGAGGACCTCATCCGGCCGTTCGTTTACAGACAATACCTGGACTACGGTATTTTCGAGTCACTGCGAGATATGCAAGCACTGATTGCTGCAGAAGTCAGGAGTCGGGAGCTTGCATCGAATATCAAGCTCGGCCCCGGGGGTATTCGTGAGATCGAGTTCATCGTGCAGTCGCTGCAACTGGTACGCGGTGGTGCGGATCGCAAACTCAGGGAGAGGACGCTGCTGCGCGTATTGCCGCAACTGGCCCACGGAGGTGGCCTGAAATCGGCGTCGGCAACGGCCCTGGCCGAAGCCTATCGATTTCTGCGGCGGCTGGAAAACTTCATGCAGGCAATTCGCGATCGCCAGACACACGATCTTCCCGAAAACGATGCGGATCGGCAGCGTATTGCATTGGCGATGGGTTATCCGGAATGGCAGCAGCTTGAGTCCGATCTGCGGAAATACAGGACTGAGGTAGGCAGACAATTTTCCGAAATTGCATTTCGTGGCGACAGCAACAGCGGGCGATCGGAACTTGCACAGCAAATCGCCGGGCTATGGGACGGGGCCAGCAGCGCGGCCGACTGGAGCGGTGGCTTTTCCGAAATGGGCCTCGACAATCCAGAGGCATTGTCATCGGTGATGGAAGCGTTTTCACGACTTCCGGCCATGCGGCAGATCGATTCGGTATCCCGGCGGCGAGCAGGCGATTTCATTTCCGCATTGATACCGCAGCTAAAAAAAAGCAAACGGCCTGCAGTCGCACTTGAGCGGATTCTGAAGATCTCGGAGCAGATCGTCCGCCGCAGCGCATACCTTGCTTTATTGAATGAAAATCCAGCCGTGCTCGAACGACTGGTCAGCCTTTGCGAGGGCAGCGCCTTTCTGGCCGGCGAGATTGCACGATTTCCGGTACTGCTCGACGAGATGATCGACCCGGGCTGTTACGCAGGGGAACTGTCGGCAGACGATATGCGTGCTGATCTGCATCGGCGATTCTCTGCTATGGATGATCACGACAGCGAGCAAAGGATTGAAACCCTGGCGCAGTTCCAACGAGCCATGATATTTCGCATCGCGGTGGCGGATTTCAGCGGCTCGCTGCCGATCATGAAGGTAAGCGATCGCCTGACCGAACTGGCAGAGCTGGTATTGAACAGCGTGCTCGATGTCGCATGGTCGGATGTCAGCTCGCGACACGGCGAGCCCTGGTTTGACGCTGGCGACGGACCTCGTCGGGCCGGTTTTGGCATTATCGCCTACGGCAAGCTGGGTGGAATGGAGTTGTCTTACGGTTCCGATTTGGATCTTGTATTCCTGCACGACTCGCAGGGAAACGGGCAACAGACGAACGGCGAGCGGAGCGTCGAAAACAGCGTGTTTTTCGCGCGGCTGGTTCGCCGGCTGGTGCATTTTCTTACCACCCAAACCGGTTCCGGCATGCTTTACCAGGTTGACACGCGACTGCGGCCGGACGGCCAGTCGGGCCTGTTGGTCACCAGCGTCGAGGCCTTCGAACGCTATCAGGAGGCGAATGCCTGGACGTGGGAACACCAGGCATTGCTCCGTAGCCGGCCCGTCGCCGGCAGCGCGACCGTCGCCCGCGATTTCGAACGTGTGCGGAGCGATACACTCAGGCACCGTATTCGACGAGATCAGCTCCTGCCCGACGTACTGACGATGCGCCGCAAAATGCGCAAGCAACTCGACAAGAGCACCGCCGGACAATTCGACCTGAAGCAGGGCGAGGGAGGCATTGGCGACATCGAATTTATCGTTCAGTACCTGGTCTTGAAGAGCGCGGCCGATCACCCGGCGGTAATTCACTATACGGATAACGTTCGGCAGCTGGGCACGTTGTGCGCAGCCGGTTGCCTGGATGAGGTCGACGCGCATGGTCTGCAACAAATCTACAAAGACTATCGATTGCGGCTGCACAGGCTCGTTCTGGATGGCCAGCCGCCAATGGTCGGCATGGATGAATTCCACACAGAGCGAGACGAAGTTTGCGCGATCTGGGCCCGTGAAATGGCAGGGCCAGCATCGTCAACGTTGTTATAATCGCGTACATCGGGAATTTCTGCGCAAGTGAGACAGCCAATGGCACGACTAATGGCACGGTCAGGTACGGTCGAGCAGGATCTGATTCCGGCCAACGCCCAGCACAGGTACGAAGTCCGGGCGGAGGACATCCCGCTGTCCTGCCCGATGCCCGGAATGTACCTGTGGAATTCGCATCCGAAGGTCTACCTGCCTATTGCCGAAACAGGCGAGGCCAAATGCCCGTATTGTGGTGCGCAGTATTTCATCAGTGACCGGCGCGACTAAACGGCAGGCGCTGCGTCCGCGGACAGCGAAGCTTGGCGGCATTTTGGGGCTGCTTCTATCGGACGTTGCGCTGGCCGTTACCAGTCGGCGCGAGATCGAGCTGCAGCCAGTCAGCTGCGGCTAAATGGCATCAAAATCGGTAATCATGCCGGTAAAGTCTGCCTCAGGCGCGCCTCTACGATATTTATGATTTCTCGAATAATGCGGTATTGAGTGTATAATTGTGGCGAAAATCCTTGATCAGGACGGTTTCTCAGTGAATTCTGCCAAGATACTGTGATCAAGAGTCTGTTTTTAACCACTTTGCGGACAACAGGAGCTGGTCTGTTGCGTCAAAAGCGTATCTTTATCGTAAAAAGAGTGGTTAAAAAGCGCGAAATAGCGCCGAAAGTCACCGAAATGCCCTCAAGTTCGATTTCTTGGATCGGCCCGTGAGGGAATCGCGGGAAAAGACCCGTCACGGCGCCATCCTATACGACGCTGACGTGCTTGCGCAGGTTTCCGACGCCACTTTTGCGGCAGGGGCCTGGGACGCAGCGGTACCGGTGACCGGAACGTTCAAGTCAGCCGGCCGTGGCAACACACTGTTCCTGAGCAAGGGCCCAAGCGAATTCGTGCTGCGCCGCTACCTGCGGGGCGGACTCGTCCGTCGGATGGTTCGGGGGCATTACTTCTGGCTTGGAGAGAATGCGAGCCGCGGTTTCGCCGAATTTCGTCTGCTGGCCAAGCTGCGAGCACGAGGCCTTCCGGTGCCCGTACCGGCGGCGGCACGGTACATTCGGCGCGGTCCGTTCTATACCGCCGACATCATAACGGTGCGCATACCGGGGATTCGCTCGTTGTCGGATCGGTTGACCGTTTCCGAAGCGGATTTGCATTTCTGGCAGCAGCTCGGCGCCGGCATCTGCCGCTTTCATCACGCTGGCGTTTATCACGCCGACCTCAATGTTTCGAACGTACAGGTCGATGACGGCGACGCTTTATGGCTGCTTGATTTCGATCGTGGTCGACTTTTGCCTCCTGGCCCCTGGCAACAGAAGAATCTTGCGCGTTTTCATCGCTCGCTTCGAAAGCTGCGGCAATTCAATCCGGCCGTGCACTACAGTGAGAAGGACTGGAATCAGTTTCTGAAAGGTTATTTCGACGCATCCAGATTGGCGTAAAGATCGGGCAGCGGTTCGGGCCGAAACTTGAATTTGCGGTGTACCCAGTAGTATTGCTCCGGGCATTCGCGAATGTACTGCTCCAGCACTTTGAGATACTGCAGCGTATCGGCTGCAGGGTCGTCACCAGGAAAATTTTCCAGCGCCGGAAGGATGGTCAGCCGATAACCGCCCTGTGGCAAACGTCGCGGGAAGAATGGGACTGCCACCGCGTTACCCAGCCGCGCCAGTGTCGAGGTTGCCGTATTGGTCATCGACGGTATATTGAAAAAAGGCAACAGGGCTGACTGTTTTCGGTTGTACGCCTGGTCTGGCGCATACCAGACCGGCACGCCATCCCTGAGGCTGCGAACCATGCTTTTGATGTCGTTCTTTTCAATCGTCTTGCGTGCTGACCGTTCTCGGCCACTGCGCAGCAGTTCGGTCACCATGGCATTTTTGTTGCGACGGTAGACTGCGTCAAACGGCGGCAGGACTTTATGCAGAGCAGGCCCGCATATCTCAAGGGTCGTAAAATGTGCGCTAAGCAGGATGACGCCGACACCTTGATCGGCATGTTTCCATACGTGCTCCGCACCCTCGACATGACACAGCGCAAGCAACTTTTTCATGCTTCCCCAGCGGCCGAGCGCCATTTCCATGATCGAGGCACCAAGTGATTCGAAGTGTGCCCGTGTCAAAGCGTCCTGCTCTGCAGCGCTCAGCTTTGGAAAGCACAGGCCGATATTGGTTCGAGCTATTGCACGGCGCTTACCAGCCAGCCGGCAGGCGATGCGACCCAACCATTGGCCGGTGGCGAGTTGCCATCGGTAGGGCAGAAGGCAACTGAGCCGCAACAGGCCCATGCCAAGCCACAACGGCCAATAACGAGGTGTCCAGAATCGGGAGAGCGACGGGCGCCCGGCTTTTTCCATGGCGGTGCTTTACTGACGTAACGGCAAGTATAGCGAACCGCGAGTTTACTCCGACATGCCGTCTACGTAGTCGTCATTGCCGCCCTGTTCATCGCTGGCGACATCGGCCTCACCATCGTCGCTCGGCGTCTGATCAGACTGGATGCCGAGGTGGAAGGCGGCGAAACCCGGCATTACCACCTGGTTCCGTGCCATACCGATCACGCGCCCGGAATACGGCGAGTACACGCGGCTGCTGTCGTTACTGATGGGATCTGTAATCGTGCCCAGCAAATCGCCTTCCCGAACAGTGCTGCCCAGGCCGACGTCAGAGAGCAGAATGCCGCCGCGATTGGCCCGAACCCAGCTCGAGCGGTAATAGACCGGCTCCGCATCACCCCAGAGGCGGGTCTTGCGTACCATGCCAAGTGTATTGAGCAATGTCTCGATGCCCTTGACGCCGTGTTTGACTTCAGTGAGTTCGAGTTCGGACGGTCCCCCTGCTTCCAGCGTCACTGCGGGAATACCGGCTACGGTCGCTGCATGGCGCAAGGTTCCTTCTGCCGCACCGCTATGCACGATGACTGTCGCGCCAAAACCCTGGGTCAGGGCAACAATTTCCGGATTGCGCAGGTCAGCGCGCAACTGCGGCAAGTTGGCCCGTTCGAATGAGCCGGTATGCAAGTCGACCAAAGCCGAACAATGCACAATGACTTCCCGGAAAAAGGAGTATGCGATTCTGGACGCAGCGCTGCCCTTCGGATTTCCGGGGAAATATCGATTCAGATCGCGCCGATCCGGCAAGTAGCGCGAGCCTCGGCGAAAGCCCTGCAGGTTGACTATAGGTACGCCAATCAACCGGCCGGCCAGTTTGTCGGCACTGACCTCGTGCATGACACGTCGCACGACTTCGATGCCGTTGAGTTCGTCTCCGTGAATAGCCGCTGTCAGACAGAGAGTCGGCCCGGGCGCGCTGCCGTTCACCACGAGTATCGGTGTGGAAACCGGGACGCCCTCAAACAGTTCAGTGGCGATCCAGTTAAGACGCCGTGACGTTCCGGGCTGGACCTCCTCGCCCAGCATGTGCAGCGGTTGCGGTCCGGGCGGAGCGACGTCGACTGCATCCTGCAACGGTACGGTAGGTTCCTCAGCCAGAACCACCGCCGGTGTCACGGCTGACTCGTCGGTGGCAACCGGCATTTGCGGGTTGCCATCGCCAGGCAACAGCACGTTTTCGCTGGCCAGGGCATGGCGTCCGGTAAGGCACAGCAGACCGATGGTCAGCCATAGTGGCCAGTTTGGGGAATGGGCTGAGCCTGCTGATCTCATGGTGTTGCAATCCGTAATACGGCTGATCGCGACGTCTGGCCATGCCGGGTGGCCAGGTCTTGTGAAATTACTCAATCTGGGTTTGAATTTCTGTGAACTATTCAATAATTTAGAGCATATTGCTGAATTGAAAACAAAAAATGTGCAAATGACAAGCCAGTTTCGACAACTAATAAGCCTGTTTGTCCTCATTTTCCTGCCAATCACCCTGGTTCAGGCGGACGACGGACTCTTTCCGCGACCGGCGGAACTGGAGCCGGACGTTCGTTTCTGGCGATCGATTTTCACCGAATACTCGACCAACGAGGGTGTATTGCACGATAACCGAAACATGGCGGTTGTGTATGAAATGCTTCCGATAACGGCTGCGACTTCACGCAGTGAGCGAAATCGCAAGGTACAGCGCCGCCGCGAACATTATCAGGCAATCCTGCGCACGCTTGCGAGCGGCAAGCGCGACGGCCTGAACGCAGAACAACAACGTGTGCTGGAACTTTGGCCAGCGGACGTGAGCAATGTCGAACTGCGCGCTGCTGTTGACAGGATCCGTTTTCAACAAGGTCTTGCCGATCGATTCCGAGACGGCTTGGTGCGAGCCGGTCGTTGGCGCGATTATGTGCACAAGGAATTCGGACAACTCGGCGTTCCTCTGCAATTGGCGGCGCTGCCACACGTCGAATCGTCCTACAATCCCGATGCAAGATCGCATGTCGGTGCGTCAGGCATCTGGCAATTCACGCGCAGCACGGGTCGTCGCTTCATGCAGGTGGACCACGTGCTCGACGAGCGCAATGATCCATTCATTGCGACCTCGGCTGCAGCACGCCTGCTGGCCTATAACTATTCAATCGCCGGCAACTGGCCAATGGCAATCACTGCCTACAATCATGGACTGGCCGGTGTGCGGCGCGCGATGCGTGTTCATGGCGATAATGCGCTGGTGGATATATTGCGCCACTACGACGGACGAACCTTCGGTTTTGCGTCGCGCAATTTTTACGTCGCATTCCTTGCGGCGATGGAAGTCGATCAGAACGCGCAAAAATTCTTTCCAGGACTGGTGCCCGACAAGCCGGTGAACTACGAGCTTGTAAGTCTGCCCGACTATATGCCGGCCGACGCCGTTGCAGTGGCACTCGGCGTCAATGAGCGCGAACTGGCGAGATACAACCCTGCTGTGCAGGCAACTGTCTGGCAGGGTAGCAAATACTTGCCGAAGAATTTTGAAATCAGGGTTCCGGCACAGATGCTGGCGGCACCGATGGCGCAATTGATATCGGCAATTCCACAGAACAATCGTTATTCACATCAGCTGCCTGACCTCTATCACACGATAGCGCGAGGTGACACGCTGTCTGCGCTGGCTGCGGAGTACGGTACGAGCGTTGGCACGCTGGTTGCGCTTAATGGTCTGGACAGCAGCCATCGTATTCGGGCGGGCCAACGACTGCGGCTGCCCACGGCTGGTCCTGTGCCGGTTGTTGTGGCTGCCGAAGTTTCGCGCGACGATTCGCGCGCAGATTCGCGCGCAGATTCGCGCGCAGATTCGGCTGCAGGTCCAGGCGAAGTTTCGAGCGAAGTTTTGGCCGCAGCCCCGAGCGAAGTGGCCGCCATGGTTCCTGCCGGGGATTCTGGCGCAGATTCTGGCGCAGATTCGGGCGCAGATGTAGCTGAAGTTCCAGTTGTTGCCGCGGTGCAGGGAGATGCGCGCGAACCAGCGCGCGAACCAGCGCGCGAACCGGAGGCAGAATTGGCGCCGGAACCTCCTGCGGGGGCGCTTGCATCGGCCCCGGCGATTGGTGCGATCACCGACGAGACGCTGGTGAGTGAAGGTGCATTGATCGAAGATGCTGCATCACCCGAGCAGGACCCGACTCAGTCGGTACTGCTGTCGGATCCGAGCGACTACACTGTCGACGACAACTCGAGCATCGAGGTGCAGCCGCTGGAAACTCTTGGACACTATGCCGACTGGCTCGGGATCAGGACACAGCGGCTTCGTGATATCAACGGACTGGCATTCCGCACCCCGGTCGAGGTCGGGCATCGAATCCGGCTCGACTTCAGCGCTGTGAGCGTCGAGACATTTGAAAATCTGCGGACGTCATGGCACCGCCAACAGCAGGATGCGTTCTTTCGTGATCACCGCATCAGCGGAACCGTCGAACACGTCGTCCGCCAAGGCGAATCGGTATGGATACTGTCGCTGCGCACATACGATGTGCCAGTCTGGCTTTTCCGGCAATACAACCCGGAACTCGACCTGCACAATGTCCACCCGGGCACGAAGTTGAGCTTTCCTGTTCTTTCAACCATCGACGAATCATCTTGAGCAGCCGGCTGAAACCGGTACCCGAGAGGCCATTGCCGGTCATTCTTCCAAAACATGTGCGCCGTCACGTTTTCAGGCTTCACGACCTCTGTTAGGCTTTCCGAATGAAGTCCGACAGCAACAGAGAGCATGTATTGAGCAATGGATCGGTTCAGGTCGTCGCCATGCTGTTGGCAGCGTTGCTCGTGCCGTCCTCGTTCACTTCGGTCGTGGCAAGCGAGTTTCCTATAGCCGATAAGGTGCTTGTTGAAAAAGGCAAGAGGCAGCTGCACCTGCTGAAGAATAACCAGCCATTTCGAACGTTTCAGATTGCCCTGGGATCGGCGCCCGAGGGTGACAAGGAACGGGAGGGAGACCAGAAAACGCCGGAGGGTCAGTATTATCTGGATCTGCGGAATTCAGACAGCGATTTCTTCCTGTCCATTCGCGTGTCCTATCCGAATTCTGCGGATCGTGCCGCTGCCAGGCAGAAGGGTATCGACCCTGGCGGGCAAATCATGATTCACGGCCAGCCGAACGCGCCGATCTATTCGAGGTCATACTACTCCTCGGAAGACTGGACCAACGGCTGTATTGCCGTCTCGAATTCCGACATGATCGATATCTGGCTGATGACACCGAATAACGTTCCAATCGAAATCGTACCCTGATATCGCCTTGCAATACCCAGTCACCAGCAAAAGCATCCGGCCGGACAGCGATGAAACCATCGATGCTGAAGTATGGCCTGAAGGAAGCCTCGAGGTACTTTCGCAAGTCGAAGTCGATCAGCTGCGCAACCAGGGCGCCGGCGGTCTTTATCAGCTGCTGCGTCGCTGCATCCTTGCGGTTCTGAACTCCGGCGGAAATACGGACGATGCCAGGGCAGTGCTGGAAAAGCACCGCGATTTCAGTGTGGGTTTCATTCAACAGGACCGCGGTCTGAAGATATCGCTGAAGGGAGCTCCCTCATCAGCCTTCGTAGACGGCGTCATGATTCGCGGCATTCGTGAGCAAGTGTTCGCGGTATTGCGTGATGTCGTATTTACCAACAACGAGATCCGGGAAAGTGGCAGGTTCGATCTGAAGACCTCGGACAATATCACGAACGCGGTCTTTCATATCTTGAGAAATGCAAGAGTACTGGAATCGCCGGCTGCGCCAAACATGGTTGTCTGCTGGGGTGGTCACGCAATCAGCCGTGAGGAATACGACTACACCAAGAAAGTCGGTTACGAACTGGGGTTGCGGCAACTCAATGTATGCACAGGCTGTGGTCCCGGCGCGATGAAGGGACCGATGAAGGGTGCGACTATCGGGCACTCGAAACAACGGATCAGAAATGGCCGCTATGTCGGTATCACTGAGCCAGGCATCATCGCGGCAGAGTCACCGAACCCGATCGTCAATTCACTCGTGGTAATGCCGGACATGGAAAAACGGCTTGAGGCTTTCGTCCGGGTGGGCCACGGTATCGTCGTTTTTCCGGGCGGCGTCGGAACCGCTGAGGAAGTTCTTTATTTGCTCGGAATCCTGCTGCATCCGGATAACCGCGATCTGCCCATGCCGTTCATCATGACCGGACCTCCTGAGAGCGAGTCGTATCTTCGCCATATCGACGATTTCGTGGCGGCCACGCTAGGAGCAGCGGCGAAATCGCGTTATCGAATTATTATCGATGATCCGCAGGAGGTCGCGCGACAGATTCAGAGCGGGCTGAAACAGGTCATCGAATTTCGCAAACATCACGGCGATGCGTTCTATTTCAACTGGCGCCTGAAAATCGACCATGAATTCCAGAAACCGTTTGTCGCGAGCCATACCGCGATGCGAGAGCTTGTGCTTGCAGAGGACGCGCCGCCACATCTGCTGGCGGCAAACCTGCGGCGCGTGTTCTCCGGCATCGTTTCCGGAAATGTGCGCGAAGACACGATGGCGAGAATCGAACGGGACGGTCCATTCGAAATCCAGGGGTCCGCGCGCATCATGGGCCTGCTGGACGATTTGCTGAAAGCTTTTGTTGCTGACGGCAGAATGAAACTGGTCAGCCGGGACTATGTCCCCTGTTATCGGATTGTCGTGTGATTTGCGCGACAAGCAGTTGCGTTTAGTAAAACCGTTGCACGGACCGCAACGCGCCGGGCTCTCGATTAAGTTAAGAGCCACTGTAAATACCTGATTTATCGATTAAAAATGGCCCCGATGTCTGTGACTCAGTTCCTTTGAACCGGGTCCGTATATGCGTAGGATTTTTGCACAGGGACGGATCGGGCAGATTCTTATGCAGGACAGCAAAGATATCGGTTGGGACAGCGAAGTCCGCGCAGACCAGGACACCGGCAGTGTTCCGGATCCGCAAGCTGTTTCCGATCGCGAACAGGATGGCTGGCAGCAATACCGGAAATGGATTTCGAAAGCGCCGGCACCAAAAGGGCGTCGTGGCGGCATCGATCCCACGCTCTATACCTGGAAGGGATACCGCAGCTGGACCGAACAGGTCAAACGCAACTGGTCCGACACTTAGATTCGCCACACCCGTCTCGCGTCGACGGTCAGGACGCAAAAAATCCGGTTAGTTTTCTTACGCACTGATTCAGCAGCGCCGAGCAGATTATGTTGCAGGTCTGTCAACAAAGCGCGCGATATTGCCGGCGAAAAATCGAACCCGTTCTCCGTTTTGCAATAAATCTTACTCGTCATTTCAGTTTGTGGGGAAGCTGTGACTTGCCTCACGGCGACTGATTTTCACGCTGCATATAGTTCGTCTTACTGGACCACAAGAACTGAACACGGACGTATGGACACAAAGTCTCCAGCAGCAGATTCTCCGGTCGGCGCCCTGAAGAATGAAGCGGCCCGCCAGCGATGGGAATTGTTCCACCGTGCGATTGCCCACGCCAAAAAAACCAACGTCGACGCCATGGAAGCCGCCGAATCCGCCGCAACGGAAACCAAGCGATCAGCTCCATTATTGTCAATTGCCCGCTAGGTCAGGGATTCCGGTCTGCTCGTGAAAGCCACGAATTCGAAATCACAATCAGGGACGAGATTTCGATGGAGTGCCTGATCCAGTACCTCGACGAAATCGAGGACATCTTTTACGCACTGGCTCTTGTCGCCGAGCGTGTCCGCCAGGCAATCAAGACCCTGTTCATACTTGCGGTATCAGCGCTGCTTCCGGCCTCAGGTGTCTTGCTGGCCATCGCGCACCCACCACTGGCCCTCGCAACCGCATGTCTGGCACTGTCGGGCCTGCTGTATCACGCAGTAGTAGGTTCACCGCCGGATTACCAACTGCCAGCTGCCACCAGCTGACCTTCCTTGTCACGGCGTCGTACCGTGACCTTCCCGGCACTTGATTTGTCCTGAATTGGCACTATGGTGCTTCATTGCCTGTCCGGTATCGGCCGTGCGGGCCGTGAATCGGGACAATCAGGAGCTCCTTGAGTGGGTACGGAAGACAGCAGCGACGTCGCGGAGGCCAAAACGGGCGCAGGCAGGGTAACCCTTGGATTTCAGGCGGAGGTGCGGCAACTGCTGCACCTGATGATCCATTCGTTGTATAGCAACAAGGAGATTTTTCTTCGCGAACTCATTTCGAACGCATCCGATGCCAACGACAAACTCCGTTTTCTTGCGCTCGCTGATCCGGCCCTGCTGGGAAATGATCCAGAACTGAAGATTCGCATCATTTTCGATGCGAAGAACCGTACCATCTCGGTCAGTGACAATGGCATCGGCATGTCACGCCAGGAATTGATCGACAATATCGGTACGATCGCCAGGTCCGGGACTGCAGAGTTTCTCGGCCAGATGACTGGCGACAGTCGCAAGGATGCACAGCTCATCGGTCAATTCGGCGTCGGCTTCTATTCGGCTTTTATCGTTGCAGATCGGGTAGTCGTTGAAACCAGGCGCGCTGGAGTCGCGGACAGCGACGGCGTTCGCTGGGAGTCGGATGGCAAGGGAGAGTATTCGATCGCGCCGATTGTTCGGAGTGAGCGTGGTACCCGTATAATCCTGCAGCTGAAAAAGGACGAGGTGGAATTTTCCGACGGCTCGCGGTTGCGCAGCCTGATCCGGAAATATTCGGATCACATCGGTTTCCCGGTAACGCTCGCCGATGCCGAGAAGCCGCAAGACCAGCCACAAACGGTCAACTCGGCTACCGCACTTTGGACGCGTTCGCGGTCCGATATCAGTGACCCGGAGTATCGTGAGCTTTACAAGCACCTGTCGCACGACTTTACTGATCCGCTGACGTGGAGCCACAACAAAGTCGAAGGCAAGCGCCAATACACCAGCCTGTTGTACATACCTGCTACCGCACCGTTCGATTTGTGGAACAGGGATGCGCCACGTGGCTTGAAACTGTATGTGCAGCGCGTATTCATCATGGATCAGGCAGACCAGTTTCTGCCGCTGTATCTCCGCTTCGTCAAGGGTGTCGTCGATTCCGCTGATCTGCCGCTGAATGTCTCGCGGGAATTGCTGCAACAGGATGCAAGCCTCGAGGGAATTCGCACTGCGCTCACGCGCCGCGTGATCGATATGCTGGACAAACTCGCAAGTAACGATGCGGACGGCTACGCTAAATTCTGGAGTGCCTTTGGCCAGGTGTTCAAAGAAGGCCTGGTCGAGGATTCGCAAAATCGCGAAAAACTGGCTGCCCTGCTGCGCTTCGCAACCACCCGATCCGAAGGGGAGAAACAGGACCAGTCTCTGGACGACTATCTGTCCCGGGCGCCAAAGGATCAGGACCGGATCTACTTCATTCTTGGTGACAGTCATGCGAAGGCCATCGCCAGCCCACACCTCGAACAATTGAAGAGCAGGGGGATAGAGGTTCTGCTGCTCACCGACCGGATCGATCCCTGGATTATCGACCACCTTGAGGAATTTCGCGGCAAGAAGCTTCAGGACGTGGGCCGAGGCGAACTCGAGCTGCCTCAAGGTGACGGCGCGGTCGCGGACAAGGCACTGGATGACGAAAATCGGCCTTTGCTCAAGAAGATCCGCAGGACGCTGAAGGATCGTGTCGATACGGTCAATGTCAGCCGGCGACTGGTGGATTCTGCAGCCTGCGTGGTTGCAAGCGAACAGGATCTTGCGCCGCGGCTTCGTCGCATGTTGGAGGCAAGCGGACAAAAGGTTCCGCAGACCAAACCGATTCTGGAGCTCAATATTCGCCATCCACTGGTGGCACGCCTGTCTGCTGAAACGGACAATGAGCGATTCGCCGATCTGTCGAATATCGTGCTGGATCACGCGCTGCTTGCTGAAGGCGCGCCACTGGAGAATCCCGCCGGCTACGTAAAACGAATGAACAAGCTGCTCGTCGATCTCGAGAAGAACAAGCCATAAAACCGTCGTCTCCGACTTGTCGGCGTCTCGCATGTGGTACCACAAGGCAACACTCCGGTGTGCCGGCCACCGCGTGCCGGTTGCCAGCGGCAGACCACGTTTCCCGTGCAAACTAGCTTGTCCTTGCCTAGAATCGGCAGCCGTTTACAGAGACAAGCCGATGAGCAATTCGACGACAAGCGAGCGGGACCTGAAACAGCGGCTGACCGACGAACAGTATCTGGTCACCCAGAAGAAAGGCACCGAGCGTGCATTTACCGGCAAATATGTCGATCACAAGGCAGATGGCACCTATGCCTGCATCTGCTGTGGAGCCAAGCTGTTTAGCTCGGATCACAAGTATGACTCGGGCTCAGGCTGGCCAAGTTTCTTTTTGCCGCTCGCCGGCGAAACCGTAAGAACTGTACGGGATGCAAGTCACGGTATGATTCGCACCGAGGTTGTGTGCAACAATTGCAATGCGCATCTGGGGCATGTTTTCGAGGATGGGCCTGCTCCGTCGGGTTTGCGCTACTGCATTAATTCAGCATCGCTGGATTTCAAGAAGGCCGACTGATCCCGCCGATGCCGACGGATTCTTTATTGACGACCAGCCAGGGGAAAGAAATGAGAGTTATAGCCACGATCATCTGCATTGCCACTTTTTTGACGATGACCGCTTGTGGAAAATCGGACGACAGCGCGGACAGTGCCGGTAATGCGACCGACCAGTCCGGGAACGAGGTTTCAGAAACAGGATCGGCCGACATCGTCGAGTCAGTGGAAATTGTGCCAGGCCTGAACATGCGTATCCTGCGGGAAGGCACGGGCGCTGTTGCGGAGTCAGGCCAGATTGCCATCGTCCATTACACCGGCTGGCTTTACGACGAAACGGCTCCCGACAAACGGGGTGCAAAATTCGATAGTTCGGTCGATCGCGGTGAACACTTTCAGTTTCCGCTCGGTGCGGGACGCGTGATCAAGGGTTGGGATCAGGGCGTGGTCGGCATGAAAGAGGGAGAGGTACGGGAATTGACCATTGCACCGGAAATGGCCTATGGCGACCGAAATGTTGGTAACGGTTTGATTCCGCCCGGATCCACGCTGATCTTCGAAGTCGAGCTGGCGCGGGCGGAAAGCGTGCAGCCGGAGATTGATCTACCCGACGCCCCTGAATAACTTTGCTGCGCATCCCCGTTCGGGGCCCGCCAACGCACATTCAGTGACTGGGAGTACTCGCTGCGCGCGGGAAGTCCGCGGCATCGACAAAACTGACAGCGAAGGACACTGGTCGCGCGCGTGCTGCGTCGCTTTCTGCTGCCGGCAAAGCGTTGATCCTGGTTGGCGGCAGACCATGCCCGATGAGGTAGTCAACGATTACCTGCAAACGGGCTTCGGCAAGCATGCGATTGGCAATTACGCTTTCCGGTCCGTCGCCACTTGTGCGAATCGATATTATTGCCTCCGGACAGTCGGTGGCAGTTTCGATCAGGCTGTCCAGAAGCGCCTCGGCATTGGACTCGAGGGTCGACAATGTGACGGGAAATTCAAGCGTGCGGGTTTTCAGGACGGCGTCGAACTGCTGGCGGCAAAGGCCTTCGTAATCCGGCAGCGACGGAAGTTCGATGACGCGGGTCTCGAGCTGCATGCCGGATAGCAAGGCCAAGCCAAGCCTGGACCGCGCATCGCCCCAGGCATCGGCATCGGCAGTGATGCCACTTATCGATACCCCGCTGGCTGTCACTTCTGCCTCCGAGAAACGAGTCCACAGTGTTGCGCGCAACGCGAGTTCCGTTACCAGCGCCCAGCCCGGCGGAAGCAGTTCGGCCAATTGCACATCGAAAGAGACTGCGGCAGCCGGAGCCAGTCTGCCGACCACGTCGCGCAGGATAGCCTCATGTGCAACGGAGCTGACCTGCCCGGACACTGAAATACCGGATAGATCGCGTCTGATACGCAGGTATGGCGTCGCAGGCAGCACAGCTTGATTATCCCTGGCATCATCACCCGACGCCGGATCGCGACTGACGACCAGCAGCGCGGCCAGCGCCATTCCGAGTAGCACGATTCTGGCCGACGACACGATCAGGAAGGATTGTTGTGCTTCTGCTGCTGCAGCATGCGTGCCTGGCCGATCCAGTCTTCGCGATAAATCCTGCTGCGAAAACCCTTCAGCTGCCGCGCGACTCGCTCTATGTCGAGTTCGGTCATTGCCGCGATCTGGCTGAACCGGAAAAAGCCGAGGTTGTGCAGGGTCTTTTCGATCGAAGGGCCAACACCTTTGATTTGCCTCAGGTTGTCGACCTCATCGTCCTCTTTCGCGTTGCTGCCCGATGCCGTGCTGCGCGGCGGATGTTCGGCGACCGGTTCCGAGTGGAGCGGTACATTATTCCCGACGCCATCCGTGGCCGTGATTGCCGCTTGCGCCATGGCGCCGTCGGAACGATGTTCATCATCATCGAAATCGCTGTCCTCATCTTCCGCCGATGCGGGCACCTTTGCCCACGGCCCGTCGTCGTCGGGTGCGTCAATCGGCAGGTGATCCTGTTCGTTGCCAATCGGCAGCCACGCGGAGAGCGGCACCGCATCGTCGTCGATCTGATCCCTGAGCCCGATCACCACGTTTTCCGCAGTCTCATCGTGGGGCTCGTTCGACGCGTCCAGTCCTTTCGGCAGAGTTTCAGCATCGACAGGTTCGATTCGCGTATGTTCCGATCCGATGACGTCTTCCAGGACAACTATCCGCGCCCGGGAGCTCTCCAGTTCAGACTGGGTCGTGTCACGGTCGGCGCGAGCCAGGTCCATCTCTGTGCGAGCGTCACGCAGTTCAGTGCGCATTTCATCGAGACGGGCACGGGCTTCGCTAAGTTCGACCTGAGCTTCAGCAAGGTCGGCACGCGCTACTGATACTTCATTTTCAAGCTCCCGTGCTTCTTCATCGCGCACCCGGTATCGATCGACAAGTGGCGGAACCCGGCTCTGCCAGTTTGCCAGCTCGCTGGTAAGCCGCTGGATTTTCGCCTCCTTTTGCTGCAATGCCTGGTCGGTCGCATTGTCTCTGGCCACCTTGCTGCGCAGATCCCCCTGCAGCCGGTCCCGTTCTGCGATCGCCACCTCGAGATTGCTGCGAGCGTCCTTGAGTTGCCGCTGAAGGTCGTCACGCCGCTGAAAGGTTTCCTTGAGGGAGTCCGACAGTTCCTTGGCACGCAACGTTGAATCCTTGATGGATGCCTGGTATTGGCTGATCTGCTCCATCAGGCTCTTGTTCTGCTTGGCGAGCCGGTCATGCTCGGATTGTTGTGATTCAATTTGCTGCTGCCATCCTGCATTGATGGCAATTTTTTCTTTTGCGCTGCGATCCCCTCGCAAAACCCAACCGAGGACTATGCCCACGACCAGTACCAGCGCGAGCAGCGCTACTGTCACAGCGGTGAATTCAGGCATAAGCGGTCCAACCTTGTTGTTACGATGCCATGCGAACCTGTTCCAGCATTTTCAGTACTTCGTCGATCTGTACAACGGCCCAGTCGATCTGGGCACGGCTGATAACCAGTGGCGGCGCCAGGCGCACAACCGTTTCGTGCGTTTCCTTGCTCAGCAATCCACGGTGCATCAGTTCTTCGCAGACTCGCCTTGCGCGGGCCTGTGCAGGGTCGATTTCGATGCCGACAAAAAGACCGCGGCCGCGCACGTCCGCTATCAGCGGACTTCGCAGCGTGCGCAGGCGTTCGAGCAGGTATTTTCCGAGGGTCGCACTGGCCTCGGAAAGGTTTTCCTCGACCAGGATATTCAGGGCTTCGAGCCCGATCGCGGCGGCCAGCGGATTGCCACCGAAGGTGCTGCCGTGGTCGCCGGGTGTGAACACATCCATGATCTGGCGGCGGGCCAGGAACATGGAGACTGGCATGATGCCGCCGCCGAGCGCCTTGCCGAGAATCAGTCCGTCCGGCACCACCCCCTCGTGCTGGCAGGCCAGGAATTTGCCGGTACGACCGAGCCCGGTCTGTATTTCATCGGCTAACAGCAGGACATTGTGACGACGACAGAGATCCTGACAGGCCTTGAGATAGCCGTCGGGCGGAATAATGATGCCGCCCTCGCCCTGGATCGGCTCGACAAGAAATGCAGCGGTGTTCGACGTAATGGCACGCTCGAGCGCCGCGATATCGCCGTACTCGACCAGTTTGAATCCTGGCGGAAAGGGCCCGAAACCATTCTGGTATTGTGGCTCGTCGGACATCGCGACGATCGCAATGGTTCGACCGTGAAAGTTGCCTGCGCAGGCAATGATCTCCGCCCGGTCCTCGGCAACACCCTTGACCTGGTAAGCCCACTTTCTCGCTGCCTTTATGGCGGTTTCCACTGCTTCGGCGCCGGTGTTCATCGGCAATGCGCGATCCTGCCCGGTGAGCTCGCAGGCACGCTTGAGAAACGGTCCCAGGGTGTCCGAGTGAAAGGCGCGTGAAACGATATTCAGTCGCGCAACCTGGCGTTGAACTGCGTTTACAAGTCGCGGGTGGCAGTGGCCATGGCTGACAGCCGAGTAGGCGCTCATCATGTCCAGATACTTCCGGCCATCCACATCCCATACCCAGACACCGGAGCCACGGGTCAGAACGACCGGTAATGGATGATAGTTGTGCGCGCAGTAGCTGTTTTCCAGTTCAATCTCGGCGTTCATTTGAGGCCCTTCCGGACAGTGCGGGAAATTTGATCTGAAAATAGCAGATCGCATAAGGTCATAATTTTACAGCAATATCGGGCTATCAGGCCAGCACAGTTGGCGGGCCAGTGTGAATCATTGCGGACGCAGCAAACTTGCCCAGCGCAAACGCATCGCACAGGCTGCGAGCGGATCACGGCGCGGCCGGGACCCGCGGCAGCCAGGTAACAACATTATGATCAGACCACCCGACACTGAATTGCTCATGCTGAGCGGGCCGGCAGGCCAGCTCGAGTCCGTCCTTGAATCACCCGCGGACAAGGAAATTCGTGGCTACGCCGTCATATGCCATCCGCATCCGCAGCATGGCGGAGCGATGCATAACAAGGTTGTGCATACACTGGCGCGCGCTTTTGTCAACCGTCAGATGGCGGCGCTGCGCTTCAATTTCCGCGGTGTTGGCAAGAGTGACGGCCGTTACGACGATGCCATTGGAGAACTGCAGGATGCCCTGGCAGCCGCCCGTTGGCTACAGCAACGCTTTGCAGGGCTGCCGCTCTGGTTTGGCGGATTTTCCTTCGGTGCAGCCATAGCTATTCGTGCTGCAGCGGAAACCGGAGCCGCAGGGTTGGTCAGTATTGCTCCGGCCATGGCACGTTTCGCCGCCGGCATGAGCACCCGACCGGCTTGCCCATGGTTGATCGTACAAGGTGACAAGGACGAGTTGGTCAAGGTCAACGAGACAATCGAATGGGTAAATTCGCTCGGCCCGGGGCCGGTACTCCAGGTATTCGATAACACCGAACACTATTTTCACGGCCGGCTGGTGCAGTTGCGCAGCACGGTCGAAAGCTTCATTGACAGCAACCGGGCTCAGAATTAGGGTGACAGTAACCTTAACTCTGCTGGCGAATGCAGATTACCAGCTCTTTTTAGCAAGTGAGTTAAGGTTACTGTCACCCTAATTCTGATTTTTTTGCCCCAAAAAAAACCGGGCGAGCGGCCCGGTTTTGTTTCGGCATTGATGCAGCCGCTTGCGCTGAATCTGCCGCAAAGTACGGAATATTGCCCCGAACTATTTAACCATGTCCTTCAGACCTTTCAGCGCTGCCACTTTGACAACCTTGCTGGCTGGCTTGGCCTTGAACATCATTTGCTGGCCGGTGAATGGATTGACGCCCATACGTTCTTTGGTTGCCGGCTTCTTCACGACTCGCATCTTCAATAGGCCGGGGACGGTGAAAATTCCTGGTCCATTGCGACCGCCGAGATTCTTCTTGATCTGACCCGCCAGTGAGTCGAATACAGCGGCGACGTCTTTTTTTGTCAGGCCGGTGTCTTGAGAAATGCTGGCAAAGATTTCGGATTTGGTTGGTGCCTTGCTTGCTGCCATGAAAAATAAACTCCCGAAAAAAGAAAAAACGGGCCGGGCCCGTGAAAAATGCTGCGCGACGATATCACAAGATCGCTAAGTTGGTAAGCCGGAACCTGCGTTTTAGTCGTATTTTAAAGCGTTTTTTGGCAATTCGGACGAATTTCCCCTTAGTTCGTATAGAACTGTCGCTTAAACCGAACAGTGGCAGCTTCGCTGGAGCCTTCGGGCGTGACCGTGATGTCGAAGATCAGGGTTTCCTGATTGGATACGGACGTTTCACCGATGTAATAGATCGCTTCCTGCTCCTGAATCTTGCGCAACACAACGTTCTTCAACTGCCCGTTGAGATTCACGGTCTTGACTGTAATATCGGCGGTCACCGGCTTGCCGGTCGCAGCTTCAAGTACAGCCACGTTCAGCATGGCGCGATTCTTGCTGCGCAAGATGCCATACGCCCGGGCAACCTCGGGAGGCAGCTGCTCGGTGAGTTGCGCACTGAAGTGAACCACGTGGTTGCCAATTTCAGACGATGACGCGCCGGCCGGTTGTGCCGCCGGAACGGTAGCATTCTCGCCGGGACCACCGCAGGCAAACATAGCGGTGAAAAACGACAGAGTGATTATTCTTGTAGTGAATTTCATATGAACCGTCCCCCGGTACGGAAATTCCTCTGACTTCGGCACTATAGACTATTGCCGGCGTGCGGCCTAGACACGATCAGGATTCAGCGAACCGCTGGCAAAAGGTCGGTCAGTACCATGTTCAGCGCAATCAAAAGCACGATCGCTATGTACGCCGAAAGATCGATGACGCCCAGAGGCGGAATGTACTTTCGAATGGGCTGCAGCAGTGGCTCGGTCATGTCGGCAAGCAGATCCGACAGCGGGCCGAAATAACGGCCGACCAGATTCAGTATCACGCGAATCACGATCGCGGCGATGAACATGACGACGCTCAGTATCGCCAGGTTGATAAACGATGCCGCCACCATCGCCAGCATCCCCATTGGTGAAGCAAGAATTTTCAACGCTGCCAGTCCGTGGCCGAGTATCAGTATGAGCAGAAAGATAAGGGCCTGAATCATTTCGGAGGTGCCGTTTGCCGAACAGTCATTGCCTGCCTCAGGAGTTGGCGAGTTCTGCCGCCCGATCCCTGGCAGCGACTATCGCCCTTGCAAAGATACCACGGGCATCCGCCTTCTCCAGATACTCGAATGCTGCCGTTGTCGTTCCGCCGGGAGAGCGCACCCTTTCGATCATCTGCGACATCGGCTCGTTTTGCGCCGACGCAAGCGCGGTGGCACCCCGGGCCGTTTCAACCGCGAGCGTGCGCGCTGTCTTCGGGTCGATGCCAAGCTCGATCGCTGTTTCGATCATCACGTCGATAAGCAGGTAGAAATACGCCGGGCCGGTGCCGGATACAGCGGTCACTGCGTCCATTCTCGATTCACTGTCCATCCAGACGACTTCGCCGACGGCCGACATTATTTTTTCCGCCATCGCACGACCCGCGGAATCTGTCCGGGCATTGGCAAACAGCGCCGAGATGCCCTGGTCGATGAGGGCCGGTTGATTTGGCATGACCCGGACAACGCGCAGGCCGCCGCCAAGCCATGAGTCGATGTCATCGATTCGTGCGCCGGCGGCGATGGACATGATCAACGGTTTGCGCTGTTGCACGATGTCGCGAAGATCTTCACAAACGGACTTCAGTATCTGTGGCTTAACGGCAAACAACAGGGTCTCAGACTGTGTAGCAACTGTGGCGTTGCTGTCAGTTACCAGCGCACCATGCAGTTCGTTTCTGAGCAGGTCGCGTTGCTCGGAACGTGGCTCGGCAATCAACAGATTGTTCGCATGCATTCCGCCACGCAACAGTCCACCGGCAATCGCACGCGCCATGTTGCCGCCACCGATCAGCCCGGTCCTGGTCTTGATCATTGTCGTACCTCGATTATCAGCTCATTTCCGCAAGCGTACGTCCCGTTGCCCTGGATAGTGGGAGGCCAACCCATCATTGGTTCCGCTGGCCGAACAGCGCTGTTCCAAGGCGAACAATTGTCGCACCTTCGTGGATCGCTGCGACAAAATCGGAACTCATGCCCATCGACAGGGTGTCGAGTTGCAGGCCCAGACCCGCCAAAGTGTCCCTGAGTTCTCGCAATCGGGCGAATGGCTTGCGCTGCTCCTCGAATGTTGTCCGGATGGCCGGCAGGCACATGAGGCCCCGCAGGCGCAGGCGCGGAAGTGCGGCAACGGCCAGTGCAAGCTCTGGCAGGGCAGCTGGCGCGACGCCCGACTTGCTCGCCTCGTCATCGATGTTCACCTGGATGCATAGGTTTAACGGATCGACGCCTGCGGGTCGCTGCTGACTCAGTCTTTCGGCAATCTTCAGCCGGTCGACGGTGTGGACCCAGGAGAAATGCTCGGCCACGGCACGCGATTTGTTGGCCTGCAAATGGCCGATAAAATGCCAGACCAGGTCGTCCCGGCCGGCGTCGGACATTTTCCGTAAACCCTCGCCGACGATGTTTTCACCGAAGTCTCGCTGCCCGCTTCGGGCCGCCTCGAGGACCGCCTCCACGGGCTGCAGCTTGCTTACCGCAAGCAGCTGTACCGAGCCCGGCGGACGGCCAGCATCGACCGTCGCTTTAGTCAGCAAATCTTGGATTTTCCGAAAGTTTTCCGTGACTCCAATCACGTTTTGCCCCGAGTGCTCGGCTATACTAGGCAGCCAACAGGCCGGGTTATGGTAAGTCCGGCCACCATCGTTTCTGAGGGAGATCTATGGCTGTCGACGTTGCCCAGCTGTTGTCGTTTGCGGTGAAAAACAACGCATCCGACCTGCACCTTTCCGGCGGCGTACCGCCGATGATTCGCGTCGACGGCGATATCAAGCGCATCAACATGCCAGCGCTGACCCACAAGGATGTCAATAGCATGGTGTACGACATCATGAATGACAAGCAGCGCAAGGACTACGAAGAGTTTCTCGAGACCGATTTTTCCTTCGAAATTCCGAAACTGGCCCGTTTTCGCGTCAACGCGTTCAACCAGAACCGTGGGTCAGCCGCCGTTTTCAGGACCATTCCTTCCGTGATTCTTTCGCTGGACGACCTGGGCGCGCCAAAGATATTCAAGGATGTTTCAATGCACCCCCGTGGTCTCGTGTTGGTGACCGGACCGACCGGATCCGGCAAATCGACGACACTCGCTGCCATGGTCGACTATGTCAATGATAACAAGCCGGACCATATACTTACGATCGAGGATCCAATCGAATTCGTGCACGAAAGCAAGAAGTCCCTGATCAACCAGCGCGAAGTGCACCGCGATACCCTGGGATTCAACGAAGCTCTGCGTTCGGCACTGCGTGAGGACCCGGATGTCATCCTGGTGGGTGAGCTACGTGACCTGGAGACGATCCGGCTGGCATTGACCGCCGCAGAGACCGGACACCTGGTCTTCGGCACCCTGCACACCAGCTCTGCGGCAAAAACCATCGATCGTATCGTCGATGTGTTCCCGGCGGCCGAAAAAGAAATGGTGCGTGCCATGCTGTCGGAGTCTCTGCGTGCGGTAATTTCGCAGACCTTGCTGAAAAAGATCGGTGGCGGACGAATTGCCGCGCACGAGATCATGATTGGCACACCGGCCATTCGAAACCTTATTCGTGAGGGCAAGATCGCGCAAATGTATTCATCGATCCAGACCGGCAGCGCAGTCGGCATGCAGACCCTCGACCAGAATCTGCACGAATTGATGACGAAGGGCCTCATCAACAAGGAAGAGGCACGATACCGCGCGGTAACTAAAGAGAACTTCTGACGGCAAATGGAATGACGCCGGAAGTCGAGAGAGGAGTGACAGGACAATGGAACGCGAACAAGCGGTACGGTTAACCCAGAATTTGCTACGGAAGATGGTCGAGAAAGACGGTTCCGACCTCTTTCTCACCGCTGGGTTTCCGCCCGCGATCAAGGTCGATGGCACGATACATAAGGCAACGGACACGCCGTTGACGGCAGATCAGTCGGCGATCATGGTGCGTTCCATCATGAACGACAAACAGATCAAGGAGTTCGATGCCACAAAGGAATGCAATTTCGCAATAGCACCGCAGGGCATCGGACGTTTTCGCGTCAGTGCATTCATCCAGCAGGGCATGATCGGGGCCGTGCTCCGTACGATCACGACGGAGATCCCGACACTCGAGGATCTCGATTTGCCGCCCATCCTGAAGGATGTGGTGATGAACAAGCGTGGCTTGGTCATCGTTGTGGGAGGCACAGGTTCAGGCAAGTCCACGACACTCGCGGCAATGATCGGACACCGCAACCACAATTCCAAGGGCCACATCGTATCCATCGAGGACCCGGTGGAGTACGTGCATCCCCATCAGGGTTGCGTTATTACGCAGCGTGAAGTCGGAGTGGATACGGAGTCCTGGCATGCAGCACTGAAAAACACGCTGCGTCAGGCGCCGGACGTCATCCTGATCGGCGAGATCCGGGATCGCGAGACGATGGAGTACGGCATACAGTTTTCCGAGACCGGGCATCTGTGTCTCGCGACCCTGCATGCGAACAGTGCGAACCAGGCACTCGATCGAATCATCAACTTTTTCCCGGAAGAGCGCCGTACACAGCTGCTAATGGATATTTCGCTCAATACGCGAGCGTTCGTATCACAACGGCTGATTCCGCGGGAGAGCGGTGTTGGCCGCATCGCGGCCATGGAGATCATGCTGAATACGCCATTGATCGCCGACCTCATATTCAAAGGAGAGGTGGGGCAGATCAAGGAAATCATGGCCAAGTCGACTCGTCTTGGAATGCAGACATTCGACCAGGCTTTGTTCGTGCTCTATGAAGAGGGACACATCTCGTATGAGGAAGCGATGCGCAACGCGGATTCGAAGAACGAACTCCGGTTACGCGTCAAACTCGAGAGCAAACGGGATTCCTCGCTTGCCGATCATCAGACGGAAAGCCTCAGAATCCTGGAAGAGGACACAGCTCGGACTTTCTGAGCACGGCCAGAGGTTACGTGAGGCAAATGGATGAACGTTAAACCGCTATTCAAGCTGATGGTCGAAAAAAAGGCCTCCGACCTTTTCTTTGCGCCGTTTGCACCGGCGAAAATCAAGATCGATGGGAAGATCATGCCCGTCAACAAGCTTGAGATGACCCCCAAAATGGTCAAGCAGGCCGCGATCGAGTTGATGACGGAGGAGTTACTTGATCAGTTTACCCGGGAACTCGAAGTTGACTTCGCAATTTCCGAACCTGGACTGGGCCGATTCCGTGTAAACGTGTTTCACCAACGCGGCAATGTCGCCATGGTGCTGCGTTACATTACCGCGGAAATGCCCAATCTGGATGATCTGGGCATGCCTGATCAGCTCAAGGATCTGGTCATGTTGAAGCGCGGCCTGGTGCTGATGGTCGGTGCGAGCGGCAATGGCAAGTCGACGACGCTCGCGGCAATGATCAATCATCGCAACGAGAAGACTTCGTCGCACATCATTACTGTCGAAGATCCGATCGAATTTCTGCACCCAAACAAACAGTCGATAGTCAATCAGCGTGAAGTAGGACTCGATACGAAGTCGTACGGGCGGGCATTGAGAAGCGCGATGCGAGCTGCACCCGACGTCATTCAGATCGGCGAAATTCGTGATCGCGAATCAATGCAGTCCGCAATCGATATGGCAGGTACCGGTCACCTGGTTCTTGCGACGCTGCACTCCAATAACGCGCCGGAAACTCTCGACCGGATCATAAACATGTTTCCGCAGGAACAGCACTCGCAGGTGTTCATGGACCTGGCGCATTACCTCCGCGCCATAATTTCGCAACGGCTGGTGCGCTCGCGAACGGGCAAGCGCGTGGCGGCAATCGAACTGATGCTGAATACTCCGCACATCAAGGACCTGATCCTGAAAGGCGACATTTCAGCAGTCAAGGAAGCCCTGAAGGACAGCAGTGAGAAGGGCGTGCAGAATTTCGACGACGCGCTGCTGAATCTTTACAAGGCGGGCACGATCACGCTGGAGGAGGCGATGGTGCATGCCGATTCCCGCGCCAACCTCGAGGCCAAGGTCAACTTCGGCGGTTGACCCTTCTCCGGGCGTTGCCCGTTACGCGGAGGGAAAGACCTGGCTCGCTTCGAAGACTGGCCCGTCGACACAGACACGTTTCATTGCCGGCCCCTCACTGGTGGTTATGCGTACGGTACAACCTGCACAGCCACCGACAGCGCAGGCCATGTATTCCTCGAGTGAGATCTGGCACGGCAGGCCGAATTCCCTGGCCAGCTTCGCAACAGCCTGAAGCATCGCTGTCGGGCCACAGGCAAACAACTCCGTTTCGGCAAGTTCCAAGGCGCTTCGTGACCCGAGGTACTGCCGGGCAAGGTCGGTAACATAGCCGCGGTACACGCCCGAAAAATCCGCATGGCTCGCCAGCCGCGTACAGATGCCCTTGTCTTCCAGTGAGCCAATGGTCTGCGAGGTATCCTTGTCCAGCCAGTCGGCAGGCAGCCGGGAGCGGCGGCAGGCAAACGGGTAGGGCAGCTCGGAGCCCATCAGAACCACTGGCAGGTGCCGGCACCCCTGGCGATGCATTTGTTCTGCCAGGAATATCATTGGCGGAATGCCTACACCGCCGCCCAGCAAGACGGCGCGCTGCCGTCCTTCGCTGACAGCGAATCCCCTGCCAATCGGCCCTATGCTGCTCAGCGTATCGCCAACCTGCTTTTGCGCGAGCGCCTTCAGCCCTTCCCCGACAATTTTGAACAAAATCTCGATCCAGCCCTGCCCGGCATCTGCGCGCATTATCGACAGTGGCCGTCGCATTGGTAACGATTCATCACAGCGCAAATGGATAAACGAACCCGCCGTCGCAGCCGCAGCGCATTTCGGTGAGTGCAGGCGCAGCACAAACTGATCGCCGGCAAAGTGCCGGGTTTCGGTGACAACAGCTTCCTCGACGAACAGGGTCCCACGCTGGCTTTGCGTGGTTGGAGAGAGTCCGCTCGGGCTCACCGCGTGTCCACGGTACGGGAAACGGCGGCCAGAATTGCCATGCGCACTGCCAGTCCGTTGGTAACCTGGCGCGTGATCATCGAACTGGGGCTGTCGGCCAGGCTGGACTCAATTTCAATACCACGATTCATTGGCCCCGGATGCATGACGATCGCGTCTGGCGCTGCAAGCTTCATGCGTTCATGACTGATGCCAAAGTTGGCGAAGTATTCGTCTATACCCGGAATGCCGTCGAGGTTGCCAATTCTCTCCCGCTGAATTCGCAGTGCCATCACGACGTCGGCGCCGCGGATGCCATCGTCAAGTTTGTGCAGGATGCGAGCGCGCGGAAAATCGGCTGGATCCGGCGCCAGTGATTTTGGCGACACGAGGCGCAACTCGCCGACTCCCATTGTTGCGAGTCCACTGGCGAGGGAGCGTGCGACCCGCGAATGCGCAATGTCACCCACTACGACAACGATCAGCTTTTCGAAAGATTGTTTGCACTGCCGAATGGTCAGCAGGTCAAGCAGGCCTTGCGTTGGGTGTGACACATCGGACTCGCCGGCATTGAGGATACTGACGTGATCCAGGACATGTCTGGCGATATAGGCTGGTACTCCGGCACTCGCGTCGCGCACAACGAAAATGTCCACCTGCATCGCCTGCAATGTGTAGATCATGTCCAGAATGCTTTCACCCTTTTTCCGGGACGACATGTTGACATCAAGATTGAGTACGTCGGCACCGAGTCGCTTGGCTGCCAGGTCGAAGGATGCGCGAGTGCGTGTGCTGGGTTCGAAAAAAAGATTCGCTACCGTCTTGCCGGCAAGACTTCGCGAGCGCACCGGAACATTGCCAAGCGGGCTGAGAAATGCTTCAGACTGGTCCAGTAGCTCGGTCAGCATGGAGCGCTTCAGCCCCTTCAGCGTGAGAAGATGCCGCAAGCGGCCGGCCCCGCTCATTTGCAAACGCGCGTCGTCGATGACCGGCGCTTGTTCGAAGAGTTCAGTTACAGGCATGGCGCGCGCATCTTATACGAGATTCGTGCCGTTTTCCCTTGGATTTCCCGGCCCGGCCTTACCCAGCCAGCGCTCGGCGATCAGTACCGCTGCGGTGCTGTCTATGTTCTCCTTTCGGACCCGGCCACGCAGGCCCAGTGCCCTTTGTGCGGCCAGCATCTGGCCGGCTTCCCGTGAGGAGAAATTCTCGTCTGTCGATTCCACCGGCCTGCCGTAACGCCGCAGCTCGTCCATGAACCGCAGGACCCTGGCAGTGAAATCGGAGGGTGTTCCATCCGCATGCGATGGCACTCCGACGATAAGCCTTGCAGGCCGCCAGTCGGCAATGATGCGGTCGACGCTCTGCCAGTCTGGACCAGCTGAACTGTTGGCTACGACACCGATGGCGCTCGCTGACCTTGTGACTTGCTGGCCGACTGCGACACCGATGCGTCGCAGCCCGAAATCAAAGGCGATGATGGTCTCCGGTTTGTGCTCAGGCGTGCCCGGCATGGGTCGATACGCGGCTGATGTCGATACCCAGCGTACGCGCTGCGTGGCTCCAGCGATCCGCAAACGGCACGTCGAAAACGAGTTCCCTGCTGGCGGGGACGCTGAGCCAGGTATTTTCGAGCATTTCGGATTCAAGTTGACCCGCATCCCAGCCCGCATAGCCAAGTGCGACCAGCGACTTCATCGGACCACGACCGGCCGCGATGGCGTCGAGGACGTCGCGCGACAGCGTAAGCTGGATGTCGCCGCTGACGCCGACTGAGCTCTCGAAAGCTCCGCCTGGTTCGTGCAGCACGAAGCCACGTTCGCGAGCCACCGGACCACCGTTCATTACCGGGATCATGGCGGCCTCAGGACTGGGATTCCTGACATCAAGTTGAGCCAGCAAACCGCCGAGATTCAGGCTCAAGGGCCGATTGATCACGATACCGAGCGCGCCGTCGGCATTATGTTCGCAAATCAGGGTAACCGTGCTGTTGAAATTGGGATCGGACATGCCAGGCATGGCGATCAGGAGCTGGTTGCTGAGAGAACCCTCAAAATCCATGCACCAAGTATCAGCCCTGGCTACACCGGGCACAAGTCGAGCCGGGAGTCAGTTGGTGCTGGCAGTGGTTTCTGCACCAACTTCGGAGAATTTCCACTTGTAGGCAAACCGAAGCTGATCGAAATCGATGCGAATGGCTTCCGGAAACGGTTCGAAGGGTGCCGCCCGGTGAAGAATGTTAAGTGCTGCCTGGTCGATGATCTTCGAGCCGGAACTGCTCCGGACGATGACTTCGCCAAGCTGGCCTGAAGCATCGATGGTCACTTCGAGTGTTGGACTCCCGGTAAGACCCTGTGTGATCCCACGATCCGGAAAATAATTCACACCGATGGTCTCGATTCTGCGTTTCCACCGGTCCAGGTAGCCTGCAATAGTCGATTCCTTGGTATCGACACTGGTCAACAGCTGGCGCGGATTGTCATCACGTATGCGCAAGTTGGCCTCGTCATCGCGTGGCAATGGAAGGCTTGTTTCAGTGCCGGCTTCCAGGGCGATCGCCGTGCTCTCGTCGGGCTGCGGCTGGTCCCTCGGATGGTCGCTTATCTCCAGCGATTGATCACGTCGCGTAGCAATAAGCTGATCGGCGACACTGTCGTTAGAATGCGCATCCAGCAGGCTGTCTCCGTCAGCAGCACCCGGATTGGCGAATGGCCAGTCGCTTTGCTGCGGTGCGCTCGGGCGCGTGGCGTCCTGCGTATTGCCGGCCCCGCGCTGACTGGCTTGCGCAAGGTACGACGCCTCCTTGGGCGCCTCGATACGTCGATCCGGGTTGGCGACGATCGTGACCTCGAGCGATATGGCGTCCTTGAACTCGTTGCCCAGTACGGCGTTGAAGGTGATGCCGATAATCAGGATGCCGTGGACCAGCGCAGCCAGGAACAGCATCGGCGGCAGGCGATCGGGACGGGCCACGGCATGCAGTTGCGGCTGCCCGAAGTTCAACCCGGAATCATCGCTTTGCGTTGCTATTTCAGCCATTTCCAGACCGCGGCCCAAAACCTGCGCCATGACGCGCGCATTATCACACGGAAATCCTGACGATAATCAAGTCTTTAAAGAGTTAATTAAAGCCCAGATCGCAAGTAAACAGCGAAAATCACTGATCCAGTTATCTTCGCTGTTTCACCAGAAAGCCCAGTTTACGCTCTTGTCAAACATGGCAATGAGACGCAGTTCCGCTGCCGTTCATTCACTTTTTGCGTTTCGCGGCCTGCCGCAAGTGACGGTCGATCGCATCGAAAAGGCCGCCGGCTATGTTCAGGCCGTACTGTCGATCCAGCTCGCGCATTCCGGTCGGGCTGGTGATGTTGATTTCTGTCAGGTAGTCGCCAATGACGTCCAGGCCCGCGAACAGCACACCACGATCTCGCAATACCGGACCGACCTGCGAACAAATCCACCGGTCGCGCTTGCTGAGCTCGCGGCCTTCACCCACGGCGCCCATCACCAGGTTGCCGCGGTTGTCATCCGCTGACGGAATTCGTGCCAGGGCATAGGGAACAGGTTCACCGTCGACCAGCAATATGCGCTTGTCACCCTGCGCGATTTCCGGAATATAGACCTGTACCATCGCAAAACGTTGGCCATAGTCCGTCAGTGTTTCGAAGATCACGTTGGCGTTGTTGTCTCCGTTTGTCACCACAAAAATGGAGCGGCCACCCATTCCGTGTAGTGGCTTGACGACGATTCGTCCGTGTTTCTTGAGGAATGCCTTCATTTCCGCCATGGAGCGCGTGATCAGCGTGACCGGCGAGCATTCCGGAAACCAGGCGGTATACGCCTTCTCATTGATGTCCCGCAGGCTTTGCGGACGATTGACGACCAGCGTGCCCGCGATTTCGGCGCGCTCCAGGATATACGTCGT